>NZ_JADBZL010000060.1:0-40017 GCF_020402505.1 Phenylobacterium sp. | reverse complement strand
GGCCGCGAGGCTTATCAGCGCGGTTTTCACGTCGTCAAGCAAACGCGGCCAGGGACGGGTCGGCGTTCCGCCCCGGGCGATCAGGACATAGTCGCATCCGGGGCGTCCAAGGACCGGAACGAGCAGGCGGGCGGCCTCGCGCAGGCGGCGCTTGGCCCGGTTGCGGACGACCGCCCCGCCGATCCGGCGGGTGGCGGTGAAGCCTACCCGGACGAGGTCGTCGCCGTCGGCGCGATCCCGGACCTGCATCAGGACAGCACCCCGGGCGCACGCGCGACCCTTGGCGACGGCGAGGAAGCCCGGACGGGTCCGGAGCCGTTCGAGACGGAGACTTGAGAGAGGGGCGGGTTCCTCCATCTGGAGGGCCCTGAGGTTCGCCTGCGTCGCCCGGTCAGGCGGTCAGGCGCTTGCGGCCCTTGGCCCGGCGGCGGGCGACGACCTTGCGGCCGTTCTTGGTGGCCATGCGGGCGCGCCAGCCGTGACGGCGCGCGCGCACGAGACGGGAGGGCTGAAAAGTGCGCTTCACGGGACCAACTCCGGGAGAAAACGAGGCGCGGGGAATAGGGGATGCCCGCCCCCCTGTCAATGGCGTCGGGGCGCGCCGGGCCAGGAGGAGCCCTCACAGGTCGGGGCGGATGATGGTCTTTCCCACGACGGTCCGCTCGGCCAGGGTGTCGAAGGCCTCCCGCCAGCCGTCCAGGGGGAACTCCCGGTCGACCCGCGGATGCATGGCGCCCTCGGCGGCCAGCTTCCAGATGGCCTCGTTGTTCTCGCGGCCCTTCTCGGGGAACCTCCGGCCGTACTCCCCGGCCCGCACCCCCATGACCGAGAAGCCCTTGATGAGGGCGTAGTTGACCGGGAGCACGGGCAGCCGGCCCGAGGTGAAGCCGATGGACAGGATGCGCCCGTCGAAGGCGATGCAGCGCACGCTCTCGTCGAAGACATCGCCGCCGACGGGATCGTAGATGACGTCCGCGCCGCGGCCACCGGTGATCTCCTTGACCCGGTCCTTGAAGCCCCGGGAGACGTTCACCACCGCATCGGGGGCGTATTCCTTCTCGATCACCGCCAGCTTGGCGTCGGAGGCCGAGGCGGCGATGACCCGGCAGCCGAGGTGCTTCGCCAGGTCGACGGCGGCCAGGCCCGTGCCCCCGGCGGCGCCATGCACCAGGACCCACTCCCCTGGCTGCACCTGGGCGCGGCGGACAAGGGCGACCCAGGCGGTCAGGTAGCAGACCTGGTAGCCGGCGGCCTGGCCGTAGGACAGGGCGTCGGGCTTGCGGTGCAGGGCCGCGGCGGGGCTGACGGCGTACTCGGCGAAGGCGCCCGTGCGCGAGCCCCCCGCCACGGCGTCGCCCGGCTTCCAGGCTGTGACGCCCTCGCCTACCGAGACGACGTCTCCGGCCATCTCCATGCCGGGGGTGAAGGGCACCGGCGGCTTGTGCTGGTGCTCGCCCCGGGTCTGCATGAGGTCGGGGAAGTTCACCGCCCCCGCCCGGACCTTGACCAGCACCTCCCCCGGCCCCGGAACCGGGTCGGGCAGGTCCTTGACCCGGCAGCCGGCGTACTCTGCGGCCAGTTCCTCGACGACGAGCGCACGCATGGGTCAGTCCTTCTGAAGGGGTTGGGAGAGCCGGGCGGCGACCAGGCCGGCGATCTCCCCGCAGGCCCGGCGGGCCTCCGGGACCACCCCGCCAAAGGCCGTGAAGCCGTGGACCAGGCTGTCATAGCGTCGGTAGTCCACCGGCACGCCGGCGGCGGCGAGACGGCGGGCGTAGGCCTCGCCCTGGTCGACCAGGGGATCGAAGCCGGCGGTGGCGATGACGGCGGGCGGCAGGCCGGACAGGTCACCGGTGCGACCTGGCGCATTGCGCGGATCGGCGGGATCTGCGCCGGGCGGGAGATAGTGGCCGACGAACCATTCCATCGTCGCCCGGTCCAGGGGAAAGGCGTCGGCGAAGGCCGTCATGGAGGGCGTCTCGCTGGCCAGGTCCACGCAAGGATAGACCAGCAACTGAAGGTCGGGTCCGGGTTCACCAATCCGCCGCATCTCCTGGGCCAGGGCGGCGGCGAACAGCCCGCCCATGGAGTCCCCGCCAATGGCTGCCCGCCCGGGGGGCGCGCCCAGGTCCCCGGCCTTGTCCCTGGCCCAGCGGAAGGCCGCCAGGACATCCTCGTATCCCGCCGGGAACCGGTGCTCGGGGGCCAGACGGTAATCCACGGACAGTACGGGTCCGCGCAGGGTCTCGGCCAGGCGACCGCAGAACGCCTCGGTGGTGTCGAGGTCGCCGATCACCCCGCCGCCCATGTGGGCGAAGACCAGGATGGGAACATCCGGCAATGGCCGTGAGGGCCGGTAGAGGCGGGCGGGCCGGTCACCCTCGCCGCCGGGAACCGTCAGGGCCTCGATGCGCACGCCGGAGGGCGGGGCCTCGGCGGTGGCGCGGAAGCCCGCGGAGCTGGCGCGGCGGGCCTCCTCAGGGGTCATGGCGCTCATCGGGCGACCCCGGCGCGCGCCGGCGGCGAGGAACTGCAGGCGGGGGTCGAGGGTCCGCCCCTCCCGGTAGGTGGCGACGCCGCCCGACAACAGGCGCAGCACCGGCGCCGGCAGGGACAGGATCCAGGACAGGATCGCCCGCTGTTGACCGGATCGGCTCACCGGGCCGCCTCGGCCAGGCCCGCCGTGCCGCGCAGGATCAGGGCCACGGCGAAGTCCGTCGCCGTCGCCGGGTCGATGGGGCGCCGGGCCAGCATCTTGCGGCCGACCTCCCGGGCCAGGCCGATGCAGGCGGCGGCCAGATAGTCGGCGTCCACGCCCCGCGCCCCGCCCCGCTCGGCCTCGTCGATGATGGACCGGCGGACCTCCTCGAACACGGCGGACATTTCGGGGGTCTCGCCCATGACGGTCAGGCCGGTCTCCCCCACCGGACGGCGGGCCATCCAGTTGTCGTGCTCGCTGGCCAGGAAGCCGTAATAGGCGCTGAGCGCGCCTCGGACGAACTCTGGCCAGGTCCGGGCGCGTTCACGCTGGGCCTTCAAGATCGGTGAGAAGCGGCGGGCGCCGTCCCGGGACAGGGCGGCGGCGACCTCCTCCTTCGAGCGGAAGTAGTTGTAGAAGGTCCCCGAGGCCAGGCCCGTGCGGCGGATGATGTCGCGCACGGTCACCGTCTCGAACCCCACCTCGCCGAACACCTCGCGCGCCGCATCGAGGATCGCCTGACGGTTCTGCGCCTTGGTGATCTCGCGCTTTCCGGCGGGGGCGTAGGCGGTGTCGGGCATGGACCGGCTCAAAAGATGACGCGCGTCACCATAGGGCATGGCGAGCGCCCGTCGACCCCTATCGCCTCTGGGTCGCGGTTGCGGCGCGGACGGCGCGGAATTCCGAGCCCGCCTTCCAGTCGGGCCAGCGGCGCGAATTGGCGAGCTCACGGCCGAGGTCGTAGAGCAGGCCGCCGTCCTGGGCCGCCCCGGTCAGGTTCCAGTCGGGCGACCATTCGTCAGCGGGCTGATGGTAGCGAAAGGTTGTGTAGTCCCTGGCCAGGGCCTCGCCCCGGGCCCGACCGCCCTCGACCAGGTCCTGGCCGGAGCCGAAGGAGATGGCCGGCACGCCGCGCTTGGCGAAGGGGAAATGGTCCGAACGGAAGAAGTAGCCGGCGCCCGGATTGGGATCCGGCGTATAGGCCCGGCCGCGCTTGGCGCCCAGGGCCACAAGGTCGTCCTGCAGGGTCAGGGGCGCGTCGCCCGAGGTCGTGAAATCCCGGGCCGGGCCGGATGTGGAGGCGCCGTCCATGTTGATCACCCCCGCCGTCGTCGCCAGCGGATAGAGGGGGTTGGCGGCATAGTACTCCGAGCCCAGCAGGCCCCGCTCCTCGGCGGTCACCGCCAGGAAGACCACCGAGCGATCCGGCGCCAGCGCGCGGGCGTACTGACGTCCGACCTCCAGCAGGGAGGCGATCCCCAGGGCGTTGTCCTGGGCGCCATTGTAGATCCGGTCGCCCCTGGCGTCCGGCACGCCCACGCCCAGATGGTCCCAGTGGGCCGTGTAGATGACGGTCTCGTCGGCATGGCGGCGCCCCGGCTTCCGCGCGACGACGTTCTTCGAGATGATCTTCTGCGCCCGGACGGCGTAGTCGGTGGAGAAGGTCACCCCGGTCAGCTCGACAGGGCGGAAGTCCCGGGTCTGAGCCTTGGCCTTAAGCGCCTCGAAGTCGAGGCCCGCCGCCTTGAACAGGTCCACCGTCGCGTCGCGCTGAATCCAGCCCTCCAGGGGCGCATGGGCCTCGCCGGGATTGGCGCGGATGATGTCGAAGAGGGTGCTGGTGTTGGAGTTTTTCACCGTCGCCCACCCGTAGGACGCCGGATCGGTCTCGTGGATCACCAGGAAGCCGACCGCCCCACGCCGGGCGGCCTCCTCGAACTTGTAGGTCCAGCGGCCGTAATAGGTCATGGCCTTGCCGCCGAAGTCGCCCTGTCCGGTCTCGAAGTCGGGGTCGTTGATCAGCACCAGGCCGATCTTGCCCTTCATGTCGAGGCCCTTGAAGTCGTCCCAGTTCCGCTCGGGCGCGGTCACGCCATAGCCGATGAAGACGATGGGAATGTCCTTCAGGGTCAGTCGGTCGATACCTGTCTGGGCGGCGCGGATGGCGACCTGTTCGCCCTGTGTCCAGGTCCGGGTCTGGCCGGCGACATTGACGCTGACGGCCACCGGCCCTTCGGTGTCGAACCGGGCCAGGGGCACATCCTGGGTCCAGGCCCGGGTCCCGTCCGTCTGCAGGTCGCCGCCGGGCTTGAGGCCGAAGCTTTTGAACTGCTCGACGAGGTAGGCCACGGTCTTGCGTTCGCCCTCGGTGTCCGGGGCCCGGCCCTCGAAGGCGTCGTCCGACAGCACCCTCACATGCTGGGTCAGGCGGGCCGGATCCAGGTCCGCCGCCAGGGCGGGAGCGGAAATCAAAAGGGCCGACAGGCCGGCCAGGAGGGTGCGCTTGAGGGTCATTCAGGTCCCCTTGGAGAGAAGGCTGGAGGGGTGATTACCCCCTGGCGCCGGCTTCCGCCAGAAGCGCTGCGTCAGATTTCCCGCCTCAGCACCCGGGCGAAGAGGTCCGGGTCGACATTGCCCCCGGACAACACCAGGCCCACGCAGGCGCCGGGCGCCGCCTCCGGGACCTTAGCCGCCATCAGGGCCGCGAGACCGACGGCGCCGCCAGGCTCCACCACCAGCTTGAGGGTGGAGACGGCCAGCCGCATGGCCTCGGCCACCTCGGCGTCGTTCACCGTCACGATGGCCGACAGGCGCTCCCTCAGGATCGGGAAGGTCAACTCCCCCGTCGACGGGGTCTCCAGGGAATCGCAGAGGGTCCGCACGGTCGGCGCCGCCGTCTCGCGCCGGCCGCTGACCAGGGACCGGCGGGCGTCGTCATAGAGTTCGGGCTCGACCCCCACGATCCGGGTCTTCGGCGACAGGGTCTGCACCGCCAGGGCCACCCCCGCCATCAGTCCGCCGCCGCCCACCGGGCCGACAACCAGGTCCAGCTCCGCCCCCAGGGCCTGCACCTGCCGGGCCAGCTCCAGCCCCGCCGTGCCCTGCCCCGCAATGATGTCGGGGTCATCGTAGGCCGGCACGATCACCGCGCCCCTCTCTTCCGCCAATCGGGCGGCGATCGCCTCCCGGCTCTCGGTCATGCGGTCATAGAAGACCACCTCGGCGCCGTAGCCGCGGGTGGCCGAGACCTTCACCGCGGGGGCGTCGGCCGGCATGACGATCACCGCCGGCATGTCCAGAAGCCGGGCGGCCAGGGCCACCCCTTGCGCATGATTGCCCGAGGAAAAGGCCACCACCCCGCGAGGGCGGTCGGCGGGGGCGATCTGCGACAGGCGGTTGTAGGCGCCGCGGAACTTGAAGGCCCCCACCCTCTGCAGGGTCTCGGGCTTGATCAGCACCCGCAGGCCCAGCCTCTCGTTCAGGGCCGGGCTCTCGATCAGCGGCGTGACCACGGCCTGGCCCGCCAGCCGCTTCGCCGCCGCCTCGATGTCGGCGAAGGCGGGCACGCTCACCGGGCGAAGATCCTGGCGTCGTCGGCGAAGGCCTTGAACTCCAGGGCGTTGCCGGAGGGGTCGAGGAAGAAGAGGGTCGCCTGCTCGCCGGGCTGGCCCTGGAAGCGGATCTGGGGCGGGATGATGAAGTCCACCCCCGCCGCCTCCAGCCGGTCAGCGAGCGCCCGCCAGGACGCCAGGTCCAGGATCACCCCGAAATGGCGGACGGGCACGTCCTCGCCGTCCACGGGATTGGTCGCGACACCCTCCGGCGCGGCCGCCAGGTGGGCGACGATCTGGTGGCCGTGAAAGTCGAAGTCCACCCAATCCGGGCTCGACCGCCCCTCGGCGCAGCCCAGGAGGCCGCCATAGAAGGCCCGGGCCTCGGCGAGGTCGCGGACGGGAAAGGCGAGGTGGAAGCGAGGTCTGTCCATGGTTCCGTCCTAGCGCCCGGAGACCGACGGCTCCAGACCAAAACCCCTTGACGTCGGCCCCGCCCGCCTGTCTATCCCCCGCGGACCGGAAGCCCGGCGCGACCTGCGCCGCCTCGGGTCCAGACATTGCAGACCCTCCCCCCGCCGAGCGCCTGTCGAAGGGCGGGAACGGAGTCGCCGGCAGGCGGCGGACGCATATCTGACAGGATCACATCATGGGCAACGTCACCGTCATCGGCGGCCAGTGGGGCGACGAGGGCAAGGGCAAGGTCATCGACTGGCTGGCCGACCGTGCGGACGTGGTCGTCCGCTTCCAGGGCGGCAACAACGCCGGCCACACCATCGTGGTGGGCGACAAGACCTACAAGCTCTCCCTCCTTCCCTCGGGCGTGGTGCAGGGCAAGCTCAGCATCATCGGCAACGGCGTGGTGGTGGACCCCTGGTCGTTGATGGACGAGATCGGCCGCGCCCGGGCCCAGGGCCTCGAGGTCACGCCGGACGTCCTGGTCCTGGCCGACAACGCCACGGTGATCCTGCCCCTGCACCGCGATCTCGACCAGGCGCGGGAAGCCCGGGCCGGCGCTGGCAAGATCGGCACCACGGGCCGGGGTATCGGCCCGGCCTACGAGGACAAGGTCGGCCGCCGGGCCATCCGCTTCGCCGACCTCTCCGACCGCGAGGCCCTGGAGACCAAGATCGAGCGCCTGCTGGCCCACCACGGCGCTCTGCGCGCGGGCCTCGGCCTCTCCCCCGTCACCCCCGCCGACATCCTCGCCCAGCTGGCGGAGATCACGCCCCAGGTCGCCCCCTTCGTGAAGCCCGCCTGGCGAATCCTCGGCGACCAGATCCGCGCCGGCCGGCGGGTCCTGTTCGAAGGGGCCCAGGCCACCCTGCTGGACGTCGACCACGGCACCTATCCCTATGTGACCAGCTCCAACACCGTCGCCGGACAGGTGGCGGCGGGCTCGGGCGTGGGTCCCCAGGCCGGGGGCTATGTCCTGGGCATCGTCAAGGCCTACACCACCCGGGTGGGCGAGGGCCCCTTCCCCACCGAACTGCACGACGAGATCGGCGCCCGCCTGGGCGAGCGCGGGCACGAGTTCGGCACGGTCACCGGCCGGCCTCGCCGCTGCGGCTGGTTCGACGCCGCCCTGGTGCGCCAGTCGGTCCGGGTCGGCGGGGTCCAGGGCATCGTCCTGACCAAGCTGGACGTCCTCGACGGGATCGAGACCCTGAAGATCTGCACCGGCTACACCCTCGACGGCCAGCCGGTGGATTACCTGCCCGCCGGCCTGCGCGATCAGGCGCGTCTGGTCCCGGTGTACGAGGCGATCGAAGGCTGGACCGACAGCACCCAGGGCGCCCGCTCCTGGAAGGACCTGCCCGGCGCGGCGGTGAAGTACGTCCGTCGGATCGAGGAGCTGGTCGGCGCGCCGGTGGCCCTGTTGTCCACCAGCCCTCAGCGCGACGACATCATCATGATGCGGGACCCCTTCCTGGATTGACGCCGCCCGCCCTCACTGGAGCGGCGTCCGGCGACGACGCGGCCAGGTGCGCCTTGAAGAACCGGATCACCTCCCGGCCAAAGGTTTCGTGGAAGGCGGCCCGGTCGAATCCCGGCGTCGGGGCGCAGATCGCCCGTGCGAACAGTTTCAGTTCGGTCGAGCATGGCGGCATGAAGTCAAAATGACCCGCGCCCTCGACCCGGAAGAATTCGGGCGGGTTCGGCAGGGCCGCGCGCACTGGCTCGACATACTCGGGTGCCGGCAGGATCTGGTCTGAGCCGGCCTGCCACAGCTGGACCGGCTGGGTGACGGCGGCAAGACCGCGCCCTGCGAAGGTGAAGCCGAGGGCCGGGGCGGCGACCACCAGGGCCCTGATCCTCGGATCGGTTGGGATTGCAAGGGGGTTTCCGCCGGCCGGACCTGCCGGAACGGCGTGCTGGCTGACCAATCGGCAGTCGAAATTGTCGGGGTGGGTTCGACAGTGGTCGGTCATTCGGGTCAGGTCCGGTCGTCCCCCCGCCGCCGCCAGGACGGTGAACCCGCCGGCGGAGTATCCGAAGGCGCCGATCCGACGGGGGTCGATCCCGGCGCGACCGTCCCATCGCGTCAGCATGAAGTCGATCAGGGCTGAGACCTGGCGGGTGCGCCCGGCGAGGTCGGTCGACCGGCTCTGGTCGCGCCAGTTATCCCCGGTGTGGGTCAGGGCGGCGACGACAAATCCCGCGCGGGCGAGGGCCTGAGCGGTCGCCATGTGACTGCGGAAATCGCCTCCGGTCCCATGCGAGATCACAATCAACGGTCGCAGCCTCGGCGACGCCTCGGCCGGACTCCAGATCCCCACCTCGATGTCGGGTTGGTCGCCGTCCGGCGCCTGAACCCGGGTGAAGACGACGGCGTCCCTTGCGGCCGTGGGGGCCGCCTGAGGAGCGGCCTGGGCCGACCCCAGGACGAGGGCGGCGGCGGGAACCAGACCGGCCGTCACCAGGGCGGCGAGGGCCAGGCCGGCGAAGAGTCTTGAGCGTGTGGACATGGGCGGATCTTTCGAGAACAAGAGGACGATGGGGCGGATCTTCGAATGCAGACCCTGCGGCCTCGCCAGCGGAGATGGGCGAACGGGCGAACGGGTTCGCAGACCGGCGAGCGGTCCGCCCCCCCGAAACGCCAGGGACCGGAGGCCAGCATGTCGTGGGGAAGGGTAGGGGCGGTCCTGCGGCGTCCGGCGGTGGCGGCCGTCGCCGCCTCCACCGCCTGCGGCCTGATCCTCGGCGTCCTCGGACCCTTCGGCAGCTATCTGAACGGCGCCCCGGCTCAAAGGATCGGGTACTGGCTGGTCTGTGTCTGGGGCGGATCCCTGACCTTCGGCCTCTGCGTGCCGGCCCTGGCCCGGTGGGCCCAGGCCCGACGTCTGCCGGTCTGGCTCTGGGCGCCGCCCGCCGTCGCCCTCCTGTCCCTGGCGCCGGCCGCCCTCAGTCGACTCCTCGCCCTCAGACTCTGGCCGGTCGTCAGCCAGGTCTCCGCAGGGGAGTGGTACGGCCAATGCCTGGCGATCAGCACCGTGGCGACCCTCGCCATCCTGGGGTTCACCCAGCGACGGTCCGTCGACGCGTCCGGCCCGGAGTCCACCGCCGCCGACCCCCGCGACCGCCTGCCCGCCCGCCTCGGGCGGGATGTGCTCTGCCTGCAGGTGGAGGATCACTATGTGCGGGTGCACACGCCCCACGGCTCCGCCCTGGTGCTGATGTCCCTGGCCCAGGCCATGGCCGGCCTGAAGGATGTGGAGGGCGTGCAGACTCACCGGTCCTGGTGGGTGGCCCGGGGCGCCATCACCGGTGTGATCGAGGATGGCCGCAATCTGCGCCTTCGGCTGACCGGGACCCTGGAGGCGCCGGTCTCCCGCTCGCGCGTGGGCCGGCTTCGGGAGGAGGGCTGGCTGGATCCGGGATCCGCCGTCTGACGGTGGTCCCGTCCCGGTCGGTTCACGCCGCCCCGATCACCCCTTCGATCACCGCAGTGACGCGCTCGACGAAGGCGGTGCGCTCGGCGCCCTCCAGGGCGGCGCCGCGGATCAGGCGCTCGACCAGGAAGCCGATATAGATGGCCGCCAGCACGCGGGCCCGCTCCTGGCCGGCCGCGTCGCCCAGCCAGTCGCGGATGGGGGCGAGGAAGCGCTCCTGCACCGCACGGCCCAGCAGGGGCGCCGTGGTGGGCGAGGTCGCCGCCTGCAGCAGGAACTGGAAGGTCCGGGTCCGAGGATCGGCGATATCGGCGGCGCCGGCCATCATCTCGGCCACGTCCCGGGAAAAGCGGCTGCGGTCCCAGTCGCGCAGGCGGTCGGGGGCGATGGTCGCCTTGAGGGCCTCGGTGAACAGGCCCTCTTTGCCGCCGAAATAGCGCGGGATCAGGGCCACGTCCGACCCCGCCAGGGCGGCGATGTCGCGCAGGGACGTCCGGTCGTATCCCGTCACGGCGAAGGCGCGCTTCGCCGCCTCGAGGATGGCCGCGCGGGTCGCCCGGGCGTCGCGGCGCCGTGGCGCGACAAGATGCGCCGGTTCGGCCAGGTCGGTCATCCGGTTGGCTCCCGGCTTAGTTCCGGGCCGGGATGATGACCGGCAGGGTCTCGAACCCATGGACGAAGTTCGAGAAGTTACGGACCGGCTCACCTGAGACCCGAATCTCGGGGAAGCGCTTGAGGATCTCTTCCCAGATGATGGTCAGCTGAAGCTCAGCGACGCGGTTGCCCACGCAGCGGTGCACGCCGAAGCCGAAGGACATGTGATGCCGGGACTGGTCGCGGTCGATGATGTAGGCGTTGGGGTTGTCGATCTCGTCCTCGTCGCGGTTGCCCGAGAGGTACCACATCACCACCCGGTCGCCGGCCTTGATGGTCTTGCCGCCCAGTTCGAAGTCGGTCTTGGCCACCCGCGACATGTGCGCCAGGGGGGTCTGCCAGCGGATGGTCTCCGAAACCATGGACGGGATCAGGGCCGGGTTGGCCCGCAGCTTGTCGTACTGGGCGGGGAACTGGTTCAGGGCCACGACGCTGCCGGAGATGGTGTTGCGGGTGGTGTCGTTGCCGCCGACGATCAGCAGGATGACGTTCCCGCGATAGGTGTCGCGGTCCATGTCCCGGGTGGCCGGGTTGTGCACCAGCATGGAGATCAGGTCGGCGGACGGCTCGGCGTTGACCTTCTGGTTCCACAGCTCCTCAAAGGCCATGAAGCACTCCGTCAGGGCCTGGAACTTGTGCTCCCAGCTCTTCACCGGGCCATGACCGGGCGGGTTGGTCACCATGTCCGACCAGTAGGTCAGCTTGCGACGGTCCTCGAAGGAGAAGTCGAACAGGGTCGCCAGGGTCATGGCGGTCAGTTCTTTCGACACCAGGTCGACCCAGTCGAACTCCTTGCCGATGGGCAGGGAGTCGAGGATCAGGCCGGCCCGCTCCCGGACGATGGGCGCCATGCGCTGCAAGTTGGCCGGCGCCACGGTGGGGCTGACCGCCTTGCGCTGCACGCCGTGCTCGGGCTCATCCATGGTGATGAAGCCGGCGCCGCCGCCGGTGCGCGGCCGGGCCAGCTCGCCCAGCACCTTCTGCTGTTCAGCCAGGGCCACCAGGTTGGGCAGGGTGATGCCCTGGGCCGAGGAAAAGATCTCGTGGTTGGTGTCCACCGCCATGATGTCCTTCCACCGGGTCACCGACCAGTAGGGCCCGAAGTCGCTTTCGGCGGTGAAGTGGACGGGGTCCTCGCGCCGCAGGCGGGCGAAGACCGGAAGGATGGCGTCCTTCTGGAACCGGTCGGCGCGGCCGGGGTTCAGGAGCTCCAGCGGGGTCTCGTTGGCCTCGCGGATGGCCTCGTCGGTGTCGATCCTGACGGCGATATTCATAGCGGTCTCCCTCGCGGGGCCGCTCTCATCCGGGGCCTCCCGCAGGGCGGAACCTGCGCCTGGCCCAACGCCATGTCAATGCGTGTTGACTTGCGCCGCCGCCGCCCGGCGAGCCCGTCAGGACTCGACCAGGTTCTTCTCGCGGGCTGAGGCGATCATCGCCTTTTGCAGCTTCTCGAAGGCCCGCACCTCGATCTGGCGCACCCGCTCGCGGCTGACCCCGTACTGGGAGGCCAGGTCCTCGAGGGTGGTGGGGTCATCCTTCAGCCGGCGCTCGGTCAGAATGTGCCGCTCGCGGTCGGTCAGCTCGGTCATGGCCGCTTCCAAGAGGCTCATCCGCTGGGTGTGCTCCTGGTCCTCGGCGACCTGGGTCTCCTGGCTGACGGCGCCGGTATCCTCCAGCCAGTCCTGCCACTCGCTCTCGCCGTCCACCCGCATGGGGGCGTTAAGGGAGGCGTCGGGCCCGGACAGCCGGCGGTTCATGGAGACGACCTCGGACTCCTCGACCCCCAGCTTGGTGGCGATCAGTTCGACCTGGTCGGGATGCAGGTCGCCCTCCTGGAAGGCCGAGATGGCGCTCTTGGCCTTGCGCAGGTTGAAGAACAGCTTTTTCTGCGAGGCGGTGGTGCCCATCTTCACCAGGCTCCAGGAGCGCAGGATGTACTCCTGGATCGAGGCGCGGATCCACCACATGGCGTAGGTGGCGAGGCGGAAGCCCTTGTCCGGCTCGAACTTCTTGACCGCCTGCATCAGGCCGACATTGCCCTCGGAGATCACCTCGCCGATGGGCAGGCCATAGCCGCGATAGCCCATGGCGATCTTGGCCACGAGCCGCAGGTGGCTGGTGACCAGCCGGTGCGCCGCCTTCGGATCCTCATGTTCCCGCCAGCGCTTGGCCAGCATGAACTCCTCATCCTTGGTGAGCATGGGGAACTTGCGAATCTCGGTCAGGTAGCGCGACAGACCGCCTTCGGGGGTCATCACGGCCAGAGCGTTCGCGGACATCGGTCGGTTTCCTCCAGACGGGAGGACGGTAAAGACCCACCCCCCAGGTCGGATTTCACCTAGTGAACGAAAGCGGCGGCTTCAAGGCGAAGCCCGGCGGCGGCCGGTTACAAATCCGACAGGCGCGCTTCCAGGGCGGACATGTCCGGCGGCGGGTCGGACTCGAACCTCAGTCGCGCCCCGGTCACAGGATGGACGAAGCCCAGCACGGCCGCATGCAGGGCCTGCCGGGCGAGGCCGGAGTCGCGCAGGGCCTCCCGCACCGGAGCCGCAGGGGCGCCGGACCCATAGACGGGATCGCCCAGGCAGGGGCATCCCAGCGAGGCCATGTGGACCCGGATCTGGTGGGTGCGCCCGGTCTCCAGCCGGCAAACGAGCCTCGCCGCCAGCGGCGCGCCGGCCGGACCGAAGGTGCGCTCGGTCCGGTAGTGGGTGACGGCCTCCCGGCCGCCTGTCTTCATCACCGCCATCTTCATCCGGTCGTGGGCCGAGCGGCCGATCCGGGTCCGGATTTCCCCAGTCGGGGGTCGAGGGGCGCCTCGCACCAGGGCGATATAGCTGCGCTCGATGTCATGGGCGGCGAAAAGGGCGGCCAGGCCCCGATGGGCGGCGTCGGTCTTGGCCGCGACCATGACGCCGGAGGTCTCCTTGTCCAGCCTGTGCACGATGCCGGGTCGGGCCACCCCGCCGATCCCGGAGAGGGAGGCGCCGCAGTGGTGCAGCAGGGCGTTGACCAGGGTCCCGTCCGGAACTCCGGGACCGGGATGGACCGCCATGCCGGCGGGCTTGTCCACCACGATAAGGTCCGCGTCCTCGAACAGGATCTCCAGGGGAATGTCCTGCGGCTCGGGAAGGGCCGCCGCCGGGGCCGGGACCGCGACCCGGTAGGTCCCGGACGCCGCCCGGCCCGAAGGGTCCGTCACCGCCGCGCCGTCGCGGGTGACCGCGCCGGCCTCCATCAGGGCCCTCAGCCGGGCCCGCGACAGCTGCGGCAGGGCGTCGGCGAGGGCCCGGTCCAGGCGCCCCGCCGCGCCGGCCGCCAGGACAGCCTCCAGGATCTCGCCGCCGGACGCGGCCCCCGGCTCGTCTTCGTCGAATCCATCGGGTGTCCCGGACGCGGCCATGGGGCATGATCCCGACTCCGGGGAGGCGTGCAAGGCCTGGGCTCTCGACACAGGTTCGTCATCGGGCTTGTCTAGGAGTAGACATCTGGGGTCGCCGGACCTGGCGGCGGGGGGAGACCAAGACAATGCGCATCGATCGTCGCCGGGCCCTGGCCCTGTTTGGAGCGGGCACCGCCGCCGTCCCGGGGCCGGCTGCGGCCCAGGACCAGAGGGTGAGGTTTGACCACGGGGTGGCCTCCGGGGATCCCACCGCCGACCGGGTCATCCTCTGGACCCGGATCACCCCCATGGACCCCTCCTCTGGATCCATCGCCTATGAGTGGAGTCTCAACCCGGTAGACCGTATGGCCGGCGGGGCGAAGTCGGGCCGGGGAACAACCTCCGCAGCCCGCGACTTCACGGTCAAGGTCGATGTCGGCGGCCTGGACCCGGGCCGGGCCTACACTTTTTCCTTCACCTCGAACGGCGTGACCTCGCCCATGGGCCGCACCCGCACCCTGCCCGAGGGTCCGGTCGAGGACGCCGTCCTGGCCATCGCCTCCTGCGCCCTCTACCCGGGCGGCTATTTCAACGCCTACCAGGCCATCGCCGACCTGCCCCGGGTGGACGCCGTGCTGCACCTGGGAGACTACATCTACGAATACGCCGCCGACGGCTATGGGGCGGAGACCGGCAAGAGGCTGGACCGCCTGGTTCGCCCGGCCCACGAGATCGTCACCCTCTACGACTATCGTACCCGCCACGCCCAGGTGAAGACCGATCCCCAGCTCCAGGCCGCCCACGCCCGGGCCCCCTGGATCGTTGTCTGGGACGATCACGAGACCGCCAACAACGCCTGGGTGGGCGGGGCCGAGAACCACGAGAAGGACGAAGGCTCCTGGAACCGGCGCAAGGCCGCCGCCATCAAGGCCTATTACGAGTGGATGCCGATCCGCGAGCCGGACGGCGGCGGCTTCTCCATCAACCGGGCCTTCGAGTTCGGCGACCTCGCCACCCTCTTCATGCTCGAGACCCGCATTACGGCGCGGGACGAGCAGCTGGATTACGCCGTGGACCTGAACGGACCTGACGGCAAGCCCGACGTCGCCCGCTTCCGGAAGCGTCTGGCCGACCCGGACCGAAGAATGGTGGGCCCTGCCCAGGCCGACTGGCTGCGGCGCGGCCTCGCCAACTCGGTCCGGACGGGCCGGACCTGGCAGGTCCTCGGCAACGAGGTGGTCATGGCGAGGGTTGGCGTGCCGGACCTCCGCGCCGTCCTGGGCCCGGAAAAGTTCGCCGAGGCCACGGCCGGCCTGGGTCCCGACGGGGTCCGCCGCATCGACCGTATGACGGGGATCTCGAAGCTGGGCCTGCCCTACGGCCTCGACATGTGGGACGGCTATCCCGCCGACCGCCAGCGCCTTTACAGCCTGATCCAGAGGGCCAAGGCCAACGCCGTGGTCGTGTCCGGCGACAGCCACGCCTTCTGGGCCAATGAACTGTATGACGCTCCTGAGGGCGGCAACCGGGTGGGGGTGGAGTTCGGCACGACCGCCATCACCAGCCCGGGCGTCGGCGATATCCTGGCCGGCGTGCCCGTCGGCCAGGTCATGGCCGACGCCAACCGGGAGGTGGTCTATTCCGACCAGTCGGCCAAGGGCTTCGTCCTCCTCACCCTGGGACGCAAGGAAGGCAAGGCCGAGATGGTCGCCGTCTCCACCATCCTGGACACGACCTTCACGACCAGCGTCCTCAAGACCTTCACCTTCGCTCCCGGCCCCGACGGGGTATCGGGGCTCGCAGAGGCCTGAGGCGGCTCAGCCGGCTTCGCGGTCCGGGCCGGCGCCGGGGACGGGAACGAGGCCGGCGCCGTCCGCCGTCACGCTGCGGAAGAAGCAGGTGCGGGCGCCCACATGGCAGGCGCCGCCGTCGCCCTGGGGTCGGACCCGCAGAAGGACGGCGTCCTGGTCACAATCGATCCGCACCTCCTCAACGACCTGGACCTGGCCCGAGGTCTCGCCCTTCTTCCAGAGGGCCTGGCGGGAACGGCTGAAATAGACGGCCTCGCCGGAGGCCAGGGTGGCGCGCAGGGCCTCGGCGTTCATCCAGGCCAGCATCAGCACCTCGCCCGTCTCAGCGTGCTGGGCGATGGCGGCGATCAGGCCGTCGGGGCCGAAGCGGGGGGCCAGAACGTCGCCGGTCTCCAGCGCCTCGATCGAGGGGGCCGCGGGGAAGTCGGCGGTCATGGCGGCTCCTACCTGCGGTTGGCGAAGTCCAGGAAGCGCTGACGCAGCCCATCGTCTGTCTTGAAGACCCCGGTGAACTGGGTCGTGATCGTCGAGACGTGCCGGTGGTGCAGGCCGCGCGTGGTCATGCACTGGTGGGCGGCGTCGACGAGAACCGCCACGCCCGCCGGGCGCAGGCTGTCGTTGATGGCGTTGGCGATCTGCTGGGTCAGGGTCTCCTGGTTCTGGAGACGTCGGGCGAAGATGGTCACCACCTTGGCCAGCTTGGAGATGCCCACGACCCGGTTGGTCGGCATGTAGGCCACATAGGCCTTGCCCAGGAAGGGCGCCATGTGGTGCTCGCAGTGGCTCTCCACTTCGATGTCCCGCAGCATGACGATGTCGTCATAGCCCTGGACGTCCTCGAAGGTCTTGGACAGTTCCTTCGCCGGGTCCTGGCGGTAGCCCTCGAACCAGTCCTGGTAGGCGTCGATGACCCGCTTGGGGGTGTCGATCACGCCCTCGCGGCGGGGATCGTCGCCCGCCCAGGCGATCAGGGTGCGGACGGCCTCCATGGCCTCCTCGCGGGTCGGCCGGCGCAGGGGTTCGAGGCCTGCAGGCACGGCGGCGGCGTTGGAGTCGGCGGAAGCGGCCATGGGATCATCCTTCACGCGCCGCGCGGCGGGTCGGGGGCGTCCCCAAAGTCCTTGGCCCGCCGGACGGCCAGACTGTATACGGGAGCCGCCCCGCCGGGGGCAACCTCACGCCGCATTCCGCCAGGTCCAGCCCGTCCCATGCCGCTTTCGCTCTACGACACCCAGGCCCGCGCCAAGCGGCCCTTCGTCCCCGCCGATCCGGCCCGGGTGACGATGTATGTCTGCGGGCCGACGGTCTACAACTACGTGCACATCGGGAACCATCGGCCGGTGGTGGTGTTCGACGTGCTGTTCCGACTGTTGCGCCGCACCTTTGGCGAGGACGCCGTGCTCTACGCCGCGAACATCACGGACGTGGACGACAAGATCAATCGCAGGGCCGCCGAGGACGGCGTCGCCATCGACGTGATCACCGAACACTACCTGGCCGCCTACAACGCCGACATGGCCGAGCTGGGGGCCCTGCGGCCGACCTTCCAGCCGAGGGCGACCCGGACCATGGACGCCATCATCGCCCTGATCGGCCGGCTGGTGGGGAACGGCTCGGCCTACGCCGCCGAGGGGCATGTCCTGTTCGACACCCAGGCCTGCGCGGACTACGGCGCCTTGTCCGGCCATCCCATGGACGAGATGATCGCCGGCGCCCGGGTGGAGGTGGCCCCCTACAAGCGCCACCCCGCCGACTTCGTCCTGTGGAAGCCGTCCAAGACCGGCGAGCCTGTGTGGGACAGCCCCTTCGGACCGGGCCGCCCCGGCTGGCACATCGAGTGCACCGCCATGATCGAGCAGTCCCTGGGCCTGCCCATCGACATCCACGGCGGGGGCATCGACCTCCTCTTCCCGCACCACGAGAACGAGCGGGCGCAGGGCGCCTGCGTCCACGGACACGGCGGGGACAGGACCTACGCCCGGTACTGGATGCACAACGGCTTCCTGAACTTCGGCGACGAGAAGATGTCGAAGAGCCTGGGCAACGTCGCCCTGGTGAAGGACCTGGTGAAGGTCGCCCCCGGCGAGGCCCTGCGCTGGGCCCTGCTGGTCGGCCACTACCGCGCGCCCCTGGAGTGGACCAGCGACCTGGTCGCCCAGTCGGTCAAGGCGCTGGACAGGCTGTACGGCGCCCTTCGCCGGTCGGCGGGGGTAGAGGCGGCCGATACGGGTCCGGACCCCGCCTTCCTGGCCGCCCTGGAGGACGACCTGAACACGCCCGCCGCCATGGCCGAGCTGTTCGGCCTGGCCACCGCCCTGGAGACGGCGACAGGCCCTGGCCGCGCCGAGGCCAAGGGCCGGCTGCTGGCCTCCGCCCGGTTGATGGGCTTCCTGTTCGGCGATCCTGAGGCCTGGTTCCAGGGTGGCGCCGACGAGGCGTTGAAGGCCCGGATCGACGACCTGGTGGCCCGCCGGTCGCAGGCCCGGGCGGCGAAGGACTGGGCTGCTGCGGATCAGATTCGCGACGAGCTGGCGGCCCTGAACGTCGAGGTCATGGACAGCGCGTCCGGCGCGACCTGGAGACTGAAGGAGAGGACGTGATGGCGATCCGTCCACCGCCCATGTTCGGCATGAAGGGGAGCGCCCCCAAGCCCTCCTGGGGCGCCGTCCCCCTGCGCGTTGAGCACCGGATCGGCGTCCAGGTCCCCCCTGAAGTCCTTTGGGAGCTGCTCAGCAAAGTCGACGGCTGGAGCGCCTGGAACCCCCTCTATCCGGCGGCCCGGGGCCAGATCCGGATCGGCGCCCAGCTGGAGCTGACCGAGGCGCTTCCCGGCCGGACGCCAAGGCAGGCCCGGCCCGTCGTTCTGGAGTGGATGCCCCTGGAGCAGATCCACTGGAGCGACTCCCGGTCGGACGGCTGGGTCAGGTCGGTGCGGTTCATCGAGGTCGATATTGTCAGCCCTACCGGCTGCATCATCTCCAATGGCGAGATCTTCACAGGCTTCCTGGCGAAGCGGCATTACAAGGCGCACCGGAGCGCCCACCTCGAAGGGTTCCGCGCCATGAACGAGGCCCTGGTCGCGCAGGCCGTGAAGATCTGGACGGACAGGGGCGGAACGGCTCCGGACCCCGCATGATTGACGACATCTATTCCGCCAAGGTCCTGGCCCTTGCGGCCAACCTCCCGCACCTCGGCCGGCTGGAGGCCCCCGACGGCTCGGCGGAGAAGACCTCGCGCCTGTGCGGCAGCCGGGTGACGGTGGACGTGGGGCTCGACGCCTCCGGCCGGATCAACCGCTTCGCCCAGGACGTGAAGGCCTGCGCCCTTGGCCAAGCCTCGGCCGCCATTCTCGGTACGGCGATCCTTGGCGCCAGTGAATCGGACCTGGAGTTGGCGACGAGGGCCTTTCGCTCTATGCTGAAACAAGGCGGATCCCCGCCTGAAGGACGTTTCTCGGATCTCGCCATGCTCGCCCCGGTCAAGGACTATCCCGCCCGGCACGCTTCGACCCTGCTGGCCTTCGAGGCCGCCCTTGAAGCCGTGCGCAAGGCCGGAACGCGAACTAGCCCCGCCGGCGCGGCTTGATCCGGCGGACTCCCCAGGATAAGCGCTAGCTTAATTCGCAAGCCTGCGAGCCGGCATGACCCTTTATGTACGCTGCGTCAGAGGCGCCCATCGCGCCTACAAGCTGACGCTTTCGCCCCTGATCGGGCGCCAGTGCCGGTTCCTTCCGACCTGTTCGGATTACGCGGCAGAGGCCCTGATCACGCACGGTCCCTGGAAAGGCGCCGGACTGGCCGCCAGCCGACTGTGTCGATGCAATCCCTGGGGGGGATCGGGCTACGACCCGGTGCCGCCCCGGATTCCCGCGCCGCCCCTCGAAGGGCCCTCCGGGGGAGTCCGAAACGGACAGACCAAGCCATGATCGAACTCATCTTTCCCGACGGCTCGAAGCGAGCCTTCGACGAAGGCGCAAGCGGCCGCGATGTCGCCGCCGCCATCGCCAAATCGCTGGAAAAGCGCGCCCTGCTGGTGCGCCTGGACGGCGAACTGCTGGACCTGGACCGCCCGCTCCCCGGCGGGGGGACCTTCGAGATCCTGACGCGCGAGAGCCCGGACGCCCTGGAGGTGATCCGCCACGACGCCAGCCACGTTCTGGCTCAGGCGGTCCAGGAGCTCTTCCCCGGAACCCAGGTGACCATCGGCCCGGCCATCGACGAGGGCTTCTATTACGACTTCGCCCGGGACGAGCCCTTCTCGCTGGATGACCTCGGGGCCATCGAGGCGCGGATGGCCGAGATCGTCGACCGGGATGAGAAGATCGTCCGCGAGGTCTGGGACCGCAACGCGGCCATCGCCCACTTCCGCGAGATCGGCGAGGCCTACAAGGCCGAGATCATCTCCGACCTGCCCGAGGACGAGGTCATCACGGTCTATCGCCAGGGAAGCTGGAAGGACCTGTGCCTGGGCCCGCACCTGCCCTCCACGCGGCATGTCGGCAAGGCCTTCAAGCTGACCAAGCTGGCCGGCGCCTACTGGCGCGGCGACCACCGCAACGCCCAGCTCCAGCGCATCTACGGCACGGCCTGGGCCAGCGAGGCCGACCTTGAGGCCTACCTCAAGCGCATCGAGGAGGCCGAGCGCCGCGACCACCGGCGGATCGGCCGGGCCATGGACCTTTTCCACCTTCAGGAAGAGGCCAAGGGGATGATCTTCTGGCACCCCAAGGGCTGGACCCTTTACCGCACGGTGGAGGCCTACATGCGCCGCCGGCTGGAGACCGACGGCTATGTCGAGGTCAAGGCGCCTCAGGTCATGGACCGGGGTCTCTGGGAGAAGTCCGGCCACTGGGAAAAGTTCGGCCAGGCCATGTTCACCTGCGAGACGACGGAAGGCGAGGAGCTGGCCGTCAAGCCGATGAACTGTCCGGGGCACGTCCAGATCTTCAACTTCGGCCAGAAGAGCTATCGCGACCTGCCCCTGCGCATGGCCGAGTTCGGCGCCTGCCACAGGTATGAGCCGTCCGGCGCCCTGCACGGCATCATGCGCCTGCGCGCCTTCACCCAGGACGACGCCCACATCTTCTGCCGCGAGGACCAGATCGAGGCGGAGACGACGAAGTTCGTGAAGCTGCTGAACTCGGTCTATTCGGACTTCGGCCTTGACCTGCACAGCGTCAAGCTGGCCCTGCGGCCCGACATCCGCGCGGGTTCCGACGAGGTCTGGGACATCGCCGAGGCCAAGCTCGACCGCGCGGCCCGCCAGGCGGTGAACATGGAGGTGGAGCCCCTGCCCGGCGAGGGCGCCTTCTATGGTCCGAAGCTGGAGTTCCACCTGCGCGACGCCATCGGCCGGACCTGGCAGTGCGGCACCCTGCAGCTGGACTTCGTCCTGCCCGAGCGCCTCGACGCCGAATACGTGGCCGAGGACGGCTCCAAGCAGAGGCCGGTCATGCTGCACCGGGCGATCTGCGGCTCGATGGAGCGGTTTCTGGGCGTGGCGATCGAGAACTACGCCGGCGCCTTCCCCCTCTGGCTTGCGCCCACCCAGGCGGTGGTGGCCTCGATCACATCGGACGCCGACGACTATGCCCGCGAGGTCGCTGCAGCCCTGAGGGCGGCCGGTCTGAGGGTGGAGCTCGACCTGCGCAACGAGAAGATCAACTACAAGGTGCGCGAGCACAGCCTGGCCAAGACCCCGGTGATCGCCGCCGTCGGCCGCCGGGAGGCCGAAAGCCGGGCGGTGGCGATCCGCCGCCTGGGGGCCGAGGGTCAGACCGTCCTGTCCGTGGACGAGGCGGTGGCCGCCCTGGCCGCAGAAGCGGTCCCGCCGGACCTGGCCCGCGCGGCGTTGAGAGGCTGATGCTCAGGCGCTCCCGCCCCGAGGTGTGGATGGCCCCGACCCCCGCAGACGCTGCGGGGGCTTCGGTCGTGCTCGTGGTCTTCATGACCGGGGAGTCCCTCTTCCCGTCGGTCGACAGCGCCCTGGCGCAGCCGGAGGTGGGTGAGGTCATCGTGGTCGACAACGGCTCCCTGCCGGAGGACGCCGCCCGCCTCGCGGAGCTGGCGGCCCTCAATCCCCGGGTCCGCCTGTTGACCGGGCAGGGAAATGTGGGCTTCGCCCGCGGCGCCAACCTCGGCGCGGGCATCGCCCAGGGCGACCTCTTGGTGTTCCTGAACCCCGACGCCTTTCTGGGCGAAGGCGGCGTCACCGCCCTGGCTGAAGCGCTCTGCGGCCGGCCGTCGCCCAGCCTTGTGGGCGCCCGCATCATCAACAGCGACGGAACCGAGCAGAGGGGCGGTCGGCGAGGGGAGATCACCCCCCTGTCCACCCTCTTGAGCCTGTCGACCCTGGCCCGGAGGGCGCCGGCCCTGCGGCGGTTCGAGGTCCACCTCGAGGACGAACCGACCCCGACCGGGGTGGTCGAGACGCCGACCATATCGGGCGCCTGCTTCGCCATGCGTCGGACGGACTTCGAGGCCTTGGGCGGGTTCGACGAGGGTTATTTCCTGCACGTCGAGGACATCGACCTCTGCTGGCGGGTGCGCCGGGCCGGCGGCCAGGTCGTCTTCCAGCCGGCAGCCCGGGTGATTCATGTGGGTCACACCAGCCGGGCCAATCCCCTGCGTGTGGAGTTCGCCAAGGGCCGAGGCCTCGCCCGATTCTTCCGGAAGCGCGCCGTCACGCCGCTTGAGTCCCTTGCGGCCTGGGCGCTGGGGCCGTTCATCGTTGCCCTGGCGGTCGTCCGGCCAGTCCTCTGGCGCCTGAAGGGCCCGCCCCGCTGAGGCTCAGGCCGGAATTGGAAACAGCCCCGCCCGGGTAACCGATGCCGTCGGCGTCTTGCCCAGGAGGCCGCAGACCCACTCGGCCGTGGAGATCAGGGCCGGCAGGTCATAGCCGGTCTCGAAGCCCGCCCGCTCCAGCATGTAGACTAGGTCTTCGGCGCCGATGTTGCCCGTAGCGTTGGGCGCGAAGGGACAGCCGCCCAGCCCGCCGCAGCTGGCGTCGAGGACGTCCACCCCCGCCTCGATCCCGGCGAAGGCGTTGGCGAGGCCGGTGTTGCGGGTGTCATGGAAGTGAAGGCGCAGGCGCTTGCCCGCGGACACCGAGCGACAGGCCTCGACCAGGCGGCGCACCGTCCAGGGATCCGCCACCCCGATGGTGTCGGCCAGGGCGATCTCGTCGAGGGGGAGCTGCGCCGCCTCGCGGACCAGCCCGGTCACCCGGGCGGGGTCCACCTCGCCCTCGAAGGGACATCCGAAGGCCACCGAGAAGGTCACGGAGAGTTGGGGACCGCCTTCCGCCGCGCGACGGCCGGCGATGGCGGCCAGGGTGTCCATCTGGGCCCGGGTCTCCGCGCCCTGGTTGCGGATCCCGAAGGCGTCGGAGGCGCAGACCACCACATTGGCTTCGTCGCATCCCGTGGAGATGGCGCGGTCCCAACCCCGCATGTTGAGCACCAGGCCGATCCGGGAGCGTGACGGATCGGCGGGAAGGGCGGCGCAGACCTCCTCGGCGCCGGCCATCTGGGGCACGCGCGCGGGGTTGACGAAGGAGACGGTCTCGATCCGGCGGGCGCCGGCGGCTTCGAGGCGACGGATGAACTCGGCCCTCTGGCCTGGCGTGAGGATGGTCTTTTCATTCTGCAAGCCATCCCGCGGCCCGACCTCGACGATCTCGATGAAGCGACTCATGGACGGGCCTCTGGTGGGGGGCGGGGAGCGGGGGCGTAGACCGTGAGTTCGGTCTCGTCGCCGTTGGAATAGTTCAGGCCCGCCACCCGGCCCACCTCGACCGACTGGAGTCCGGCCCGGGCCAGGGCCTGGCGGAATGCGGGCTGCTCCCGGGACTCCACCACAGCCGCACGACCGGAGGCCAGGGCGGCTGCAGCATCGGCGGCGTCGCCCAGCCCGGTGTCGGTGCCTACCAGGAAGACCAGGCTGGGTTCGGCATAGCCCGCAACGGCCACAGGGCCGGGCACCACGCCCTGGGCCGGCAGGAGGCGCGCGCTGGCGAGGATGTCGACGGTCCGGCTGGAGAGCAGGAGGGGTTGCAGGCTGGGGACCAGGAGGGCGGTCAGGGCGGCGTGGGCGAGGACGCCCGCCGGCAGGGCCCAGATCAGGGCCCGCCGGGGCTGACCGCGTAGCAGAAGCAGAGCTCCCGCACCTCCGGCAAGGAGGAAGAGCCCGGCGGTCAGGCCGGCGGCGGGCGCGTCCCCCGCGTCTCCGTAAGTCAGGGTCAGGCCGACGGCGACACCCGCCAGGAGCACGCCCGCCAGCAGCTGCAGCGCCGCGCCCGCCCGCCGGACGATGGGACCCGTCGCCTCCGCGAGACCCGCAGCGCAGAGCCAGGCCAGCGCCGCGTAGCAGGGCAGGACGTAATGCGGCAGCTTGGTGGGGGTCGCCTCGAAGACAATCCACGCGGGTATGAGCCAGGCCAGGGCGAAGCGGATCCCGGGCTCGGCCCGCCGGCGCCAGGCGACGACCGCTGCGGCTGGCAGCAGAAGCGTGGCGGGGAAGGCGAGCAGGGGCGCGGCCAGGGCGTGCATGCCCGGCGGCGCGCCGTGGCTCTCGTGGCCGCCGGCGAGCTTGGGGGCCAGGTCGCCGCCGATCGCCATCGACCAGAAAGCGCCATCCGTGGCGATGGTCACCGCCCAGGCCCAGGGTCCGACGATGGCGGCGAAAAGGATCAGGCCCCAGGTCCAGCCGATGGGGCGGGCGGTCAGGGGCCGGCGGTCTGCCAAACGTAAGGTGAGGGCGGCGAGACCGGCCACCAGCAGGGCGATAGGGCCCTTGACCAGCACCGCCAGGGCAAGGGCCGCCCAGAAGACCGGCGCCGCCAATCGACCCGCCGGAGGACCGCCCCTCCCCTCGGCGTAAAGGCGCGCCAGCGCCGCCATGGCCAGCACGATCAGGCCGGTCAGCATGGCGTCGGTCTTGGCGATGAAGGCCTCTGTGGAGAGCAGAAGACTCCCGCCCAGAATCAGGCCGGACAGGAGGGCTACGCCCCGGCTGAAGAAACCCGCAGCCCCCCAGACACAGGCGGCGGCGGCCAGCATGGCCCCGATCAGGGAGGGAAGGCGATAGAGCCGGATGTCTCTCTGTCCGGCGTCGCCAAAGGTCGAGACCACTGCGGCCTGCATCCAGTGAATGCCCACGGGCTTCTTGAAACGGGGCTGGTCCTGGAAGCGGATGACCACATAGTCGTCCTGCTCCAGCATCTGGGCCGTGGCCTGGGCGAACCGGGCCTCGTCGCGGTCAAGGGGGGGAAGGGCGAGGAGGCCGGGCAGCCCCGCCAGGAAGGCGAAAAGGGCCGCTACCGCCGGACCGCGCCAGCCGCCGGGCCGCCGGAAGGCGTTTATGATGTCAGCTCGCCACATGGAGGGCTGGTTAGCACGATCCGAAGGCGGCGTCGTTTCCCTTCAGCCCCGAAAGATCGTACGATGCTCCATGGTCTCCGATCCTTCCCAGACCCCGCCGGCGGGCCCTGCGCCCGGGCCCAGTCCCGAGGTCTCTGTGGTGGTCCCCGTGTTCAACGAGTCCGGCGCGGCTCCGGATCTCGCCCGGGAGATCGCCGCCGCCTTCGCCGGTTGGCCTGTCGAGATCCTGTTCGTGGACGATTGCAGCCGGGACGATACCCGCGAGCGCCTCGCGGCGCTGAAGACCGAGATTCCGGCGCTGCGCCTTCTCGCCCATAGTGTGAACTCAGGGCAGAGCCGGGCGGTGCGGACCGGGGTCCTGGCGGCCCGGGGCGAGATTATCGTCACCCTCGACGGGGATGGCCAGAACGACCCGGCCGATGCGCCAAAACTGGTCGACGCCCTCCGGGCCGGCCCCCCCGACCTGGCTCTGGTGGGGGGTGAGCGGGTTCGCCGGCAGGACAGCGCCGCCAAGAAGATCGCTTCCCGGATCGGTAACGGCGTCCGGCGCCGCCTCCTGAGGGACACCGCCAACGACACCGGCTGCGGCCTGAAGGCGTTTCGCCGGGACGCCTTCCTGCGCCTGCCCTATTTCGATCACATCCACCGCTACCTGCCGGCCCTGATGTTGCGGGAGGGCTATTCGACCCTCTTCCTGCCGGTCGGTCACCGCCCGAGGACCAGCGGCGCCTCTAAGTACACCAACCTCGGCCGTCTCTGGGCTTCGGCCTCGGACCTTCTGGGGGTGATGTGGCTTCAGTCCCGGGCGCGCCGCCCGGGACCGGTCGCGGAACTCTGAGCCGACCCGGACCCCGCCCTCAGGTGAAGGCGGTGAAGATGGCGACAACCAGGGCGATGTCAAAGACGCGGGCGGCGAAGGCGGGCATGGCGGATCTCCGGCGAGGGATTGCGCCGGGAGCCCAGCAAGGGCTGCGCCATGACCATACCTATTGAGAAGAAAGAGAAAACTCTCGTCTGGATCCGGCGGGCCCGGGCAATCCCGTCCGGGCGGCGGAATTGACCCGGCGACCGCTCAGGTCTTGATGCGCGCCTTTCGGCCCGACTTCTTGCGTCGGTCGGCGCCGCCCGACCACTCTGTGCTCTGGTAGGCTGAACGGGCGGCGTCAAGGACAGGCGGGCCGCCGCGCAGGCCGCGCTTGGCCCCGTCCTGACCGATCAGGTGGGCGCTCAGGGCGGCTGCGCCCTCGGCGAGGGGCACCTCAGGCGGAGGTTTGACGCGGTCGCGCCGTCCGGCGCCGGAGTTCGGCGTTGGAGCCTCGGGAACAGGCTCGGTGGAAAGGCTCCGCGCCGCCCGGGTGCGTCGTGTGCGGAGGATGGGATCGATCGGCTTGGTCATCGCCCTGAGGCCAGCCTGTCGATCTGGGCGGCCATCTCCTCCATGCGGCGCTTGAGATCCGCAATGGCCTCATCGGAGGCCTTCTCGGCGGGCGCGGCGGCGGGAACCGGCGCACCGGCGCCCGGGACCCCCGGCTCCGCCTGACCGGCTTCAGGCCGTCCATAGGCGAAGGGAGAGAACATCTGCATGGCCTGGCTGAAGAGGGCCATGTTCTTCTTCACCTGATCCTCGTAGGCGGCGAGGCCTGCGGGCGGGTTCATGCCCGAGAACTGCTGGCGCAGGCGCTCCTGCTGGTCTGCGAAGGAGGCCAGCGACATTTCCAGATACGAGGGCAGGAGGGCCTGCATCGAGTTTCCGTAGAAGCCGATGAGCTGACGCAGGAACTGGATCGGCAGCAGGCTTTCCGAACGGCTCTCCTCATCGAAGATGATCTGTGCCAGCACTGAGCGGGTGATGTCGTCATTCGTCTTGGCGTCGTAGACAACGAAATCGACACCCTTTCGCACCATGTCGGCCAGGTGTTCGAGCGTGACGTAGGTGCTCGAAGCCGTGTTGTAGAGTCGGCGGTTGGCGTACTTCTTGATGACGACCGGGCCATCGCCCGCCTTGGCGCCCTTCGTTTCGGCCATTCCGGTTCCTTCCTGCGCGATCCCGCGCGAGAGGCTGCATTATTGCATTGCAGTATTGCCGATGCGAGCGTCTTCTGGAAGGTGACGGAAGCGGTCGCCGGGTCAGGCGCCGCCGCACCCCTATAGGAGCCACCCGCCATGACCGACGTCGTCATTGTCTCCGCCGCCCGGACCCCCGTCGGGTCCTTCAACGGCGCCCTTTCGGGCCTTCCCGCCCATGATCTGGGCCGTACGGCCATCGCCGGCGCCCTGGAGCGGGCGGGCGTGGCCGCCGCCGACGTCAGCGAGGTCATCCTCGGCCAGGTGCTTCAGGCGGGCGCCGGTCAGGGGCCGGCCCGCCAGGCGTCGATCAACGCCGGCGTCCCGGTGGAGGCGCCGGCCTGGAGCCTGAATCAGCTCTGCGGCTCCGGCCTGCGAGCCGTGGCGCTCGGCGCGCAGCAGATCGCCGACGGGGCCGCCCGGGTGGTGGTGGCCGGGGGGCAGGAGAGCATGAGCCAGGCCCCCCACGCCCAGCATCTGCGCGGCGGCCAGAAGATGGGCGACCTGGCCTTCGTGGACACCATGATCAAGGACGGTCTCTGGGACGCCTTTCACGGCTACCATATGGGCCAGACCGCAGAGAACATCGCCGCTCGCTGGCAGATCACCCGGGAGGACCAGGACCGGTTCGCCGTGACCTCCCAGAACCGCGCCGAGGCCGCGCAGAAGTCCGGCCGCTTCGCCGCCGAGATCGTCCCGGTGATCGTAAAGGGCCGCAAGGGCGACACGGTGGTCGACCAGGACGAATACATCCGCCACGGGGCGACCCTGGACAGCGTTTCAGGCCTGCGTCCGGCCTTCACCAAGGACGGGTCGGTGACGGCGGCGAACGCCTCCGGGATCAATGACGGGGCCGCGGCGCTGGTGCTGATGTCGGCTGGCGAAGCCAAAGCCCGGGGTCTGACCCCCCTGGCGCGCATCGCCTCCTGGGCCCAGGCCGGAGTCGAGCCGGAGATCATGGGAACGGGGCCCATCCCCGCAACCCGCCGGGCGCTCGAGCGGGCGGGCTGGAGCGTGGCCGACCTCGACCGTGTGGAGTCGAACGAGGCCTTCGCCGCCCAGGCCCTTTGCGTGGTGCGCGAGCTGGGCCTGGATCCCGAAAAGGTGAACGTCAATGGCGGCGCCATCGCGATCGGCCATCCCATTGGCGCCTCCGGTGCGCGCATCTTGACCACCCTGCTGCACGAGATGAAGCGTTCCGGCTCGGCCCGCGGCCTGGCCACTCTTTGTGTCGGCGGCGGAATGGGCGTGGCCCTCTGCGTCGAGCAGGTCTGAGATTCTCAACCCCCAACGGAGGCGGCGATGGCGAGAGTGGCGTTTGTGACGGGCGGGACCCGCGGCATTGGCCGGGCGATCTGTGAGCGCCTGAAGTCCGACGGCATGAAGGTGGCGGCGGGCTACTCCGGAAACGAGGAGGCCGCACAGGCCTGCGCCCGTGAACTTGGGGTGATGGTCGTCAAGGGAAATGTCGGATCCTTCGAGGACTGCGACAGGGCCGTGCGGGCGGTCGAGGCCGAGCTTGGGCCTGTGGACGTTCTGGTCAACAACGCCGGCATCACCCGCGACGGGGTCTTCCACAAGATGTCGCCCGCCCAGTGGTCGGACGTCATCCGCGTGAACATGGACTCCGTCTTCAACATGACCCGGCAGGTTATCGAGGGCATGCGAGAGCGCGAGTGGGGCCGGATCGTCAACATTTCGTCCATCAACGGCCAGAAGGGCCAGATGGGCCAGACCAACTACGCCGCCGCCAAGGCGGGCATGATCGGCTTCACCAAGGCCCTGGCCCTGGAGAACGCCCGCAAGGGCGTGACGGTCAACTGCATCTGCCCCGGCTATATCGACACCGAGATGGTGCAGGCCGTACCCGAGACCGTGCTGGCCTCGATCATTGCCCAGATTCCCGTGGGCCGGCTCGGCCGGGGCGAGGAAATCGCCGACATGGTCGCCTTCCTGTCGGGAGAGCACGCAGGCTTCGTCACCGGGTCCACCCTGTCACTGAACGGCGGCCAGTACATGGCGGGATGAGGAGGGCGTCCAAAATCCGCCCCAGTCGTTGTGCAAAGAATGTCCGTGATGCCTTCCGCCGGACACCCTGAGCGAACATCCCGAAGCCGATTCGGCCTCCTTCCCGCCTTCCTGGCGGCGGGAGTCGTCCTCGCGGGTGCGGTGGAGTCCCTCGCCCAGTCGGCAACGGGGACCGGAGGCGTCCTGTTCAGCCCTTCCGCAGGGCAGGCGGGGGCGCCGCCGGTGGCGCGCTACATCAGCGAGACGGGGGTCCGCCTCACCTTCGACCGCAGCCAGGGTCTGCCCCTGGTCAAGTTCGACCGCAGCCCCGAGGTCTGGGTCCTGAGGCCCCAGCCGGCGCCGCGGGGCGACATTCTCTACCTTAATGACCTGGGCGAGCCGATCCTGCGGGCCAGCCGGACCGGGGGGCTCACCGTCTTCACCACCGACCGGCCGGACGGCCTGGCCGTAGCCCTGTCCGGCGGCGGACCGGCCCTGCGCATGACGGCCCTAGGCCCCCAGCAGCTCCTGGAGCGGCTGGCCATGGCCAGCACCCGGGCCACCCGGGCGGCGCGGCGGCTGATCCCCTTTGAGGCCGACGCCTCACCGGCCTCCTCCGCCCTCACCGCCGACGCCGCCATGGTCGCCGCCGAGGCCATCATCCGCATGACGAGGCTGCCGGACGGGCGCGTTGTCCTGGGCGGTTTGGAGAGGGTGCGGCTGGTCGAGGGACGCCAAGCCCGGGCTCTGGTGCGCGAGGGCGTGATCGAGATCACCGTCGCCCCGGGCCAGGGTATGTCGGGCCGTCCCTCCTCTGACCGGATCCTGGCCGCGGCGGGAGTCCGCTAGCCCCGGAAGACATCCTTCTCGGACCGCAGGGCGGCGAAGGCTTCATGCGGCGGAAGTCCCGGGCGCAGCCGCGGCGCCCTCAGGAAGGGGTTGGTGGCCTTTTCCTCTCCCAGGGTGCTGGGCACGGTGGGCTCGCCGCGCTCGCGGGCCGCGAAGACCGCCTCGGCCCGGGCCTTCACGGCGGGATCGGCGTCGACCGACAGGGCGAAGCGGGCGTTGGAGGCGGTGTACTCGTGGGCGCAGTAAATCCGGGTGGCGTCTGGCAGAGCGGCCAGGCGCTGGAGGCTGGCCCACATCTGCGCCGGCGAGCCCTCGAACATGCGACCGCAGCCCAGGGCGAAGAGGGTGTCGCCGACAAAGGCCGCTCCCGCCGAAGGTGCGAAATAGGCGATATGTCCCAGGGTGTGTCCGCCGGACTCCAGGACCTGGAATTCGGTCTCGCCAAGGATCACCGTCTCGCCGGGCGAGAGCACCCGGTCGACGGGAAACCGCCCGGAGACCTCGGCGGGCCCCAGCAGCTCGCAGCCGGTGGCGGCCTTGACCTCGGCGTTTCCGCCGGCGTGGTCCGCATGCCAGTGAGTGTTGAGCACCAGGTCCAGTCCCCAGCCCAGCCGGTCCAGCTCGGCCAGGACGGCGGCGGCGTCCGGGGTGTCGATGCAGGCCGTGCGGCCCGAGGCCTCATCCCGCACCAGGTAGCCATAATTGTCGGACAGGCAGGGAAACTGGTGAACGTTCAGGGTCATGGCGTCCTTCCTTCTGCGCACCTTCCGGACCTTCCGGGGCTCGCGGTCGGGCGCGACTAGGCCTAAATCCGCGTCATGCGGCAAGACATCTCTGATCTGGCGGCCTTCTACGCCTCGCCTCTCGGCCAGGCTGCGCGGGACATGACCCTTCGCAAGGTGCGGGAGAACTGGGGCGACTGCGGGGGGCTGGAAGTGCTGGGCGCCGGTTACGCCACGCCGGTCCTGGCGGCCCTGTCGGACCGCGCGATACGGGCGGTGGCCGTAATGCCTCCGGAGCAGGGCGCTGAGGCCTGGCCCTTCGGCGGTTTGAATCGCGTGACACTCGCCGCCGAGGACGCCCTGCCCTTCCCCAACGCCCGATTCGACCGGATCGTCCTGGTCCACGCCCTCGAGGAAAGCCCGGAGCCTGAAGCCCTCCTGCGGGAGATGACCCGGGTGCTGGCGCCCGCCGGACGGCTGATCGCCGTCGCCGCCGCGCGCAACGGACCCTGGGCGCCTTTCGAGACCACGCCCTTCGGCCACGGACGCCCCTTCAGCCGACGGCAGCTGGCCGCGCGGTTGCGGGAAGCGGGGCTGGAACCCACCGGCTGGACCCGGGCTCTCTACGTTCCGCCCCTTCCCTGGCTGTCCGCTTGGGCCGAAGGCTTCGAGCAGGTCGGCTCGCGCCTCTGGCCGCCCCTTTCGGGGCTGATCCTGATGGAAGCCGTCAAGCAGACCCTGGCCCTCCAACCCCGTACCGAACGTGTCAGCGTCCGCCGGCGCCCGGTCCGGAGGGCGACGGTGGTTGGGCCCCGGCCACAACCGGCGGGTCGCCGCCCGGCGGGGGCTTGAACCGAAAGGGTCCCTTCGCCACACTTGGAAGGATCGCGACAGGGGACGGCATGGACCGAAGACTCGCCCTGGTGACCGGCGCCTCCGCCGGAATCGGCGCCGCCCTGGCGCGAAGCCTCGCCGCGCGCGGTTACGACCTTGCGCTCACCGCCCGCCGCCGGGAGCGCCTGGACGCCTTGGCCGACGAGGTGCGCCTGCGCTTTGGAGTCGAGGCCCTGGTTCTGCCCGACGACCTCGCCGACCCGGCGGCGCCCGGCCGGATTCTGGCGGCGGTGGACGCTGCGGGTCGTGATGTGGACGCCCTGATCAATAACGCCGGGTACGGCCTTCCGGGGGTGTTCGTCGAGACGGGGTGGCAGGAGCAGGCCGACTTCCTGCAGGTGATGCTGCACGCCCCCACCGAGCTGACCCACCGGGTCCTTGCCGGGATGACCGAACGCCGGTTCGGGCGCATCCTCAACGTCGCCTCCCTCGCTGGCCTCCTGCCGGGGACCCGGGGACACACCCTCTACGCGGCGACCAAGGCCTATCTGGTGCGCTTCTCACAGAGCCTGCACCTGGAGAGCCGACCCCTCGGCGTCCATGTCAGCGCCCTCTGCCCGGGGTTCACATGGTCTGAGTTCCATGACGTGAACGGGACCCGGGATCTGGCCCGGCAGTCCACGCCCGCCTGGCTCTGGATGGGCGCCGACGAGGTGGCCGAAGTCGGCGTTGAGGCGCTGGAGGCCAACCGACCGGTCTGTGTGCCGGGGGCGCCGAACAAGGCCATCGCCGCCCTTGCAAAACTCCTTCCGGAAGACTGGGCCCTGGCTCTGATGGAGGCTCAAAGCGGACGCTTCCGAAAGCTCTGAGCGCGATCAGGACTTATAGGGCTGTGAGGCCTCCTCCAGGATCAATCCGGTGGTGGAGTCGGCGATCCCGGAGAGGATGAACTGCACCGCCATGGCGCAAAGGATCAACCCCAGCACGCGGACCACGATGGCCAGGCCGATCCGGCCCAGCATCCGCGAGATCAGCGGAGTCGCCCAGAAGGACAGCATGGTCGAGATGGCGACCAGGACGATCACCCCTACCCCCGTGGCGACGCCAGCGACGCCGTAGTCGCGCGCCTCGCTGGCGTAGATGATCACCGTGGAGATCGCGCCCGGGCCGATCAGCAGCGGCATGGCGAAGGGCACGATCATGGACTCGAAGCGCTTCCTCGCCTGGGCTGTGCGGCCGCCCTCCTGAGGCTCGTCGGGCCCGGTCGCCATCGACTCGGCAAAATCGTTTCGGGTCATGTCGAGGCCGAGGAGAAGGAGCAGGATGCCGCCCGCAATCCGGAAGGCGGGCAGGGAGATTCCGAAGAAGGCCAGAAGGCTCAGGCCCGTGAAAAAGAAGAAGATCAGGAAGCCCATGACGAACAGGGCGACAAAGACAGCGATGAGCCGCGCCGTACTGTTCTTCACCCCCCGGGTCGCTGCGGCGAACAGGGGGACATTGCCCACCGGATCGATCAGGGCGAAGAGGGCGATGAAGAAGTTGACGGCGAAAATTTCGGGGACCATAGGCGTCCCTTACCCCAATTTGGCGCGCTCGCCGACCCTGGAGACCGCAGGATGACGACTCTCGCCGCCGATCCTCGCCTGATTGTTCCCCTGGACCAGCCGGGTCTCGCCGAGGCCCGAGACCTGGTGGCGACCCTGGGCGACCGGGTCAGCTTCTACAAGGTGGGACTGGAGCTCTTCGCCCGGGGCGGCATGGAGCTGGCGCGGGAGCTGAAGGGGAAGGGCAAGCAGGTCTTCCTGGACTGGAAGCTGCATGACATCGGCGCCACGGTGGAGCGTGCGGCGGCGGCCCTCTCAGACTCCGGCTGCGACCTGCTGACCGTACACGCCGAACCCCAGGTGATGGCCGCGGCGGTGCGGGGTGTCGGGCGGTCGGGCCTGAAGGTCCTGGCCGTCACCGTCCTGACCAGCCTGTCCGACGAGGACCTGAAGGCGATCGGCTACGCCTCCGGCGCACGAAGTCTCGTGGAGCGACGCATCCACCAGGCCCTGGCGGCCGGCTGCGCCGGCGTCGTGGCCAGCCCCCAGGAGGCCGAGCTGGCGTGCAGAATCGGCGGCAAGGACTTCCTGGTGGTCACACCGGGGGTCCGGCCGGGATGGTCGGCCAAGAACGATCAGGTTCGCGCGGCGACCCCGGCCGAGGCCCTGCGCGCCGGCGCCTCGCACCTGGTGTGCGGTCGGCCGATCTCGGCGGCGAACGACCCGGCCGAGGCGGCCCTGAAGGTGATCGCCGAGATGGCGGCGGTTCCCGCCTAGAAGTCGACGGCGATGCCCTTGCGCTCCCAGTCGCCGAAGCGGGTGGGTTCAAGGCCGGCGGGGCCGCCCTGCTCGGCCAGGCGTTCGGCCTCCGCAGCCTCGGCGGCCTTTCGGGCGGCGGCCTCCTCGAGGGCCCGACGGGCGGCGGGGGTGAGGGCCTTGCCGGGGGCGGCGTTGGGGGGGGCGTTGTCTTCCATGGTCTCCATCTAGGCGTCCGGGATGCGAAACGCCAGTTGCCTTGGCCGCCGGAACCGGGCAGGCGACCCTGCGTGACCGAACCCCGACTTCCCGCCGGACTTCCCGCCCGCCGCGCCGCCCTCGATCTCCTGGCCGCCGCCCTCTCCCGCCGCGCTGGACTGGAGGACGACGCCAGCGCTCCCGGCCTCGAGGGCCTGGAGCCCCGCGACAGGGCCTTCGCCCGCATGCTTGTCCTGACAGCGCTGAGGCGACTTGGGCCCCTCGATCAGGCCTTGGAGGCCCGGATCCCGCGCCCGCCTCCGGAGATCGTCCGCAACATCCTGCGGTTGGGCGCCGTCCAGGCCCTGGTCCTGGGCGCCCCGCCCCACGCCGCCGTCAGCGCCAGTGTCGACCTGGCGGAGTCCCTCCCCGCCGCCCGCCGCTTCAAGGGCCTGGTCAACGCCGTGCTGCGAGGTCTGATCCGCGAGCCGCCGGACCTGTCTGACCCGGAGGCCCTCGCGCCGTCCTGGCTCCTGGCGCGCTGGAGCGCCGCCTGGGGTCGCCCCGCCGCCCTCGCCATCGCCTCGGTGATCGCCGACGAGCCGGATACCGACCTGACCCTCAGGCACGATCCTGGAACGCTGACCGAGGCCCTGGGGTTGACCCGGGTGGCCGCAGAAACCTGGCGCACCGCCCGGCGGGGCGAGGTCTCTACATGGGAGGGATTCGCCGAAGGCCGCTGGTGGGTCCAGGACGCCAGCGCCGCCATCCCCGCCCGCCTCCTGAACCCGCGACCGGGCCTGACCATCCTCGACCTCTGCTCTGCGCCAGGCGGAAAGACCCTGCAGCTGGCGTCCACCGGCGCGGTGGTCACCGCCCTGGACCGCTCGCCGGCCCGACTCCGCCGCTTGCTGGAGAACCTGAAGCGGACCGGCCTGGCCGCCGAGATTATCGCCGCCGACGCGGGGAGCTGGGACGACGGACGGACCTTCGACGCGGTGCTGCTCGACGCCCCGTGCAGTGCGACGGGGACCTTCCGGCGCAATCCCGACGTCCTCTGGGCGGTGAAGCCGGGTGATATCGCCGCCCTGGCCGGCGCCCAGTCCAGCCTGCTGGACGCCGCCGCCCGGCGCGTCCGCCCGGGGGGTCGGCTGGTCTACTGCGTCTGCTCCCTGGAGACTGAGGAGGGCGAGGGCCAGGTCGCCGCCTTCCTGAAGCGCAGCGCGGACTTCGCCCTCGACCCCATCGCCCCCGGCGAGGGCGGGGCGCCGCCGGAGAGCCACCGGCCGGACGGGACCCTCCGCATCCTGCCTACGCACCGGCCGGGCGGGACGGACGGCTTCTTCATCGCCCGCTTCGCCCGCCGGCCCAACCGCCGCGCCCGCCGGGACTTGGCGCAGGCGGCGGGGGCGGTTAAGTCCGGGACATGAGCCCGCGCCCGATCATCGCCCCTTCGCTCCTCGCGGCCGACTTCGCCCGGCTGGGCGAGGAGGTCCGCGCCGTCCAGGCCGCCGGCGCCGACTGGCTGCACATCGACGTCATGGACGGCCACTTCGTGCCGAACATCACCCTCGGGCCGGACATCGTGAAGGCGCTGAAGCCGCACGCCACCGTCCCTTTGGACGTCCACCTGATGATCGCCCCGGTGGATCCCTACCTGGAGGCCTTCGTCGAGGCCGGGGCGGACATCGTCTCGGTACATCCCGAGAGCGGCCCGCACCTGAACCGGACCCTTAAGCGCATCCGCCAGCTCGGGGCCCGGGCCGGCGTGGTCTTCAACCCCTCGACTTCGCCCTCGGTGATCGAATGGATGATGGACGAGGTGGACCTGATCCTCGTCATGTCGATCAATCCCGGCTTCGGCGGGCAGACCTTCATGCATTCGCAGCTGGCCAAGATCGAGGCCCTGCGGCGAATGATCGACGCCAGCGGCAGGGACATCGTGCTGGAGGTGGACGGCGGGGTGACGCCGGAGACTGCGCGCCTGTGCGTCGACGCCGGCGCCACCGCCCTGGTCGCCGGCACGGCGGTCTTCCGCGGCGGGCCCGAGGCCTACGCCGCCAACATCGCCGCCCTGAGGGGCTGACCGCCCCGCCGGCGGTTTCCGGGAATCGCCGGAGGCGCTAGAAGGTCCCCGTCCTGCGTAACTGGCGAAACAGGTGGGCCACCACCGGGGAGCGCACGGACGCCATTGCGCCGCTCGCCTGGGCCGACCTCCTGACCTCCAACGGAGCGCGCCATGCCCGCAGCCCCCGACTTCCCGCCCGCGCCTGACCGCGTCCCTGTCCGCCGCGCTCTGATCTCGGTCTCGGACAAGACCGGTCTTGTCGAGGCCGCACGCACCCTCTCGGAAATGGGCGTCGAGCTGGTCTCGACGGGGGGCACCCGCGCAGCCATCGCCGCCGCCGGCCTCGAAGTGAAGGACGTCTCGGACCTGACCGGCTTTCCCGAGATGATGGACGGCCGGGTCAAGACCCTGCACCCGGTGGTGCACGGGGGCCTGCTGGGGGTGCGCGACGCCCCGGCCCACGCCGCGGCCATGGCCGAGCACGGCATCGGCGGCATCGATCTCGTCTACGTGAACCTCTACCCCTTCGAGAAGACCGTGGCGGCCGGCGGCGACTTCGCCAGCGCCATCGAGAACATCGACATCGGCGGCCCGGCCATGATCCGCTCGGCGGCCAAGAACCACGGCTATGTCGCCGTCTGCACCGAGCTGGAGGACCTGAAGGAGGTGCTGGCCGAGCTGACGGCGGAGGGGACGACCTCCCTGGCCCTGCGCAAGGCCCTGGCGGCCCGGGCCTACGCCCGCACGGCGGCCTACGACGCGGCCATCTCCACCTGGTTCGCCCGGGAGCTGGGCGAAACGGCGCCGAGGCGGCGGACCTTCTCCGGCAAGCTGGCCCAGACCATGCGCTATGGCGAGAACCCGCACCAGGCGGCGGCCTTCTACGTCGAGGAGTCGCCCCGGACCGGCGTCGCCACCGCCCGCCAGATGCAGGGTAAGGCCCTCAGCTACAACAACATCGCCGACACCGACGCGGCGATCGAGCTGGTCGCCGAGTTCGATCCGGCCAGGTCTGCGGCCGTGGCCATCATCAAGCACGCCAACCCCTGCGGCGTGGCCCTGGGGGCGGACCTGAAGACCGCCTACGCCCGGGCCCTGCAGTGCGACCCCGTCTCGGCCTTCGGCGGCATCGTGGCGGTTAACCGCCGCCTGGACGCGGCGGCGGCGAAGGAGATCATCAGGATCTTCACCGAGGTCGTCGTCGCCCCCGAGGCCGACGAGGACGCCATCGCCCTGTTCGCCAGGAAGAAGGACCTGCGCCTGCTGCTGACCGGCGGCATGCCCGACCCCCTGGCGCCCGGCGAGGTCTTCAAGCAGGTGGCCGGAGGCTTCCTGGTGCAGAGCCGCGACGCCTCGCGCCTGACGGCGGCGGACCTGAAGATCGTCACCAGGCGCCAGCCCACTCCCCGGGAGGTGGAAGACATGCTGTTCGCCTTCACCGTGGCCAAGCACGTCAAGTCCAACGCCATCGTCTTCGCCCGGGACGGCCAGACCGCCGGAGTCGGCGCCGGCCAGATGAACCGTCGCGACTCCGCCCGCATCGCCGCTCTCCGCGCCGGCGAGGCCGCCGAGCAGGCGGGCTTGCCGGAGAGCCTCGCCAAGGGATCCGCCTGCGCCTCGGAGGCCTTCTTCCCCTTCGCCGACGGCCTGATCCAGGCGGCGGAGGCGGGCGCCACGGCGGTGATCCAGCCCGGCGGGTCGATCCGCGACGAGGAGGTCATCGCCGCCGCCGACGCCGCGGGCGTGACGATGGCCTTTACGGGCGTGCGCGTTTTCCGGCACTAGTCTGTGGTGACGCCTTCCCTTCTCTCCAAACTCAGGGCCCCTTCATGACCCCGTTCCGTCCCCTCGCCCTGGCCGGCCTGAGCCTCGCCCTGGTCGTCCCGGTCCTTGCACCCGCCCCCGCCCTCGCTGCGCCCAAGGCTTCGGCGTCGTCGGCGGAGACCGCCGCCTGGTCCTCGGCCACCTTCCGACGGCCGGTAAGCTTCGCCGAGACGGCCGCGCCGAAATCCGGCGTCCTCGTGATCGCCGCCGGCTCCGCCGCAGAGGCCTCGGAGCGAGCCTCTGTCCTCCTTACGCCGGACGCGGGCGCCGGCCTCCGCCGGGCGGTCGAGTCGGCGGCGTTTGACTTCTCCAGCGGAGACATGTTGGCCCTGAGGGCCTTTAGCGGGCTTGAGCAGGTCGTCGTCCTGGGACTGGGCAAGTCGCCGCAAGGCGCCAGCCTGCAGGGCGCCGGCGAGGCTCTGGGTCGGTCCTTGGCCAAGGTGAAGTCGCCGGTCACGGTGTCAGCCGGATCGCTTTCTGCGGAAGGCCTCGCCGCCCTGGCCGTGGGCTTTGGCATCGGCGAGTATCGTTCGGACCTCCTGAGCTCAGACCGTCCGACGACCGCGCCCGGGGGCGTTGTCTACACGGGCGCCGGGGCGTCGGGAGCGGAGGCGATCTTCCGGGGTCGCGGCCAGGCATTGGTCGAGGCGGTCCAGTGGGCCCGGGACGTCTCCAACCTTCCCGCCAACCTGATGTATCCCCAGGCCTTCGTCGACAGCGCCCGGGCGGCCTTCGCCGGCGTTCCGGGGGTGACGATCGAGGTCCTGGATGAGACGGCCATGCGTCGCCTGGGCATGGGCGCCCTGACTGGCGTGGGCATGGGCTCGGCCCGGCCGCCTCGGCTCCTGGTCGTGCGCTACCGGGGCGCCAGCGCCCCTGCAGGCGGCCCCCTGGTCCTGGCGGGCAAGGGCATCACCTTCGACAGCGGGGGCATTTCCATCAAGCCCGGCGCCGGTATGGGCGACATGAAGATGGACATGTCCGGCGCCGCCTCCGTCACCGGGGCGGTCCTGTCCCTGGCGAAGTCGGGCGCGCCCGTGAACGTGGTCGCCGTCTCCGCCCTGGCCGAGAACATGCCCGACGGCGCCGCGATCCGCCCGGGCGACGTGCTGACGGCCATGAACGGCAAGACCATCGAGATCATCTCCACCGACGCCGAGGGGCGGCTGGTCCTGGCCGACGCCCTGGTCTGGGCCGAGCGCAACCTGAAGCCTTCAGCCATCGTCGACCTGGCCACCCTGACGGGCGCGGTCCGGACGGCGCTGGGCGACGACTACGCCGGCCTGTTCGGCCGCGGGGACGCCCTGCTCGACCGTGTGATGGCGGCGGGCGAGCAGACGGGCGAGGGCCTGTGGAAGCTGCCGCTCCATCCCAGCTATGCAAAGGATACGGCCTCCACCATCGCCGACATCAAGAACACCGGAGACGGTGGAGCGGGGGCCGGAACCGGGGCCTGGTTTATCGGCGAGTTCGTCAGCCGCGACATTCCCTGGGCCCACCTCGACATCGCCGGCGTCGCCTATGGCGCAGCAAACGCCGTCAAGCCCGCAGGATCGGCCGGCTTTGGGGTCCGTCTGCTCGATCGCCTGGCTCGGGACTGGGGGCGGTAGTCCAGCGGGCTCAGGCCGTATCGACCATCACCAGCTCGGCGTCCTCCAGGGCGGTGATCCGCAGGCGGGGCTCGTCGGCGATGGCCGCCCCGTCCCGGGTCCCGATCCGGACGCCATTGACCTCCACAGCGCCCCGGGCCGGCACCAGATAGGCCCGTCGGCCGGTCGCAAGGTCATAGTCCAGGGTTTCGCCGGCGCCGAGCGTGGCTCCGAGGACGCGACCGGGGGTGCGGATGGGCAGGGCCTCGGCGTCCTCTGCGAAGCCGGAGGCCAGGGCGACGAACCGGCCCGCCCGGTCGCCCCGGGGAAAGGGCCGGGCGCCCCAGGAGGGCGCGCCGCCCGCCTGCGACGGCAGGATCCAGATCTGGAAGAGGCGGGTGACGCCGGGCTCG
>NZ_JADBZL010000006.1:0-6560 GCF_020402505.1 Phenylobacterium sp. | reverse complement strand
GGCGCCTCTCTCCAGGCCACGGGCCTGGTCTCGGAGGACATCTTCCTGAAGCGCCTGTTCGAGCGCTACGGCGTCCGCGCCGAGTACGAGCAGCGCAAGGAGTTCAAGAACGCCGTCAACGGCTACCAGCAGTCGGACTATACCGCCGCGCACCGGGAGGCGACCCAGTCCATGCTCGAGTCGATCTATGGCTCGGCCCTCAACCGGGCGGCGGCTGATCGCAGGCAGTCTCCGGCGACCCTGAAGGCGGCCCTGGAGTCCGGGCCCCTGATGGCCGAGGAGGCGCTCAGGCTCAACCTGATCGACCGGGTGGACTACCTCGATGCGGCCCGCAAGCAGCTGTCCGACCGCGCCGGCAAGGACGCCGAGTTCCGCGACCTGCGCGACTACGCGCGAAGCCAGCGGGACCTTAAGTCCCTGACCGGTCCGGCCATCGCCGTGGTCACCGCCGAGGGCGGCATCGTCACCGGCGGGGACGGCGGGGCCAATCCCTTCGCCGCAGAGGGCGCCATCTATTCCGACCTCCTGGAGAACGCCCTGCGGGCCGCCACCGAGGACAAGGACGTCCGCGCCATCGTGCTGCGGGTCAACTCGCCCGGCGGGTCGGACACCGCCTCCGAGCAGATCCGGCGCGCGGTGGAGGCGGCCAAGGCGGCGGGCAAGCCCGTCGTCGTCTCCATGGGTCCCTACGCCGCCTCGGGAGGCTACTGGATCTCGTCCAACGCCTCGGCCATCGTCGCCCAGCCCACCACCCTCACTGGCTCCATCGGGGTCTTCGGGGGCAAGATCGCCCTCGGCGAGGCCCTGGCGCGGGTGGGGGTGGATCTTCGCCAGGTCGGCGTCGGGTCGGACTACGCCTCCGCCTTTTCCCTGGGCTCCGGGCTGACGGGGGACCAGAGGGCCGCCTTCGCCCGGTGGATGGACCAGATCTACGCCCGTTTCATCGGCCGGGTGTCCGAGGGTCGGCGCCTGCCCGTCGAGCGGGTGGAGGCGATCGCCCGGGGCCGGGTCTGGACGGGCGCCCAGGCCCGTGAGCTGGGCCTGGTGGACCAGATCGGGGGCTTCTACGACGCCGTCGATCGGGCCCGCGCCCTTTCCGGGGTCAACCAGGAGATGCGCCTGAAGTGGATGGCGTCCGAGGGATCGCCCTTCGAGGCCTTCGAACGCCTGTTCGGGGTCTCCGCCGCCTCCGCGCGGACGCTGGCGGCGTCCGCCTGGGTGCTGGGCGACCCGCGGGCCCAGGCCCTTCTCGACGAGATGGCCTGGAGTCGGATGCCTCCGGGCTCGGCGGCGGTCCGCGCGCCCGCTCCGGCCTACTGACTCAGGGGCTCAGGCGCCGCCGTAGGTGCGCGCCGCCGCCGCCATGGCCAGGACGATGGCCCGGTCATCCTCGGACAGGAGCGGGTTCCAGACGTCGAAGATCAGGACGGTGCGAAGAGAGTCGCTACCGTTGTAGGCCTCGTGCTCCAGGGTGTCGTCAAAGACGATGACCTCGCCCGGCCGCCACTGGATCCGGTCAAAGCCGACGCGGTACTCGCAGTTCTCAGGCACGACAAGCGGCAGGTGGGCGATGACCCGGGCGTTGGTCTCGCCATGATGGGGCGGAATCCGGGTCCTGGGGGCGAGGGCCGAGAACATCACGTTCGGGCAGAGGCCCTCGATCCGGGCCAGGTCCACTTCGGCCAGGGCGGCGGTGGTCGCCGGACACATCGCCTGGTTCTCCAGCGCAGGCGCTCCGCTCTTCCAGAGGTCCAGGGTGCTCCACCGGTCGGAGTGATTGAGCTCGCCCCACTGGTTCACCGGCTGTCCGGGCGCATAGGCGATGTAGGGATTGAAGGCCCCCTGCGCTGTGGCGAGGGCGGCCTCCAGCTCCCGGCGGATCTCGCCGGTCTGCGCCTCCAGCGCCTGGATCCAGGGGAAGTGACTCCGGTCGAAGAAGGGGATTGCGGGTAGCCGCGGCACATAGAGCTGGTTGGCGTCGGAGAGGTAGGGGCGGCTGGCGCCGGCCATGATGGACAGGGCCTCCCGCCAGCGCGACCGGTCGGTGGGCTGGGCCTGGCGGACCAGGCCGTCCAGGCTCCGGAGAAGATAGTCATGGTAGGCCCTTGTCTCGGCCTCTACCACCCGGGCGGCATGCTCCAGTTCCCCGCGGAGGTGACCTGGCCAATGCTGGGAGGGCGGGGCCACCTTCAGGGCGTTGCGATAGGTCACGACCGCCGCAGCGGTTCCGGAGGTCTCCTCCAGAAGGCTGGCCTTGGCCAGCAGGGCGGGCAGGGAATACGGGTCGGCGACTAGGCCGCCCTGGATGGCCTCCCAGGCCTCCTCCGGCCGTCCGGCGGTCCTCAGCGCGGCGGACAGGAAGACCCAGACCGTCGCCTCGCCCGGGGCGGCCGCACAGGCCTGCCGCAGGAGGTCGATGGACTCTTCCATTCGACCCGCCTGCAGGGCGTGCACCCCCAGGCTGTACAGGGCCTCGGGATGGCCGGCGTCGGCGCCCAGCACCTTGCGCCACATCTCCTCGGCCTCGGACCACCGTCCTGCCCGCGCCGCCGCCCGCGCGGCCTCGGCCCACTGCACTGCCTGCACATCCGCCTCCGAAAAAACAAAAGGGGCGGCGGAGATGTTCCGCCGCCCCCAAAGACTGGATCGCCGTAGGGATTAGAACCGGAGGTTCAGGCCCACCGCGAAGACCCGGCCCAGGGTGTCGTAGTTCGAGGGCAGGGTGTTGCCGTTGTTGGCGGCGGTGGTGGCGGCTTCGTTGCCGACGATCGGCGGATCTTCGTTGAACACATTCCGGACGGAGGCGCTGAGGCGCACCGCATCATTGACCGCCCAGGACCCGTTCAGATCAAGATAGTGGTAGGCGTCGATCTTCCGGAACTTGGCGAAGGTCGCGGCCTGCTGCGGCTTCTCGATCTCCACGGCGTCCTGATAGCGCCACTGATAGCCGAGGGAGAAGTCGCCCACCGACCAGTTGGTCCGCTGGACAAACCGCAGCTGGTGGGTGGGGTTGCCGCAGGCGGTGCCGTAGTAACCCATGCAGTCCACGACCGGAATGGTGGGGTCGGAGCGGCGCTCGTTGGTCATGTAGTAGTTGGCCGCCAGGCTGAACTGCAGCCGGCCCCAGTCTTCGGAAGCGCCAAGATCCGCAAGACCGATCCCGAAGCCCGCGTTCATTTCAACGCCTTCCGCTTCGAGGTAGTCTAGGTTCTCGGTCAGCAGCCTGACGCCGGACGCTGGCGAGGCCAGATCGCCGTTGACGCGGACGACCTTGGCGCACTGGCTGGCGACACCGCTGTTATAGCAGGCGTCCAGCACTTCCTGGACGTCGTACTCGCCAATCCAATCCTCGACGCGGATTCTGTAGTAGTCGACGGAGATGAAGGGCGAGGAGACCACCGGGATGAAGCTGGGGGTCCAGACAAAGCCCACGGTCGTGGTGTCCGCCGTCTCGGGCTTGGGCAGCTTCTGGAGGTTGGTCCCCTCGAAGGTGCTGATCTGAGCAGAGACGATGTCCTGAACGACGCCCACCTGGGCCGCCGTCATGCCGGTGGAGACGCACCGGGCGCGCAGGGTGGCGTTCCCGGCCAGGACGCTCGCATTGGCGACCGAGCAGGGGTCGAGGGTGGCGTTCTGCAGGCCGGAGACGAGGGGCGCCGCGAGTTCACCGACGTTCGGCGCGCGAACGGCGCGCTGCTGCATGGCGCGGATCCGAAGGCCGTCCACCGGCTCCCAGTTCAAGCCCGCCTTCCAGGTCGTATTCGAACCGGAGGGGTTGTAGTCCGCGAAACGGAAGCCCAGCTCGACATCCAGAGACTTGGCGAAGGCCGCGTCGGACATCAGCGGAACAATGGTTTCGCCGAAGATTTCGTAGACGTCGAAGCCGCCCTTGATCGGCAGGGTGTTGCCGCCGGCGCCGCCCAGGCAGCTGGTGGGCGCCAGCTTCAGGCACTCGTCGGGGATGCTCTCGCCAGTCTCTTCGCGGTACTCGGCGCCGAAGCTCCACTGCACGGGCAGGGCCGCCGAGGGAACCTTGATGGAGTCCACAGCGCCGGAGATCGATCCGCCGAAGATGGTCTGCTTGTAGATCTGCTGCTCGATGCCGACGGCGCCCACATAGGCCGCCATGGCCTGGGTGATGGTGCCGTAGCCGCCGAAGACATTGACGGGCACGCAGGTATCGCCCGAACGGCAGACCGCAGCACCCCCCGGACCCGGGACGGCGTTCAGGGCGTTCCCGAAGTTGGTGACGTTGGTGTAGCCGGCGGCGATGTTGGTGCGGTCCGCCTGGCCGTGCTGGACGAAGACATCCCAGTTCCAGTTGTCGAACACTTCACCGCGGAAGCCGGCGTTAAACTGGAAAGTGTTGTTCTGATAGGTCGAGGAGCGCTCGCCCAGTTCACCCGTCCGGCGACGGATGACCAGGTTGATATCGTCCGCCGCGTCCACAACACCGTTCGTGTTCAGGTCCTTCCAGTTGCTGGCCAGCAGGGTGCCCGCGCCCAGGGCGGTGTTGGCCTGGGTGATGATGGTGTTGCGGGCCGAGGCCGACAGGAAGGGGTTGCTCAGCGGAACAAAGAAGGAGTTTCCGAAGATCCCGGAGGGCGCAACCTGCTGGCGCACCCGGGTCTTGGAGTAGAGCAGGCTGGCGTAGGCCTCGACATTGTCCATCACCTCGTAGGTGGCGAAGGCCGAGCCGCCCCAGCGCTCCTGCGGGGTCTGGTAGTAGTTGAAGGGGTTGAAGTTGAAGACCGAGCAGTTGGCGCCGATGGTGCCGTCATCGCGGAACTGGCCGAGGCTGCCGCCCACGCCGGTGATGGCCACGCGGGTGGGAACGGTGGTGGTGGAGCCGCCAGCGGCCACCGAGCCGGGACCGCCGCAACCCGCAGGCGGAGCGGGCGGGGTGGTGGCGCCGAGATTGTCCCCGGTCGCGGTCACCACGCCCAGGAGGCCGAAGGGCCGGGCGGCGAGCAGGACGCCGTCACGCTTGGAATAGTTCACGCTGACCACCGCATTGCCGCGGCCGTCAGGGCTGTTCACACCCACGGTGAAGGAGGTGGAGGTGATCTTGCCGTCGCCATCTCCGGTCTGGGAGTGGTTGGCGTCAGCCTCGAAGCCCTCAAAGTTTTTCTTGAGGATGAAGTTGACGGCGCCGGAAATGGCGTCCGAGCCATACACCGCAGAGGCGCCGCCGGTAATGACGTCCACCCGCTCCAGCAGGGCGGTGGGCACGTTCGACAGATCGACCTCACCGTCGTAGTTGAACGGCGTCATCCGCTTGCCGTCCAGCAGGATGAGGTTCCGCTGGGCGCCAAGACCCCGGAGGTTCAACGTGCTGACGCCATCCGTACCGTTGTTGGTGGCGTCGCCGTCTTCAGGCACCACGCCCGGCAGGAGACGGAGAATCTTCTCGGCCTCAGGGGTCTGCTGCTGGCGGATCTGTTCGGCGCCGACGGTCACGATCGGGCTGGCCGACTGGATGCCGGGCGTCTGGATCCGGGAACCCGTGACGACCACTTCGGCCACGTCGGTGGACCCGCCCTGGGCGTAGGCCTGGGTCGCGAGCAGGGCCGCGCCGCAGATCATAGACGTCGCCAGAAGGCGCTCGCGCATGGACTTCATCTTCAAGGTTCATCCTCCAACAGGTCCGCCGGAACGGCTCAGACCGGGAATGGGTTCAAAAATCATAGTCGAGCGCCCCGGAACGGGAACTCGTCCTGTTGCGGTCTTTTCACACCGCCTGTGGAACGGTCAACGTGCGCAAGGGCGGGCGGTGCGTTCCATCCGCGCCATGTCGCAAAATCGCCACAGTTTCTTAACGCTGTTACGGGCGCCGGTGGTTGACGCCTTCGGTGCGGAAAGGTTGTTTGCCTCGATGGCATCTTGTGAGGAGCGGTTATGCGGCGGTCAGTCGGCCTTGTGATCCTGGTTATCCTGTCTGGCGGTCCCGCCTTGGCCCAGCAGTCCCCGCCTTCAGGGGCCTTGGATCTCCTCCTGTCCTGCCGGAGCGTCCGGGCGGACGCTGACCGGCTGGCCTGCTTTGACAGGGCGTCCGCCAGCCTGGCCGAGGCGGAGGCGGGCGGCGCTCTGGTCGTGATGGACCGGGCCAAGGTCGAGGCGGTCCGGCGGCAGGCCTTCGGATTCTCCATTCCCTCCATCGCCGACCTCATGCCGCGCGGACGCTCGGGATCCGGATCGGGCCCGGGGTCGGAAGCGGGTTCGGGGCCGGAGTCCGATCAAGCCCTCAGGCAGGTCGAGGCGGGGGTCGTCGCCGCGCGCCTCAGCCGCGACGGCAAGTGGGTCCTGTCCCTCGACAACGGATCGGTCTGGCGGCAGACGGACACGGAGAGCGTGCTTCGCCCGCCCCGGGCCGGGTCGCGGGTGGTGATCAAGTCCGCCGCCATGGGAAGCTTCCTCTTGAGCGTGGACGGCCAGCGCTCTATCCGCGTCCGCCGCGAGGAATAGGCCTTCAGCGGTCCTTGGGGTCGAGGGCGTCGCGCAGGCCGTCACCGATGAAGTTGAAGGCGGCCAGGGTGGCGGCCATGGCCAGGGCCGGGAAG
>NZ_JADBZL010000059.1:0-17700 GCF_020402505.1 Phenylobacterium sp. | reverse complement strand
ATGAAGGAGAAATCCCTCGGTCTCATTCTGGCGCAGATGCCTCCGGCGGAGGCCAAGAAGCTGACGGAGTCCCTCGCAAATCGGTTTGCCCCAGTGCGTGCGGCGGCGAACGCGTCTGGCGCTGCCGCCCCGGCTCCACCTGCGGGTCCGCCGCCGCCCGCCCGCGCCGCCGCACCCGCTCCACAGGCCGGACCTGCCTGATCCATGTCCCTGCGCCGATCTCTTGGTTCCGGCGTCGCAGCGGTGGCGATCGCCGCCGCCGTCGCCACCCCGATCGGCGCCCAGCCTGCAGGGGACTTGCGGGAGGTTCGGGTCGGCGAGGCGAGCGCCTTCACCCGTCTCGATCTCGGGCCCGGCGTCGCGACCCGACGTGATGGCGCCACCCTGACGATCACGTTCCCGACGGGTGCGCGTCCTGACCTCGCGCGCTTCCGGACCAGCACGCCGAAGTGGATTCAGTCGGCCAGAATCGCCCAGTCGAGCGGCCGAACCCAGCTGATCCTGACCTTGGCGGCGGATGCAGACATGAGGACCGGCGTCGCGGACGGCGCTGTCTGGGTCAATGTCTTCCCGCGCGCGGCGCCCATTGAAGGCCCCGGTCCGGCGCCAGTCTCACCGTCGGAGCAGGCCTCCGCACCGGTCAACCGACCGGATCCCTTGCCCAGGGGCGGGGTGGTGAAGGCGGAGATCGCCCTTGGTCAGGGGCAGGCCGTCCTAAGCTTCCCGTTCGCCAATCCGGCGGGAGCCGCCGTCTTCCGTCGGGGTGGGGCGGTGTGGGTGGTCTTTGACGCCCCCGCACGCCTGGATGTCTCGACCCTGCCCCGGGGGCTTCGCCAGATGACCTCGGTCGAGACTTTCCGGGGCCCGGATTACGCCGCCGTACGGATCGAAACTCCGCCGGCCATGCCGTTCCGGGCGGATTCCGCAGGTTCCACCTGGAACATTGTGCTCGGACGTGCGGCCTCGCCCCAGGGGCCCTTCGTGAGTGTGGTTCGCGATGAGGCCGGCGGGCCCGCGGCGTTGAAGAGTGCGGTCGCCGGGGCGACCCGGGTCCTGCGCATCGACGATCCCGTCGTGGGCGACCCGATCACGGTCGTGACGGCTCTCGGGCCCGCCAAGGGCGCACCTCTCCGCCGGGAGTACGCCCAGGTCACCGTTTTGCCGTCGTCACAGGGCCTTGCCCTGGAGTCCTTCGTCCGGGATTTGTCCGTCACCCATGATGGCGACATCGTGCGGATCGGTCGCCCAGATGGCCTAGCCCTCTCGCCACTCTCTGTGGGGTCAGCTCCGGAGGATGCCGGCCTGGATGCTCCCCGGCCTGCGATTATGCCGGCCCTGATCGACCAGGTGAACTGGCCCGAGACGGGCTCCAAGGGGTTCCTGGGCCGCTACAATGAACTCTTGTCAGCCGCGGCGGAGGAAGCGCAGGGCGGGCGGGACGCCCCGACCGCCAATCGTTTCGCCCTTGCACGGTTTCTTGTGGGGAGCGAGCTCTCCTATGAGGCCATCGGGATCCTGAACGATCTTGCCCGCAGGTCGCCCCAGGTGCTCGACAACCCGGAGTTCCGTGGTCTCCGGGGGATCGCCCGGGTGATGGCGCGCCGATACGCTGAAGCCGCGACCGACTTCTCGGCGCCCATACTCGCCTCGGATCCGTCCGCCTCTCTCTGGCGCGCCTATGTTTCGGCTCAGCTCGGGCAGTGGACGGAGGTCCGCAACGAGTTCGCCGCCGGCGCCGAGGCCTTCAACCAGTTCTCTCCTGTCTGGAAATCCAGATTTGCCCGCGCGGAGGGGCAGGCGGCTCTGGCGCAAGGAGACCTTGAGGGCGCGGACAAGGCGGTCCGGCTCGCCCTGGCGGATCGAGCATCCTCTGCGGAGACCCTGGCGGCGCGGCTGCTGCAGGCCCGGCTGCTCGAGGCCCAGGGCGCGAAGGATCGTGCGGTGCGGATCTACCAGGCGGTGGCCACGGCGCCCCTGGATTGGCTGTCCACACCCGCCGCCCTGCAGGCGGCCCGGATCAGACTGGAGCAGGGAAAGATTAACGCCGTCCAGGCTGCGGACGAGATCAACGCCCTTCGCTTCCGCTGGCGTGGGGATGGCACGGAACTGGAAATCATCCGGACCCTGGGCGGAGTTTACCTGAGTCAGGGTCGTTATCGGGAGGCGCTGGAGACCCTTCGCTCGGCGGGGCGTTCGCTGCCGGACCTGCCGGAGGCTGTCCAGCTTCAGGCGGATCTCAGCGCAGCTTTCAGGACCCTGTTCATGGATGGGGTCGCAGACGGGCTTCAGCCTGTCCAGGCCCTTGCTCTCTTCCTTGACTTCAAGGAGCTGACCCCGCTGGGCGCGGACGGCGACCTCATGGTCCGGAGGCTGGTCGGTCGGCTGGTCAAGGTCGACTTGCTGGAACAGGCCGCCGAACTCCTCAAGTACCAGACCGAAAATCGCCTGGAAGGCGCCCCCAAGGCGCAGGTGGCCACGGATCTGGCCTTGATCTACCTGATGGACCGCAAACCCGAGCAGGCGCTCCAGGCAATCAACAACTCCCGCACCACGCTCCTGCCGCCTGCCATGCAGATGGAACGTCGGCGCGTGGAGGCGAGGGCCCTGATCGCCCTGAACCGCCCTGACGACGCCATCGAGTTGCTCGAACGGGACCGCTCGCCAGAAGGGGAGGAGCTCCGGACCGAAATCATCTGGCGAAAGAAGAACTGGCCGGCCGCCGCATCAGCCTTCGAGAGGAGTCTCGGGGATCGGTGGCGACGCCCCGGGGCGTTGACATCCGACGAGGAGGGAAAGCTCCTTCGCGCCGGGATCGCCTACAGCCTGGCTGGAGATGACGCGGCCCTGACCCGACTGCGCACCCGGTACGCCGGCTTTATTGACCAGGCTCGCAATCCGGACGCTCTTCGGGTCGGCCTGACGGGTCTGGACTCCGGTGAGATGGGCTCGGCAGATTTCAGCAAGGTCACGGCTGACAACGAGGCCTTCTCAGGCTGGGTGGCCAAGATGAGGGCCAAGTTCGCTCAGGCGGCGCCAGCTCCGCCACCGCCACCTCGCCCTGCCAGCCCATCTGCAGCTCCGGTTCCGCCCTCGCCCGCTCGCCCGCCGGCGCCACCGCGACCCGCCTGACGAAGACGCCTTGGAATGGGGCCGCTGGCGCCCTTTCCGGTTTCTGACACCAGGGAGTATCTCCGGCGCTATCCAGTCGCCGCCCTCTGGAAGCTCTCCACGAGACTTCCGGCGACAAGGCGCCAGCCGTCCACAAGGACGAAGAAGATCAACTTGAACGGCAGGGATACGACCACCGGCGGCAGCATCATCATGCCCATGCTCATCAGTACGCTGGCGACCACAAGATCTATCACCAGGAAGGGAATAAAGAGCAGAAACCCGATCTCGAACGCGCGTTTCAGTTCCGAGATCATGAAGGCAGGCGTCACGACGCGCAGGGGAACCTCCTGGGCCGTAGCGGGTCGCTCGATTTTTGACAAACGGATGAACAGGGCGAGATCGTCACGGTCCACCTGACTCAGCATGAAGGTCTTCACTGGCCCGCTGGCGGCTTCGAAGGCGGCCGGGAGCTCCATCTGGTCGTTCATCAACGGTCGGATGCCAAGCTCGTACGACCTCTGGAAGGTAGGCGTCATGACGATTGCGGTCATGAACAGGGCGAGACTCACCAGGACGGCGTTCGGGGGCGTCTGCTGGACCCCGAGGGCGGTGCGCAGCAGAGAGAGCACCACCACCATCCGGACGAAGGAGGTGGTCATGATGACGATGGAGGGCGCCAGAGACAGAACGGTCAGGAGTCCGATCAGCTGGATGACCCTCTGGGTGAGGCCCGCCCCGGTTCCCAGGTCTATGTTCACCGCCTGAGCGAGAGCGGCTGCGGGCAGGAGCAGGCCAAATGCGCCGACCAGGAGGGCCAGCTTCGCCGCCTGTCGAAGGTCTGCTGCGAAAGCCGAAGCTTTGCTCTGCACGGTTTCCGACCTCGCCATCAGTGCAGCTCCGAACGTCTTGAAGGGCGCTCAAGTTCGCGGCCGTCTCCCAACATCAGGAGCCGGGACTCGCCGTCACACTCCACGAGGACGAGACGCCTGGCCGGGTCGAGAATCAGGGTCTCGACCACCTTCATTCGTCGTTCCCGATTTCCCGTCGGCAACCTGAAGACACCGCCGGGTCCGTAGCGGCGCAAAAGCACCGCTGCTATGCCGATGAGGCCAAGAGTGAAGAGAAGGGCGAAGGCGGCCCTGGCCAGCGTGATCAGATCCATGGACGCCAATGTGCCCGCAGGTCGTTAACGGGCGATTAACCCTGTTTGTTTACGCTGAAATCCATGGACATCACTTCCATTCCGCTCTTCGCAATGCTCCGCGGTCGAATGAGCTACTTCGCCGAGCGCCAGCGCCTCGGCGCGGAGAACATCGCCAATGTGAGCACGCCCGGCTATCGACCGAAAGACCTTGCACCGTTTCGCTTCAGGGTCCCGGGTGGGGCGACGGGGTCCGGCGGATCCTATGGAAGCGAGGTTCCAACGGTGATGGAAGTGACCCATCCTGCCCACCAGAGACCCCAGGACCCGGCGTCGTTAGCGGCGGCGAAGGGGTTCCGGGCGGAGCGCCAGCCGGACTTCGAGACAACCCTTGACGGCAACCAGGTGACCCTCGAGGACCAGATGCTTCGTATGGCGGACTCTCGCATGAACTACGATGCGGCTATAGCCTTCTATCAGAAGTCCATGACCATGATCCGCTCTGCTTCACGGGGCCCAAGATAGGACATGAGCAATGGCTGACATTCGCCCTCCGGCTAACGCCGCCCAGGCCATCGCCGCGACTGCATTGCGCGCCGAGCAGGCTCGAATGAGGATCATCGCCGAGAACATCGCCAATGCGAACTCGACGTCGAGAACGCCTGGCGGCGACCCCTATCGCCGCCAGGTTCCGGTCTTCGAGCCGATGCGCATCGACGCCGGGCAAGGGGTCGAAATGGTCCGCGTCACCCCGGACAGGAGCGACTTCAAGGTCGAGTATGACCCCGGACACCCGTCCGCTGACGCAGAGGGTTACGTGAAGCTGCCTAACGTCAACACCCTGATCGAGTCCCTCGATATGAAGGCTGCGCAACGCGCCTACGAAGCCAATCTGACGGTGATCGAGACGGCGCGGGCCATGCAGCTGCGCACCCTGGATCTCATTCGGAAGTGATAGGGAGAAGCTGAATGATCACCGCTCTCAGCGTCGCCAAGGCCTACGCAGCCGCCCAGAGGGGCATCAGTGGCGCCGGCTCCGGAGCCGGCCCCGGGGGGGCCGATTTCGGCGCCATGGTCCGGACGGCCGTGGACAACGCCATCGCGACCTCCAAGGGCGCCGAACAGCAGATTGTCGCGCACGCCCAGGGTAAGGCTCAGCTTATCGATGTCGCGACCGCGGTCTCGGCGGCCGAGACCAGCCTTGATGCAGTGCTGGCGGTTCGGGACCAGGTCATTACCGCCTACCAGGAAATCATGCGGATGCCGATCTGACCCCGGTCTGAGGCTGCAGGGAGTATCGCCATGAACGGCGCGGAAGTCCTAGATGTCGGTCGTAGCGCCCTTTGGCTGACAATCCAGTTGTCGGCTCCAATGCTTATTGTCGGTCTCGTGGTCGGCGTCGTGATCGGGCTCTTCCAGGCCTTGACGCAGATTCAGGAGGCCACACTTGTCTTCGCGCCCAAGATTGTGGCGGTCTTCATCTCGATACTGGTCTTTCTGCCGATCATGGGTGCCCTCATGTCGGGGTTCATGACCGAGATCGTCGCCCGCATTGCTGCGATGTAGCAGTTGTGGAGCCCTACGCGTCCGTCCAGCAGGTCTATGCCGGGGCCATCGTCTTCACCCGCCTAGCGGCGATGGTCATGACCATGCCGGCCGTCGGAGACCAGGCGGTCCCGGTCACAATCCGGCTCTCATTTGCGCTCCTGCTGACCCTGACCCTTACGCCTGTGGTCATGCCGGTTCTTCCTGTTCCGCCGGCCGAGCTTGCGGAGATGGCCCTTCAGGTCGTCCGGGAAGTCTTCATCGGGCTGATGATGGGCCTGGTGATGAGGATCTTCATGGCTTCACTCTCGGTGGCGGGAGAGATCATCTCCATCCAGTCAACCCTGTCTTTCGCCCAGACTTCGGCGCCGGGGCTGGTGGAGCCTTCGACGACGGTCGGCACCTTCATCGGCCTCATCGGCCTGATCCTGATTTTCACCACCAACCTGCATCATCTCTTTCTCGGGGCGATGGTGAATTCCTACAACATCTTTCCGTTCGGCGTTTCGGCGTCGGTCAACGACTCGGGCCAGCTGGCCATCAGGACCCTCTCCGAAGCCTTCCGGTTGGGGGTCCAGCTCAGCGCACCCGTGCTGGTGCTGGGTCTTGTCTTCAATGTGGCCTTGGGACTTGCCGCGCGGATCATGCCGCAGTTCCAGGTCTTCTTCGTGGCCTCACCGCTCATGGTCCTCCTGACCCTCGCCCTTCTGGCCCTCAGCCTTGGCCTGATCGGCATGGTCTGGGTGAATGGATATGGCGGCCTCCTGAAGAGTTTCGCGGGGGTCAGCGGTGGCTGAGAACAGCGACGCCGCGTCGAAAACAGAAGAACCCACAGGCCGAAAGATCGAACAGGCCCGGGAGAAGGGCGACGTTCCCAAGACCCTGGATCTGCCCCAGCTGGCGGCGTTCGCGGCGGTCGCGGCCGTGCTGGCTTTCGCGGGGGGTCTGCTCAGCCAGCAACTGCTCCTGGACCTGACGCCCTTCATCGAGAATCCGCACGGCATGGATCTCTCGCCTGCGGGCGCCACCGCCCTTGGATGGGAGGTCGCTGGCGCCATGTCCCCCCTCCTCCTCGTCGTGGCCGGCGCTGCGATTGTCGCCGGCGTTCTTGGGCATCTGCTTCAGACCGGCCCGATGTGGTCGCCGTCTGCCCTGGAGTTTCAGCTCTCCAAGCTTTCGCCCATCCAGGGGTTCCAGAGGCTGTTCGGCGTTGACGCCCTGATCATGTTCGCCAAGTCCCTTCTCAAGCTCAGCGCCGTCGCGGCGATCGGCTATTTTGTTCTGCGACCCCACTGGAACGCGCTCCAGCAACTGCCCGCCGTCGATGTCGTCGGACTGATTCCGATTTCAGTCGATATCCTGAAGACCCTGGCGCTGATGGTCTGCAGCTTCCTCGCAGCGATCGCCGCCCTCGACTGGCTGATCCAGAGACAGAGATTCATGGTGCGCCAGAGGATGACTCGGGAAGAGGTCAAGGAGGAGTTCAAGGACACCGAAGGCGATCCCTACATCAAGGCCCGGCAGAGAAACATCCGGATGCAGCGGTCGCGGCAGAGGATGATGGCGGCTGTCCCCGACGCCACCGTCGTGATCATGAACCCGACCCACTACGCGGTGGCCCTGTCTTACGAGGAGGGCGGCGGCTCGGCGCCGAAGTGCGTTGCGAAGGGTTTGGACGCCATGGCGCTCAGGATTCGCGACGTGGCTGAAGAGGCCGGTGTGCCTGTGGTCGAAGACCCACCCCTCGCCCGGGCGCTCTACGCCGCTGTGGAGATCGACGAACCGATTCCGATCGCCCAGTATGAAGCCGTGGCGAAGGTGATCGGCTTCGTTCTCGCAGGCCGGCGGAAGTTCTCGGCGGCCGGACGAGGTTGAAAACCCGTCCTCAATTCTTCCGAAACCCCTTCCAGGGCGGCTTCGGGGGCATTTCGGGATGATTCGACCAGGAAACGGGAGTCGAGAGCATGAGCGATCCTGCGCGTCAGGCGTCCAGAATCGATGGAATCGACCTCATGGTCCTCGGCCTCTTCGCGGGTGTCGTTGTTCTGGCCGCCTGGACCGTTCTGGAGTGGGGTGCAGACGCCGCCGCCGGGGGCCTGCTTCTGGCGGGCCTGACGGGCTTCGTCGCGCTGGGTTTCCTCGTCTCCAGGCGCGCCCGACCCTCCCCGCCATTGTCCGGCGCCGATGACGGAGAGTTCATCTCCGCCCTGGAGGAGCCCTCGGCCATGGTCGCGGTGGACGGTCGAATTCGGTCCGCCAATGCAGCCTGGCTGGAGCTCGTGGGTCGGGCCCATCGCCTGCCAAGGACCTCAGCCTCTGCTCCGGGGCTCTTCGAGGCGCTGACGGAGGCGCGGCGCGGACGTATCGGTCGGGCGAGACTCGCGGTCGGAGGCCTGGAACGCCCCATCGTCATCAGCGCGGTCGGCTCTCGGCGCTTCCTGGTCCGGTTGCTCCAGGCTTCGCCCTCGACCCCCGCCCCGGAGACGGATACCCGTCCGGCCAGGTCGCCACCGCAGCCTTCTTCAGGACCTACCCCGGACGCCCTTGACGCCTTCGCCGCCGCCGCGCCCTTCGGAGCAGCGCTGCTCGGCGGCGGAGATCCCTTTCTCGCCCCGATTCTCGAGGCCAATCCGACCCTCTCAGCCATTACGTCCGTACAGGGAGTGGGGAGCGCCTTCGGTGATCTGTTTGACGCCGCGTCCCTCAACGAGGCCCGGCAACGGCTCGAGGGCGGACGCTCAAACCTCGAGGCGGTCGAGATGCGGCTAGCCAATGATGCCGCCCGGATCGTCCACCTGTATCTTTCGCCCTCCGGCGAGCGGTGGGTGGCCTTCCTTGTCGATGTATCAGAGCAAAAGCAGATCGAGCTTCAGCTGGCCCAGAGCCAGAAGATGCAGGCCATCGGGCAGCTGGCTGGGGGCGTGGCCCATGACTTCAACAACCTGCTGATGGCGATCTTCATGCAGCTGGACGAACTGGCCCAGCGGCACCCTGTGGGGGATCCCTCCTATGAGGGTCTCAACCAGATCCGTCAGACCTCTACCCGCGCAGCGGAGCTGGTGCGCAAGCTTCTTGCCTTCTCCCGCAAGCAGACGGTCCAGAGAGAAAGTCTCGACCTCGGCGAATTGATCTCGGAGTTCGAGGTGCTGCTTCGGCGCGTCCTGCCGGAGGATATTGCTCTGGTGACGGAGTACGGTCGCAACCTGCCGGTCGTCCGGGCGGACCGCGGGCAGCTCGAGACCGCGGTCATGAACCTCGTGGTCAATGCCCGGGACGCCATTCGCTCCCATGGCGGTTCGACCGTACAAATCCGCGCCGCCCGCGTGAGCGCGGCGGAGGCTCAGGCGTTGGGATATCCGGATCCGCAGGGCGAGCAGGCCATGATCGAGGTCTCTGACGACGGCTCCGGTATTCCGGCCGATGTCCTGGACAAGATCTTCGATCCCTTCTTCACGACCAAGCCGGTTGGGGAGGGGACAGGCCTCGGCCTGGCGACGGTCTATGGTATCGTGAAGCAGTCCGACGGCTGGATCTGGGTGGAGTCTCGACCGGGCCAGGGTGCTGCCTTCCGGATCTTTCTGCCGGTGCATGTGCCGGTGATGACACCGTTCGCGCCTGCAAGACCTACCCGGCCTGCGGCCAGAGACCTGTCCGGCGCCGGACGCATCCTGTTTGTCGAGGACGAGGACGCTGTCCGTAGCGTCGCCGCCAAGCTCCTGCGCGCTCGGGGCTACGAGGTGATCGAGGCGGCCAGCGGCGAGGAGGCTCTTGACCTGGCGGAGGTCCACGCCGGGGAGATCGACCTGATGATCTCCGATGTCGTCATGCCGGGAATGCAGGGGCCGGAACTCCTGCGCGCGGCCCGCCACTACCTGGCCGGCGCTCCTGTCATGTTCATCTCCGGCTATGCAGAGGCGGAGTTCTCCAACCTGCTTGAGGGTGAGGAGAACGTCTCGTTCCTCGCCAAGCCCATCGACATCAAGACCCTTGCCGAGAGGGTCAAGCAGGAACTGCAAAGGGCCGAATAGGTTCTTGCGAGCTTGATTTCCCTGGCGTCGGCGCGCGCAAGATCGCCTCGTCAGCTGAAGGAAACGTCATGCATCTCGACCTGTCTCCCGAGGACCTTGCCTTCCGCGACGAGGTGCGCACCTTCCTCAGCGAGAACCTGACCCCCGAGTTGCGGAGGGCGGGACGCCGGGCCACCAGCGTCTTCATGGACAAGACCTACAGCCTCGCCTGGCAAAAGATCCTTCATGTGCGCGGCTGGGTCGCCCCGGCCTGGCCAGTGCGCCATGGCGGCACAGGCTGGAACGAGATGCAGCGCTACATCTTCGCTGCGGAGTCCGCACGCGCCGGCGCCCCGAGCCTCGCTCCCATGGGCCTGAAGATGGTGGGACCGGTGATCATGGGCTTCGGGACCGAAGAGCAGAAGGCGCACTACCTGCCCCGCATCCTCTCGGGTGAAGACTATTGGTGCCAGGGGTATTCAGAGCCCGGGGCCGGGTCCGACCTCGCCGCCCTCCAGCTCCGCGCAGAACGGGAAGGCGAGGACTATGTCCTCAACGGGACCAAGATCTGGACCACCCATGCACATTGGGCCAACCGGATGTTCTGCCTGGTGCGGACCCGGACGGAGGGCAAGGCGCAGGCAGGGATCACCTTCCTGCTGCTCGACATGCAGACCCCCGGGGTCTCGGTTCGGCCAATCATCACTCTGGCGGGTGAGCATGAGGTCAACCAGGTCTTCTTCGACAATGTCCGGGTTCCCGTCTCGGGCCGGGTCGGAGAGGAAAACCAGGGCTGGACCGTTGCGAAGTATCTTCTGGAATTCGAACGGGGGGGTGGTTCTGCAGCCGGACTCAAGGTCAGCTATGAACGCCTCAAGTCCCTCGCTCGGGAGGAGCGCAGCGATGCCGGGCGCGCGCTGATCAATGATCCTGGGTTCCGATCGCGGCTGGCCTCCATCGGGGTCATTCTTGAGGCGGTGGAGATGACCGAGCATCGCGTCCTGGCTGAACTCGCCTCCGGGCGAAACCCCGGACCGGCGTCCTCAATGCTGAAGACCCAGGGGACGGAGACCCTGCAGAAGCTGGATGAACTCGCGATCGAGGGGATCGCAGCCTACGCTGCGGTGGACCAGAGGCCGGCAAGAGCGCCGGAGGCCGGCCAGGACATCATTGGTCCCGAACATGGCCTCACCAGCATGGCTCGCTACCTCAACAACCGGGCCGGTTCGATCTATGGCGGCTCGAACGAGATTCAGCGCGACATCATGGCGCGATTTGTTCTGGGCCTCTGAGGGTCAGCGAACCCCTGCCTGGGCAAGAATCGCCAGAAGACCCGCCGACATTCCCCGGACCATCTCCGAGGGTTCGACATCGATCCACTCGTCGAGCGCATGCGCCCGACCCCCGCTGCCGCCAGCGCCGATCGTGACGGCCGGAATCCCGAGACTCATCGGGATGTTGGAATCCGTGGATGCGGTCTCCTCCCGGGCAGCGAAGCCCTGGTCCAAGATCGCGCTTCGGGTCACCCGGACGATCCCCTTGTCCGCCGCCGTCCGACCAGCGGGGCGCTCTCCGATGACGCCGAGTTCGGCCCGCACTGGCCCGTAGGAGGTGGAGCGGGCCGAATTCTCCGCCGCGACAGCCCTCTCGACGGCTGCCCGGAAGGCCCGATCGAGGTCGGCGAGCGCATCCGGGTCTTCGGATCTGAGGTCCACCTCCAGGAAGACGGAGGCGGGGATCGAATTCACGGACGTCCCGCCTCCGACAACGCTGGCGGAGTAGGTCGTCTTCGGATTGGTCGGAGCCGAGAGGCCGTAGAGACCGGTGACCGCCCCCGCCAACGCCGCCATCGGGTTCACAATGCCGAACGCACCGTAGCTGTGCCCGCCCGGGCCGGTGAACGTAACCCGGTACCGCTTTGAGCCAACCCCGCGCGTCACAATCCCCGAGGGATCGGATCCATCCACGGAGAAGAAGGCTGCGATCCGACCGGCGTAGGGGCCCTTCAGGAAGAGGTGCTTCACGCCCCGGAGGTCGCCGGCCCCTTCCTCGCCCACATTCCCGACAAACAGGAGGTCGGTCTCCGTGCTAAGCCCTGCAGCGTCGAGGGCGCGGATCCAGGCGAGGAGGGTCGCGACCGAGCGGGAGTTATCGCCCACTCCGGGTGCAGACAGTCGCCTGCCCTCACGCCGCACTGTCACGTCTGTCCCGGCGGGGAAGACCGTGTCCAGGTGGGCCGCCACCGCCACGAAGGGTCCCTTGCCCCCCGTGCGACGTCCCGGGCGCACGCCGGTGACATTACCCTCCGCGTCGATCTCGACATCCTTCAGGCCCAGGGCTGCGAAGTCACTCCGGACGGCCTCCGCCCTCCGCGCCTCCCCGAAGGGCGGCGCCGGGATCTGGGTCAGTCGGACAATGTCGGCGACGGTTCGGTCATGCTCGGCTGCGAGGACCTTCTGAGCGGCCGCGAACCTTCGATCAGATGACAGCTTTGCGACCCCAGATTCCGGGGAGGCCAGGGCGGCGGGAGCCAGAAACAGGAGGGAAAGGCACAGCCAAGGGATGACGCGCATGAGGGAACTCCGCAAATGGCGAGGTGAGGGGCTACACCGCTGAGAGTGAGTCTAGCACGCCCGATGAGGCTGAGTTTGCGAAGACCTTATGCCGGACCCACCGTCTTGCCGCCGTCGCGACCCCGCCGGGTGAGCGCCGCCCAGGGTGGAGACGGGGATTTGCCCATGAAGGGGTCGTCCGGATAAACCCCTCCAGCGAGCCTTACCGTGGCTGAACGGTACTGCGCGGTCCGGTCGCCAGTTTCGATAACGAGGGGGCTCAGCCCTCGAGACCGAGGGACTTCAAGGCCCTGGCGCGGGACGCCTTGTAGTCCACCTTGCCGTTCGGAGCCCGGCCAATGCTATCCACCACCACGAGCTCCCGCGGCGCCTTGTAGGCTGCGAGGCGGTTGCGGACATGGGCCGAAAGATCGGCCAGCTCAAGCTCCACGGCGCCGTCCGGCTCCACGACCGCACAAATGCGCTCACCGAACCGGGCGTCGGGAACCCCCAACACGACCGCGTCGCGGACATGCGGATGGGTCTTGAGGGCCTCCTCAACCTCCTCAGGGAAGACCTTCTCCCCGCCGGTATTGATGCACTGTGAGCCTCGTCCAAGCAGCTTGAGCGTGCCGTCTGCGTTGACCTCGGCCCAGTCGCCGGGAACCGACCAGCGCTGGCCCTCGAGGGTGAGGAAGGTCTTGGCGCTCTTCTCGGGATCCTTGTAGTAGCCGATCGGCAGGAAGCCGCTCACCGCCACAAGGCCCCGTTCACCCGAGCCGGGCGCGACCCGGCGTCCATCTTCAGTGAAGACTGCACAGGTGGGGCCCAGGACAAAGGCGGCGGTGGCCGCTTCGGCCCCGGGTGTCGAGGCCGAAGCGCCGAGCCCGACGGCCTCTGAGGAGCCGAAGGAGTCGAAGATCGTGGCGTTGATGCAGTGCGTCAGCAGGCCTCGCTTGTTCTCCTGGCTCCACATGGAGCCCGACGAGCTTATGGAAAGAACGCTCGAAAGGTCCCAGCGGCCGGGCTCAGCCTCCAGGACCTCCAGCATGGGTGTCGAGAAGGCGAGGCCTACGATGACGACGCCGTCGGCCTTTAGTCGTTCCACCTCGTTCCACAGCTCAACGGCGTTGAACCCGCGGGAGGGCAGGGTGGCGACGGCGCCCCCCTGGTTGAGGGTGATGAAGGCGGAGAACTGACCGGTCCCGTGCATGAGCGGACAGCAGACCATCGTCAAGGGAGGACGCGGACCTTCGGGATCAAGGCGGTCCGCCGCCCCTTGGGGGCTTTCGACCGGCTCTACGCCTCGCGCCGCCTGACCGCCGGCGCCGAGGACGTTGAAGAGGTCGTCCTGGCGCCACATCACGCCCTTGGGCATGCCGGTCGTGCCGCCGGTGTAGAGGAGGAGCAGGTTGTCCCCTGAGCGGCCCCAGGGGGCCTTGACGGGACGCGCCGGGGGCGCATCGGCGACCGCGGCCTCGTAGTCCACCGCCCAGGCGGGCGCCGGATGTCCGGGTTCGGTGACGGCGATCCAGAGCTTGACCTTGGAAAGCCGCGACCGGATCGCCTCCAGAGTGTCTGCGAATCCGGCGTGGAAAACCACCACCTCAGCGTCGGCGTTGTCGAACAGGTAGACCAGTTCCTCGCCGCCATACCGGTAGTTGGTGTTGATTGGAGCGATGCCCGCCTTGAAGGCTGCAAAGTAGACCTCCAGGTACTCCGGACAGTTGAAGAGGTAGGCGGCGACCTTGGCCTCGGCGCTCACGCCCCCCGCAACCAGATGCGCAGCCAGCGCGTCGGCCCGTGCGTCGAACTGTCCCCAGGTGATGACCCTCTGTCCCTGGATCAGGGCCGGACGGTTGGGGGTCTTCCTGGCGATGGCCTCCCAGACGTCGGCGATCCTCCAGTCGGTCATGTCGTCCTCCCAAACGGCGTCGGGGCCATTGAGCGGGCCGGACGAAGAGGAAGTCAACTCGCCGGATACGACCTCAGAGCGGCGCGACGCGCTCCGGATGCCCCGACCACATCCATGCCATGGAAGGGCGGGAAACCCCCAGCATGACCCCACCCAGGGTGGGAGGATGGATCCAGATTTGATCCGGCGACTGATCTGCCCGGCGCCCCTCCGGCCGGTCGACCGTAACGCCTCCCGGAGCGATCCGGCTCTCGATATCCATCAGGTCGGACGCCTCGGCGAACCCCATGTAGAAGCAGGCGCCTTCCCGTGCATGATATCGGCCCATGGTCTTGTCCCGGTCGATGGGCGTGATGACCTCGAAGCGGTGCAGCTGGCCGGCCCGAAACAGGGTCAGGACCCCGGTGTAGCCGAACATCTCCGAGGTGATGGTCGTGAAGACCGTCTCGTCCAGGCCGAAGGCGTCCCGGATCCTGGACACCGCGCCGGCCTGGTCGGCGGCCAGCACCGTCGCCTCGTAGAGGAAGTCCAGGCGACCCACCGGCGCGCGCTCTTCTTCAGGGGAGATCACAAAGTGGATGGGCGCGCCTTCGATCTCGAGAGTGACGAACTGACGGGTCCCGTCCGCCTCAACGACCGCGCCGGATGCGGCCGCCGTCCGGGCGACGGCGCCGGGGTCGGGAGAGGCCGCGCCGGCGGCCCACACATGAGCGCGGCCCCGTCGCGACAGGGCCTCCGCTATGGGCCCGGCGCCGTCCGGTTCGAGGAACTCGACGTCGGATCTGCCGACCCGGAAGACCCGACGGACCGCCGAAAGGGCGGGGGCTCGCTCTCTCAGCACTTCCTCCGCACCCAGGATGCTGCACCAAGCCGCGCCAGCCGACCCTGAGTCGGGGGTCGCCACCAGCAGACGATCGACTTCTGTCAGCATGGCTCAGGCTCCGGGATACAGGACGTTCAGGGGAACACTCCGCCCCGCAGTCTCGACGATACGGACATGCTGTCGCCCCAGTTCGCGAGCGTGCCGGCATCCGCAGGAGTGGGCGATCATGTCAATATCCCGATTGAGGCTTCGGACATAGTTGACGACCCGGGTGGCCTTGTCTTCCACCACCAGACCCCTCTGCAGGCGGCGGTTGTGGGTCGCCACGCCGGTGGGGCAGGTATTGGTGTGGCAGCGCATCGCCTGGATGCAGCCGATGGCGAACATGAAGCCCCGCGCCGAGTGCACGAAGTCCGCTCCGGTGCAGAGGGCCCAGGCCGCGCGGGCGGGCGTGACCAGTTTTCCTGAGGCGATCACCCGCACACGGTCCTTGAGGCCAGCGCTGCGCAGTGCGTCTACGGCCATGGGAAGGGCCTCGGCGATGGGCAGACTCATGTGATCCATGAGGGTCTGGGGGGCCGCCCCTGTGCCTCCCTCACCGCCATCGATTGTCAGAAAGTCCGGCGCATCCTGGACACCCCGCCGCAGCACGGCCTCGCAGAGTTCGGTCATGAAGCTCTCGTCGCCCAGGGCGGTCTTCACCCCGACAGGCCTGCCGGTCAGGTCACGCAGGCTGCAGACCCGGTCAAGGAGCTGGTCGATGTTGGCGATGTCGGGATGCCGGTTCGGGCTGATGGAATCCTCGCCCTCGGGAATCCCCCGGATACGGGCGATTTCCTCCGTCACCTTCGCCCCCGGCAGGACGCCGCCCTTCCCGGGCTTGGCGCCCTGGCTGAGCTTGATCTCGAAGGCCTTGACTGAACGGGCGATCTCCCGGGCCTTCTCCGGTGAGAAGGATCCGTCGGGATTGCGGACCCCGTATTTCGCCGTGCCAACCTGCATGATCAGGTCGCAGTCTCCCTCGAGGTGATAGGGCGACAGTCCGCCCTCGCCGGTATCCATCCAGCAGCCGGCCTGTCCTGCGCCCCTCGAGAGCGCCTGGATCGCCGGCCGGGAGATCGCCCCGAAACTCATGCCGGAGATGTTCACGACGGAGCGGGCCAGGAAGGGCTGGTCGCAGGCGCCTTCGCCGATCACCAGCGGCGGGGTCGGCAGCCGGTCCTCCTCGAGAACCGGGAAGGGGTGGTTGACGAAAAGCAGGGTGCCCGGCTCGCGGCGATCATTTGTCGATCCAAAGCCGATAGCCCCTCCCTCGTTCTTGGCCTCGCGGTAGACCCAGGCCCGCGTCGCCCGGTTGAAGGGCATTTCCTCCCGGTCATTGGCGAAGAAGTACTGCCGGAAATACTCACCTAGCTGCTCAAGCCAGTAACGCAAATGTCCGATCACGGGGAAGTTACGCAGGACGGAGTGCTTTTGCTGGGTCAGATCATAGACCAGAAGCACCAGGAGGATCAGAGCTAGAACAAGCCCAATGAGGACGCCGACACCCTGGGTCAGGACGCCTGAAAGCCAGCTCATGCGGACTCCATCTTATTTCTCGAGACTGGAAACAAGATGGTCGAAATCCTTAAGGATGTCGAAAACCTCTTCAACCGAAGCCGCTGGCGATCGGGCGTCGGGGAAGCGGTAACGCCAGGCGGTGGTGATATGCGAGATCACGCCGATGCGCTCTCCCAGCATCAGGAACATATCCGACGCCCGCAGAAGGAAGCTCTGGAAGGCAAGAGGCTTGCCGTTTTTGGTCAGGTCTGCGAAGGCGCGGTCATAGACGTCCAGGACGTCGGCGATCTCGCGCCTCTTGGCCTCAAGCGCTTCCACCAGCCTCCGGCGCGTTCGTTCGATGTGGACCATCAGATCGGGGTCCTTGTGGCCCGTGACCCGGAGCAGCGGTATCTCGCGCAGGACATCGACCAGCTTCGGCCGAAGTTCACTGAACAGCCACTTGTAATAGAGGAAGCCCTTCCAGCTGAAGAGCCCCTCTTTGTAGTCCTCGCCCTCAAGCCTCAGAGCGATCCGGAACGGTTCCAGTTGCTCGGTGATTTCGGGGGAAAGGAGGACGCGAACGAGCTTATCGGCATAGCTCGAGCTGTCACTGGCGTCCGCGAAGGTCAGGCGGATCAGATCATCGATCTCTGAGGCCACGAAGTCATGCATGCGGGCAAGGTCGGCATCAGAGATAGCGAAGTAGCAGCTGGCGATCGTGAAGCCTCGTCGGCTCAAGTGCTCCCGCAGCAAGAAGGGATCCAGCGACGGAATCTCGTCGAGTGCGGTCAGCAAGCGGATATCGCGATCAATGTTCGATCCTTCCGCGTCCCCCCCGGCCTCCCGGACAATACTGCGCCAACCTCTTTGCCCCACCAGGAACGAACGGCCGCCCATCCGGAGATCGCTTCGCTCGAAAGGCAGTATGACCTTCGTGGCGGTCTGCCGCTGGTCATCCAGAACGTAGCGCTCATCTGACCGAACTATGTGTTTCACCACAAGGCTCTGGTTCAGGTACGGCGTCGTGAAGAAGGGCTGCGAGTGATACTCAGGGTCGCCCTTTT
>NZ_JADBZL010000058.1:0-3785 GCF_020402505.1 Phenylobacterium sp. | reverse complement strand
GGTTTGGAGGCCTGACCCGGAATCGAACCGGGGTGCACGGATTTGCAGTCCGCTGCGTCACCACTCCGCCATCAGGCCGCACCGGTCCGCACCGGGCCGGCGATCGCTAACAGATGGCGCTGGCCGGGGCAATGTCCGAGACGGCCCGCATTGCCTTGAATGCAGCCCGGGTCGTATAAGCGCGATGGCCCGTCAGGCCCCCTGGGCGTCGCCGCCCCTTCCTCCAGCCGACCGGAGACGTCATGGACGATACCTTTGCAGCCCGACTGAACATGGTGGAGAGCCAGGTCCGGACAGCTGATGTGACCGATCTTCGGATTCAGGACGCCATGCGACGGATCCCCCGGGAGGCCTTCCTTCCCGCGACGCGCGCCTACCAGGCCTATGCCGACGTCGAGCCAGAATATGCGCCGGGACGGCGTCTCCTGAGGCCTCGGGATGTCGCCAAGCTGGTCCAGCTCGCCGCGCCGGTCGCGGGAGAGCAAGGCCTGGCGATCGCGGCGCCTTACGCCGCCTCGCTATTGGAGGCCTGCGGGGTGGCAGTGACACGGTTTGACGACGAGGCGCTCGCCCGGCCGCCAGCAGGTCCCTTCGACATCCTCGTCTGCGAGGGAGCGATGGGGCAGATCCCAGCGGAGTGGCTAGAGGCCCTGTCAGTTGGGGGGCGGGCGGTGGTCATCGAGCGCCAGGGTCCGGCGGGCCGCGCTGTCGTCTACCTCAGGACCTCTGAGGGCTTCGGACGTCGCACGGGCTTCGACGCAACGCCCGCCTTTCTGCCTGGCCTCGAGCCGCAGATTGGCTTCGCTTTCTGAACACTAAGTCGTCGGGCCGGACGGGCTCGCCTGGAAACACAATCGTAAGGCCCGGGTGAATAATCCTTAAGGTCAGCTCCACTGGCTTCCGGCGGAAACGCCGGTCATAAGGGTGGATGTTCAGCCCGTCCGGAAGTTGGGGATAAGAGATGATCATGCGACATCGCAGCCGCTGGCTTGCTGCGGTTTCTCTGGCGGCTTTATCGCTTGCGCCGTCCGCGGCGTCCGCCGAGACCCTCGCGGAAGCCATCGCCATGGCCTACGCTTCCAATCCGACCCTCCAGGCCCAGCGCGCGCAGCTCCGGGCCCTGGACGAGAACTGGTATCAGGCACGGGCAGGCTATCGACCCACCCTGTCAGTCAGCGGCCGCGCCACCTGGTCGGAGACGACGATTCCCGGAACCCGGCCGCTTGTAGATGTCGAAAACAACTCCGGTTCGGCCGTTCTGTCCCTGACCCAGCCTGTTTACTCGGGCGGGCGGGTGGCCTCAGCGGTCTCGGCGGCCGAGGCAGACAGCCTGTCCGGTCGTGAAGGCCTCCGTCGCGTCGAGGCGCAGGTCCTCGGCCAGGTGATCCAGTCCTATGTCGACGTCCGCCGGGACCAGGAGGCGTTGAGAATTCGCCAGACCAACGTCGCGGTCCTTCAGCGGCAGCTTGATGAGTCCCGCGCCCGGTTCGAAGTGGGCGAGATTACGCGAACAGACGTGGCCCAGTCCGAGGCCCGTCTCGCGGCCGCCGTCGCCCTCCTGAACTCCGCCCAGGCCACCCTTGCAACCTCTCGCGCCAGTTACGAGGCCGTGGTTGGGCAGGCTCCCGGGACTCTTGCCCCTGAACCCCCAATCGGCGCCCTCCTGCCCGCCTCCGTCGAGCAGGCCTGGGATCTGGCCGAGAGCGGCAGCCCGGTTGTGCGGGCGGCGGAGTACGCTGAGCAGGCCAGTCGTGCTCGGATCGCCGGGGCCCGGGCCGAGCAGATGCCCACCATCGCCCTTCAAGGCCAACTGGGCTACAGCGGGCTTGCCAGCCCGCTGCACACCGATGCCTACTCCCGGGCGCTGTCCGGCTCGGCGGTGGTCAGCGTTCCAATCTTTTCGGGGGGGCAGACGCTTTCCAGGATCCGGGCCGCGACGGAGCGGAATACGGTCGACCGCCTGGGCGTAGAGAATGCCCGTCGGACCGTCCGCCAGACGATTACCCAGTCCTGGAGTACGCTCCAGGCCGCGCGCAGCAACATCGAGGCGACGGACAAGCAGGTCCGCGCCGCCCGGATCGCTGCCGAGGGTGTCGTCCAGGAGCAAAGGGTCGGTCTGCGCACCACGATTGACGTCCTCAACGCCGAACAGGAACTTCGTGCCGCCGAGCTCGCTCAGGTCAGCGCCCGCAGGGATGAATATGTCGCCGCCGCCGGCGTCCTCAGCCAGGTCGGTCGTCTGCAGGTGGGTTATCTGGTCCCTGAGGTTCCCCGCTACGATCCCTCGGCCAACTTCCGGAATCTGCGGGTCACCTGGGGTTGGGTGCCATGGGAAGTCCCGGGTTCTGGTCTTGACGGTATCCTGGTCCCCAAGCCGGCGATCATACCAGATCGCCCGGTCCCGGCCGCACCGTCACCACCGCCGGTGAGTCCGCCAGAGGCGCTGCCCCCCGCAAGGTAGGACCTTCCGGGCCGGGGCTACGCCGTCGGCCATGGAATCCCCGGGGAATCAGCTATCTTCAAGTATGAAGCCCGTGCATGTCCGTCGGGAATTGCCTGTTAAGTTATGTGCGCCTAGCCTCAGGTCCGAGGTTGGTCCTTTCCCGAATCGCGGTGGCGGATGTCCGACGAGTCCAAGCAAGAACCGACAATGGAGGAAATTCTCGCCTCCATTCGTCGCATCATCTCCGAGGATGATGGTGAGAATTCGGAGGAGGCTCCTGAGGAGGCTGGCTTTTCCCCTCCGGTCGAAACCATCGATTCGGGGGACAGAGATGAGCCGGAGTTCCCGCCGCCACCCGAGCCTGAGCTCAAGACAGAGCCTGAGCCTGAGCCTGAGCCTCAGCCTGAGCCTGAGGTGGAGGTTGAAGAAGACGTCCTGGATCTGACGGACCGCGTTGATCCAGTGGGAGACATTGAGCCCCTGCGTCCTCAGCCCGCCCTTGTGTCCGACCCCACAGCAGCCGCTGCGGCGGCGGCCTTTGGTCATCTCTCGGCGTCACTCCTGATGCCGCAGGATTTCCGCACCCTGGAGGACGTTGTCCGGGAGCTTCTTCGTCCGCTTCTGAAGCAGTGGCTGGACAACCACCTTCCCGAAATCGTCGAAGCCCAGGTCCAGGCGGAGATCGAGCGGATTTCGCGGAGCGGCCGGGTCCGTTAGGCGTTTCCAGCAACTATCCTTGACGTGAACGGTCCTTCCGTTACGGGTCCGCCTCGGAAACCGCCATGCTTGACAAGACCTTCGATCCCAAGACCGCCGAGCCTCGGCTCTATGCCCGCTGGGAGGCCTCCGGGGCCTTCTCGCCGACCGACGATCCGTCGGCCGAGCCCTTCTCCGTGGTCATCCCGCCGCCCAACGTCACGGGCTCGCTGCACATCGGCCATGCCCTGAACAACACCCTCCAGGACGTGCTGATCCGGTTCGAGCGCATGCGGGGCAAGGCGGCGCTCTGGCTCCCGGGCACCGACCACGCCGGCATCGCCACCCAGATGGTGGTCGAGCGCCAGCTGGCCGCCGAGGGCAACATCGGCCGGCGGGACATGGGGCGCGAGGCCTTCGTCGAGCGCGTCTGGGCCTGGAAGGCCGAGAGCGGCGGGACCATCACCCGCCAGCTGCGCCGGCTGGGGGCCTCCTGCGACTGGAGCCGGGAGCGCTTCACCCTCGACGAGGGGCTGAGCGCGGCGGTCCGCAAGGTCTTCGTCACCCTGCACAAGCAGGGCCTGCTCTACCGCGACAAGCGGCTGGTGAACTGGGACCCGCACCTGCAGACCGCCATTTCCGACCT
>NZ_JADBZL010000057.1:0-35698 GCF_020402505.1 Phenylobacterium sp. | reverse complement strand
TACTCCAGCCGGATCAGCCCGTTGTCTTCCGTCACGGCCGCCACGCCGACCGTATCTTCGCGTCGGCCCGTCCAGCGACCCGGGCCGGCCCGGTCAAACACCCAGGTCAGCCGGTTCGTTTCGCCATCCTCGTAGAAGAAGTCCTCCACCACGGTCAGGCGGTCTCCCTCCAGGCGCCCGTCCAGGTCGGCGCGGAAGCGGCGATTGACCCGCGCAATGGGAAAGCTGAAGACCCCCTCGCCCACCGTGCGCCCCAGGAAGGCCTCTTCCAGGGTCAGGGCGGCGGGCCGGGTCCGCGGCGCGGGCGGGCGGGTGGCGCATCCGGCGACCATCGCACCCGCGGTCAGGACCAGCGCACCCCGCCGCGTCGTCCTCGATGTCTCGATCATGGGCTTTCTCCTCGGGGGAAATTTAGACGAAACTCGCCTGAGAGAACAGGGGTAAGAAACGGTGGCGGGGGGTTCAGCCCCGGGGGGCGAAGCCCCGCCTCGGTGTTCCATGTGATTTTTCATGGGCCCGGGCAAGACCTTGCAAATCCAAGCCAGTAAAGATGCTGACGCGGGATTCTCCCAATCCGAGATCAAACCCATGGTCCATGTTTCTCACGAAAGCGTCGCTGAAACAGAAACCCGGCTGCTGCGGGTCATGAAGCAAGCTCGCCTGAAGGTCTATTCTGACGTCTATGGCTTCGAGGAGTTCCCGCTCGACGCCTTTGCGGCGCGCGCACGGAGCGATGCCCTCGCGCTCGTGCGCGATGATGCGGTCTGGAGCCAGCTGGCGCCCAGCAACGGCCCCGGCGAACGGTTCAGGATCTTCCGGTTTCATTTTCCGGAAGGCATCGACAACAGCGGCTTTGTGGGCTGGCTGGCGAGCCGCCTGAAGCTCGAGTTCGGCACGGGTGTGTTCGTGACCTGCGGGCAGAACAGCGGTGACGGCGGCATCTTCGATTATTGGGGTGTTCCGGAAATGCTGGGCGACGTCGTCATCGCCTATGTCCGCAAACTGTGCGCCAACGACCCGGATCTCGCGCAGGGGCGGCGCGGCCAATGACCCGGATGGCGGTGTCGGTGGCCGGTTGGCCTTTGACCACAGGGAGCGCTCTGGAGTGACCTTCCAGTTATTCACTTGCTAGATTATACCCAATTTGGTATAATTGAGATCGTATGGTTCATCTTCCGCCTGCCAACGAGAAGCCCGTTCATTGGATCGGGTCTTCCAAATCCGACCTGCTGGCCCTGCCGCAGGAAGTGGTGAGCGAGCGTTTGAAACGCGCCCGCGAACATTATGAGAGCAACTACCAACAGCCCACGAAGGGCAAGGCAGGCAAACGTGGCAAATGACATCACGGAAGGCGCCGGCAACGTCTTCGCCGATCTGGGTCTCCCAGACGCCGCCGGGCGTCAGACCAAGACGCGGCTGGCGATGGCCGTGAACGCGCTGCTGAAAGAACGCCGCCTCAAACAGACAGATACCGCGACCATCCTGGGCATCCCGCAATCCAAAGTGTCATCGCTTGCCAACTATCGGCTCGATCATTTCTCGGTCGAGAAGCTGATAAGCTTCCTCAATGCGCTTGAGCAGGATGTCGAAATCGTCATCCGCCCGAGCCGCGAGGCCGTTGGGCACACGTCTGTGTTTGCGCTGACCTAGGGTCCGGACCCAAAAACAGGATTCCGCTGGTGACCGGCGCATGATTCACTGCCTCCGAGGCTGGAGGCGTTGGATGTCTGATTTCTTTTGGTTTTCGGATGCGCAGTGGGCTCGGATCGAGCCGTTGTTGCCGACCGACGTGCGCGGCAAGAAGCGGGTGGATGATCGTCGGGGGCCGGATGGCCTTTGACCACACGGAGCGCTCTGGAGCGATCTGGCCCTAAGGATCGACCCGTCGAGTCCGGAACTGCTGATCATCAGTGAGACGCCCTTCGGCCCCTGGCGTCCGGCCGTCGGCAGCTTCATTCGCCGCTCGTTTCCAAGGTTCGCATGTGTTCAACAAAGTCCGGACCGCATGAGAGTTTCTGCGCTAGCGGCGATGCCGGCTCCACGATCCGCCAGAAGGGCGTGGCCTCCGCGAGATTCTTTCCCGATGCGATTTCCTCCAGCGTAGCTTCAGCGACAATTCGCAGAAAGATGGAACTCGAAGTTGGACACGCCGCGTCTGCGTTCATCTTCTTTGCAAAGGTCTCGCGCATTTCGAGCATGGAACGCGTTTTTCCGCGGGGAATTTTTTCGATGTACTCCTTCACCATCATCGGTGAAGCGATAGCAAGTGTCTGACCTGCCGCAACGCCCGCGAAGGGCTTTTCCAGCATCACTACATGCGGCGGTTTTCCGCCGTTGAGTTTTTCACTCCAGGTTTTTTTCTTCGTCGTGGGCATCAGCGCGCCTCAACGCGCAGCGCGGCATCTAGGTCCTTCAAATAGAGATCGATATGCGCACCGGGCGGCGCAAAAATCTGCTGCATCAGCCGTCCAATTGGGCTTTCAGTGCGCACAGTCTCTGTGAACGTGATTTGCGTTTTGCCGTCCGGCGTTGGCGCAAACACTCCGACCCAACGACCGCTGAACCCTTGCGGCGAGGTAAAATCGATCTCAAGGCGTGTTGGCGGCATTCGCGCGACTTCTTCGAATGCAATGGTGACGCCCTGCTTGGTTTCTTCCGTCCAACTGCGCCCGTCTGCGCTCATGCGCACATTGCCAACATCGCTGCGCCACGCGGCTTGGCCCGCCACATCTGAAACGATGGCGTAAACCTTATCGACCGGAGCATTGAGGTTCTGCGTACGTTCGGCCTTCACCTCTACCGGCAGGCTCGCACCATAGGCGAACACTGCGCCGACAATAACTATCAGTACAACCACGCCAAAAAGAACGAACTTCATCGACCCCTCCTCAATGCTGGAAATAAAGTTATCTATTTTTTGAGTGTCGGTCAATATGCGAGAGCAATGCCAAAGCCTAAGGGCGCCAACAAGCAAACCTACGCGGCCAGCCACGCCCGGCTGCTGGCGGCGGCGACGGTGGCCCGCTCCAGCCGCGAAACGTCCGCGGCCTCCACCTCAGCCCTTGTCCCGCAGGAGCCGGGCCTTGTCCCTCTGCCAGTCGCGCTCGGCCGTGGTCTCGCGCTTGTCGTGCAGCTTCTTGCCCTTGGCCAGGGCCAGCTCCAGCTTGGCCAGGCCCTTGTCGTTCCAGTAGAGCCGGGTCGGGATCAGGGTCCGGCCCTCGCGCTGGACGGCGCCGATCAGCCTGTCCAGCTGCTTGCGGTGCAACAGCAGCTTCCTGTGTCGCCGGGGCTCGTGGTTGAAGCGGTTGGCCTGGGAATAGGGCGGGATGTCGGCGTTGATCAGGTAGATGTCCCGGCCCTCCACCGCCGCATAGGACTCGGCGATGTTGGCCCGGCCGTTGCGCAGGGACTTCACCTCCGTGCCGGTCAAGGCGAGGCCCGCCTCGAAGGTCTCCTCCAGGAAGTAGTCAAAGCGCGCGCGGCGGTTCTCGGCGATCAGCTTGCCCATGGCGTGCGGCGTCAGGCGACGCCGACCTCGGCGAGGGCCGCGTCCACTTCGCGGCGCGAGGCCTCCGAGGCCGGGGTGATGGGCAGGCGCGCGGTCTCTTCGCACAGACCCAGCCGGGACAGGGCGTACTTGGTGGGCGCCGGCGAGGCGTCGGAGAACAGGGCCCTGTGCAGGCGCAGCAGGCCGTCCTGCCACCGGCGCGCGGTTTCCCAGTCGCCCGACAGGGCGGCCTCATGGAAGGCGGAGACCTGGACCGGCGCCACGTTGGCGGACACGGAGATGGAGCCGTGACCGCCGTGGGCCATGTAGCCCAGGGCCGTCGGATCATCCCCCGACAGCATGACCCAGTCGGACCCGCAGGTAATGCGCTGCTGTGTGGCCCGGACAAGGTCGCCCGTGGCGTCCTTGACCCCGACGATGTTCGGCAGCCGGCTCAGCCGGGCCAGGGTGGCGTCGGAAATGTCGACGCTGGTCCGGGCCGGGACATTGTAGACCAGCACAGGCAGCTGGACCGCCGCGTTGATGGCGGCGTAATGGGCGTAGAGCCCTTCCTGGCTGGGGCGGTTGTAATAGGGCGTGACCACCAGGGCGGCGTCGGCGCCGATCTGCTTGGCGTGGCGGACCAGCTCGATGGCTTCGGCGGTGGAGTTGGATCCCGCGCCGGCGATCACGGGAACCCGGCCCGCCGCCGTCTGGACCGCCAGCTCCACCACCCGGCGGTGCTCGTCATGGCTCAGGGTGGCCGTCTCGCCGGTCGTGCCGACGGGGACGAGACCATGTACACCGCCCTCGATCTGGCGCTCGACCAGGCGGATGAAGGCGGCCTCATCGACCTCCCCGTCCCGGAACGGGGTCACGAGGGCCGGAAAGACGCCCCTGAACAAGGGATCGGACATGGGATGCAGAAAACCGTTAGAACGCGGCCGCTGGTTGCGACCTGAGGGCAGGGTCCGACATTATGGCGGACAGCCCCCCCGCCGCAACCGATTGAGTCGGGGTCCCTGAATGCCTGCTGGCGGAGTGTTGATGTTGAAGCGCAGGGCGCGTCGAATCCTGATCACCGGGATGGTCCTGGGCCTTGCCGCCGGCCCCCTCCCGGCGGCCGCCCAGAGTCCTGCGCCTGCGCCGCCGCCCGCTCCGGCCCAGACGCCGCCTCCGGCGCCTTCTCTCCCGGATCCCGCTGTGGCGACGGGAGCGGCGGTCCCGGCGCCGCCCGCCGCGCCCCGGTCCGCCTACATCACCAATGCCGACGCCGACGCCCTGCAGGAGACCCTCGAGGACGCCCGGAGAGCCGACGTTCGGGGCGCCCGTCAGGCCCTGGACCGGATCCAGGACCCCACAGCCCGGAAACTGGGCCTCTGGGCCCTGATGGACACCAACGGCCCCAGTCTGAGCTTCGGTGAACTGGAGCGGTCCCTGCGCGACATGGCCGACTGGCCCCGCCCGGCCCGCCGGCGCCTGGCGGCCGAACGGCTCATCGAGACGTCAGGCCTGTCGCCCCGCCAGGTCATCGCCTGGTTCGCCAAGGATCCGCCCTCCACCGCCGAGGGCGCCATGGCCCTGGCGTCAGCCCTGCGCGCCTCGGGCGATCCGAAGGCGGCGGCCGAACTCATCCGCCAGACCTGGCGGGGCAGGCCCTTCGAACTGGACGCGCAGCGGGCGATGATGGCCCGGTTTGGCGATGTCCTGACCCTGGACGATCACATCCGCCGGGCGGACATGCTGCTCTTCGGGGCCCAGGGACCAGCCGCCCGGGACCTCATCGCCCTCCTGCCGCCCGACCAGCAGGCCCTGGCCCAGGCGCGGATCGCCTTCCGCCAGAGATCCCCCGCCGCCCTGGCCCTGGCCGACGCCCTGCCCGCTTCGGTGGCCGAGGCGCCCGGCCTCGCGGTCGAGAAGGCCGCCCACTATCGCCGGGTCGGGCTCGACCAGCTGGCTCGGGCCGAGCTGGTTCGGTTCCCGAAGGAGATCTGGTCCGAGGAGATGGGCGCCCGGATCTGGGACGAACGCTACCAGCTGACCCTGTCGGCCCTGCGCAACCGGGATTCCCGGGCCGCCTACGAGGCGGCGGCCAACACCGGGCTACAGACCGGGCCCGATGCGGTCGAGGCCGAGTTCTACGCCGGCTGGATCGCGCTGACGCGACTGCGGGACCCGATCCGCGCCGAGGCCCACTTCAAGCATATCGACCGGGTCGGAACCTCGCCCATCACCCTGGCGCGGGGCCTCTACTGGCGGGGGCGGGCGGTGGAGGCGATCGCCGGCATTGATGCGGCCGACGTCTTCTACCGCGCGGCGGCGCGGCACCGGACCACCTTCTACGGGCAGCTGGCGGCGGAGCGGGCCGGCTTCGTGCGCCTGGACCTCGGTCGGGATCCCCAGATCGGACCGCAGGACCGCGCCCGTTTCGAGGCCAGGGAGACCACGCGGGCTGCACGCATCCTCTACGACATCGGCGCCCGGGACCTCTTCCGCGTCTTCGTCCTGGCCCTCGACGACATCCTCGACACCGATGCCGATCAGGCCATGCTTGTCGATCTTGTCCGGGGCTATGGTGAGCAGGACATGTCCATGCGGGTGGTCCGCACCGCCGCCCAGAGGGGCTTCATCCTGCCGGACCGGGGCTATCCCGTCCGGACACCGCCGGACGTCGCCAACGCCCCCGAGGCGGCCCTGGTCCTGGCCATCACCCGGCAGGAGAGCGGATTTGATCCCCTGGTTCGCTCCGGCGTCGGGGCGCGGGGCATGATGCAGCTGATGCCGGCGACGGCGGCGGCCACGGCCCGGCGAATGGGCGTTTCCTACGCCCCCTCCCTTCTGGACGATCCCGACTACAACATGCGCCTGGGATCGACCTATCTGAGCGAATTGATCTCCACCTTCGCCGGCTCCTACGTGATGGCTGTGGCGGGCTACAACGCCGGGCCGGGCCGGTCGACGCAGTGGGCGAGCTTCTGCGGCGATCCGAGGGCCGCCAGCGTCGACCCGGTCGACTATATCGAGTGCATTACCTTCTCCGAGACCCGCAACTACGTCATGCGGGTCCTGGAAGCGGTGGCGATCTACCGGGCGAAGCTCCGGGGCGGAACGACGCCGCTGACCCTGACCGAAGACCTCCGTCGGGGCGTCTACACGCCCCCTGCCGCCACCCCGGGCCCCACCCCTGCCCCGCCGCCTGGCGCCCCCCCTGCCCCCACCGCACAGGAGACGGCGCCATGACCGCCGCCGGGACCCTGAGCCCCCCGCGTATCGCCCCCCAGCCGACCGTCCTGAGGACCGTCGGATGGTCGGATTACGACCTCGTGGACTCCGGCCACGGACGAAAGCTGGAGCGCTACGGGCGCCGCACGGTGGTCCGTCCCGAGCCCCAGTGCCTCTGGTCGCCGGGCCTGCCCTCCGCCGCCTGGACCGCCGCCGACGCCGTCTTCGACCCCGCCGACGAGGAGGACAGCGGCCGCTGGCGCTTTCGGGAGGGACCGATCGAGCCCTGGGTTTCCGGGTGGGGGGCGGTGCGCTTTCACGGCCGCTTCACACCCTTCCGCCACCTCGCCTTCTTCCCCGAGCAAGCGGCGAACTGGGCCTGGCTAGACCAGAAGATCCGCAGCGCAGGACGTTCGCTCAACATCCTGAATCTCTTTGGCTATACCGGAGTGGCTAGCCTGGTCTGCGCCGCTGCGGGCGCGCATGTCACCCATGTGGACGCCTCCCGCAAGGCCATCGGCTGGGCCCGGGAGAACGCCGCCCTGTCGGGCCTCGCGGATCGTCCGATCCGCTGGATCTGCGAGGACGCCCGAAAGTACGTTCAGCGAGAGATCCGCCGGGGCGTACAGTATGACGCCATCATCCTGGACCCGCCCAAGTACGGCCGGGGACCCGACGGCGAGGTCTGGCGCCTCTTCGACGACCTGCCGGACCTGGCGGAGATGTGCGCGGCCCTGCTCAGCCCTGACCCGGCCTTCCTCCTCCTGAACGCCTATGCCGAACGGATTTCCGGCGCGGCCCTGGCGGGCCTGCTGGCCGACCGGCTGGAGGGGCGCGGCGGCGAGATCGCCTGGGGCGAGCTGGTGCTGGTGGAGAGCGCGCGCCAGCGGGAGATCGGTATGAGCTTCTACGCCCGCTGGACGGCATGAACGCTCCGGCCCGCCAGGTCACCTCCCTGACCAATCCCCTGGTCAAGGCGGTCCGCGCCCTGCACCAGCGCAAGGCCCGGGACGAGACGGGCCAGTTCGTTGCTGAAGGTCTTAAGTTTATCCTCGAAGCTATTGACCTGAAACGTTTTCCAGAGGTCTTGTTATTCGGACCGGAGGCGGCGTCTCACCCGCTTCTGGAAAGGGCGCGGACGGCAACGCTCAGGGCCGGCGGACAGGTGGTCGAGGTCACCCGGGACATCCTCGCCAAGGTTTCCAGACGAGACAATCCGCAGGCGGTGATCGGCGTGTTCCGGCAGGCCTTTACCCCCCTGGAAGCCCTGAAACCCGCAAACGCGACGGGCTGGGTCGCCCTGCACAGGGTCCGGGACCCCGGCAATCTCGGGACGGTGATCCGGACCGCCGACGCCGCCGGCTGCGGCGCCGTCATCCTGGTGGGCGAGTGCTGCGATCCGTATTCCGTGGAGGCGGTTCGGGCGACCATGGGCTCGATCTTCGCCCTGCCCATCGTCCAGACGGATGAGGCCGACTTCGCCGCCTGGCGGGCCGGCTGGCCCGGCTCCGTGGTCGGGACGCTCCTGTCGGCCACCGTCTCCCACGCCGAGGCGGACTACCGCCGACCGACCCTCGTCCTGCTAGGTAACGAGCAGCAGGGCCTGACCCCGGACATGGCCGCCCTGTGCGACGTCAACGTCAAGATACCCATGCGCGGCCGGGCCGACAGCCTCAACCTCGCGGTCGCCGCCGGCATCATGATCTATGCCGTAACCGCTTGATCCAGCTCAGGTTCCGCGCGGTTTTGCACGTGCCGTCGGTGTCGCGGAGGCCGGATCTTCAGGCCAGACATGGCGCGGGTAACGGCCCCGCATCTCAGCCCGCACCTCACGCCAGGACCCGCGCCAGAAACCCGGCAGATCGCGGGTGGTCTGGATCGGCCGGTGCGCCGGCGACGTCAGGGCCAGGGTCAGGGGCGCCCGGCCCTGCGCGACCGCCGGATGCGTGGACAGGCCGAAGACCTCCTGCACCCTCACCTCGACCCGGGGGCCGCCCGGCGCGGCGTAGTCGATGGCGAAGCTGTTGCCCGTAGGGGCCGTCCAGCGCGCCGGCGCAAGGGCGTCGAGGCGTCTCTGGGCAGCGTGGCCAAGGTGGGCGGCAAGCGCGCCTTCCAGCCGGGCCGGCGACAGGTCCGAGAGGCTTCGCAGCCCCGCAAGGGCCGGGCCCAGCCAGGCGTCGAGATCCTCCAGCAGGGCCGCGTCACCGAGGTCCGGCGCGTCGGCCTCTCCAAGTCCGCGCAGGAAGTCCGCCCGGGCCCGCAGCGCCCGCCCCGCCTCGCCCCAGGGCAGGCCCGCAACGCCGTCCGCACGCACCTGGTCCAGCAGAGCGGCGCGGATCAGGTCCGCCGAGGGCGCCTCGTCCAGGGTCTCCCGCAGCACCAGCCGGCCGATCCGTTCGATACGGACGGCCCGGAGCCGGCCCGAGGGACCCGGCTCGATCCGCGCCTCGCGCACGATGGCGGCGGCGAAGAGCCGCTCTAGGTCTGCAGGCTGGACCGGGGCGGCCATCAGGATCCGGTCGGCCCGCCCGCCCCCGCCCAGTTCTCCGACGGCCAGCCAGGAGTCCCGAGCGAGGGGATCGGTCTCCTCCAGCCAGACTCCCCTGCCCCCCGCCAGCTGGAAGTGTCCCGCAGGTCCCCTCGCCCGGGCGACGCGCTCAGGCCAGGCCAGGGCCATGAGCAGCCCATCATCGAGGGGCTCGCCCTGCGCCCGACCCGCCTCGCGAGCCGCCTGCGCGGCCCAGCGCCCCGCAAGGGCCCGGGCGTCCCGCGCCCTCTGCCCCCGGTCGCGCTCCAGGGCCTCCAGCCGCAGGCGCAGGTCCACCTCGCGACCGCCAAGTCCGGGTTCCGAAGCCAGGACGGCGATCCTCGCCGCCCGTTCCGCCTGTCCCCGGGCGGCGGCGGCCAGCACCATATGGGCGAGGCAGGGCGGCAGGGGCAGGCGCGAGAGCGCTTCGCCATGAGCCGTCAGCACCCCCTGCCCGTCCAGGACCTCCAGCCGCGCCAGCAGGCTTCGGGCCTCGGCGAGGGCCCCCGCCGGCGGAGGATCGAGGAAGGCGAGGCCGGCGGCGTCCTTCACCCCCCAGCGGGCGAGGTCGAGGGCGAGGCCCGACAGGTCGGCGTTGAGAATCTCCGGCGTGGCGAAGGCCGGCAGAGAGCGGGTCTCGGCCTCGTCCCAGAGCCGGTAGCAGGTTCCGGGGCCGGTCCGTCCGGCGCGACCTCGCCTCTGGTCCGCCGCCGCCCGGCTGGCCCTGAGGGTGACCAGGCGGGTCAACCCCGACGCCGGGTCAAAGCGCGGCGAGCGCACCAGACCTGCATCGACGACGCAGGCGATCCCCTCGAGGGTCAGGCTGGTTTCGGCGATGTCCGTGGCCAGGACGACCTTGCGCCGCCCCTCCGGGGCCGGGGCGATGGCCCGGTCCTGGGCGGCGGGGTCGAGGGCTCCGAAGAGCGGGGCGACATCGACGTTCGCCGGCAGGCCCGCCGCCGCCAGCCGCTCGGCCGTCCGCCGGATCTCGGCCTGGCCCGGCAGGAAGACCAGCACCCCGCCCGGGGTCTCGGCCAGGGCCCGGCGCACGGCGCGCACCGCCTGGTCCTCAAGGGGCGCGCCGGGATCGCGGCCGAGGTAGCGGGTCTCCACGGGCCAGGCCCTGCCTTCGCTTGAAATGGCCGGGGCGCCGTCCAGCAGGCCCGACACCGCGGCGACATCTAGGGTGGCCGACATGACCAGAAGGCGCAGGTCCGGCCTCAGGACCCGCCGGCAGTCGTGCGCCAGGGCCAGGCCCAGGTCGGCGTCCAGGCTGCGCTCGTGGAACTCGTCGAAGATGACCAGGCCCACCCCGTCCAGGCCGGGGTCGTCGAGGATCATTCGCGAGAAGACGCCCTCGGTGACGACTTCCAGCCGGGTGGCGGCCGAGACCCGGCTCTCCATCCGCACCCTGTAGCCGACGGTGGCGCCCACCGGCTCGCCCAGGTTGGACGCCAGCCGCGCCGCCACCGCCCTGGCCGCCAGACGCCGGGGCTCCAGCATGAGGATGCGCCGCCCCGCCATCCAGGGAGCCGACAGGCAGCGCAGGGGCGCGATCGTGCTCTTGCCCGCCCCCGGCGGCGCGGCGAGCACGGCGGCGCCCCGGGCCTCGAGGGCCTCGAGCAGGGACGGCAGGACCTCTTCCACGGGCAGCATGACGCCGGTCTAGCCTCCGCCGCGAGGGGGGCCAAGGGTTGCGCCCGGCGCCCGCCCTTGCAAATCCCCGCCCCGCATCGAAGATAGGGCCATGAGCCAGCCGCCCATCCGCGCCGTCATCGCGCCCGTCACCCCGCTCCAGCAGAACTGCACCATCGTCTGGTGCGCCAAGACCCTGAAGGCGGCGGTGATCGACCCCGGAGGAGAGGTCCAGCGGTTGATGGGCGGGCTGCAGCAGCATGGCCTGACGCTGGAGAAGATCTGGATCACCCATGGCCACCTGGACCACGCGGGCGCCACCGCCCAGCTCAAGGCCCTGACCGGGGCGGTGATCGAGGGTCCGCACCGGGACGACGCGCCCCTGATCGCCGGCATCCCGGAGTCCGGCGCCCGCTACGGCATGCCCGACGCCCAGTCCTTCGAGCCGGACCGCTGGCTCGAGGACGGCGACCGGGTGACCCTGGGCGAGACCGAGTTCGAGGTCTATCACTGCCCCGGCCACACCCCCGGGCATGTGGTCTTCTTCCATCGCGAGGCCCGCTTCGCCCAGGTGGGGGACGTCCTGTTCCAGGGCTCCATCGGCCGCACCGACTTCCCTGGCGGCAGCTATCCGCAGCTGATCGCCGCCATCACCGGCAAGCTCTGGCCCCTGGGCGAGGACGTGGCCTTCGTGCCCGGCCACGGCCCGATGTCCACCTTCGGCCGCGAGCGCCAGACCAACCCCTTCGTCTCGGACGAGGCCCTGTCGGAGGGTTAGGGGCCTCCGCTGCCCCCTCGCCGGGCTCCTCCTTGGGGGGGGGCAATTAAGTTATTGGAATTCCTCCACCTCTTGAGGGGGAGGTGGCCCGCGAAGCGGGCCGGAGGGGGTCTGCTGAGAGGCCGTTGCCCCCCTCAGTCGGCTTTGCCGACAGCTCCCCCTGGGGGGAGCAATTGAGAGCCGCTCCCGCCGGGTTCGGATCAGCCCGGGAGCGTCGCCGGACCTGTCTTCAGGGGTGGGGGCGACGAGGACGGACGCGAGGCGACGGCGTTGGACCTCTCCCTGCGGAAGCGCATCAACTCCGAGAATATGAGGCCCACCGCCGGCGCCATGGCCAGGGCCTGGGCCCTGCGGTCGCCGCCGAACAGGACCCGGGCGGTGTAGTCCCGGCGGGCGCGGACGGTCTCTTCGGCCAGGAAGGGATAGAAGGAGGGCGGGACCGCCGCTCCTGGGGATGTGAAGTTCGCCCTGAAGAGCGCATCGAAGCGGGTCACGGCGTGGTCCATCACGGTGCAGCGCATCAGGAGGGCGCGGCTTCGCACTGACGGGACGGCCTCGTAGACATTGAAGCAATTCTGAAGGCGAGCCGTTAGCCCCGACATCCCTTCCTGCTCAAAGTGCACGAAGAACTCGTAGGCGAGGACCCGGGTCAGCTCCTCGGTGGGGGGCGGATAGACCTTCTGCTGGGTGTTGCGCGAGACCGCCCATTCGGGCCCCTTTGTCCCGGGGGTCTCACCCATTCGTTCCCACATGGCGGGAAGCGGCCGCGGTGCATGCTGTGCGATCCGGTAGGGAAGGTTGGCGCCGGCCACGACCCCGAGGGCGAGGCCGACCAGCAGCGGGACCCCCAGGACGAGGGCGATGGCAAGGTTGTCTCGGCTCAAGGCAAACTCCCGGCGCGACGGCGCGTCACACGGGCCCTGGGTAGACCCCACCTGCGCCAGTTCCGGACGCCGCCCGCCTAAACCGCCTGCCCCGCCGCCCAGCCGCTGGCCCAGGCCCACTGGAAGTTGTAGCCGCCGAGCCAGCCGGTGACGTCCACCGCCTCGCCGATGATGTGGAGCCCGGGAACCTTGCGGGTCTCGAAGGTGCGGCTATCCAGCTCGCGGGTGTCGACCCCGCCCAGCATGACCTCGGCGGTGCGGTAGCCCTCGGTGCCAGCGGGCCGGAAGGTCCAGGCGTTCACCGAGGCCGCGAGGCGGGACAGGACCGCGTCATTGCAGTCGCCAAGCCGGGGCGGCGCCGCCGCGCCCTCGGCGAGGGTCCGGGCGAGGCGCGCCGGCAGGCGCTCAGACAGGAAGGCGGCGGGCGACTGGCGCCCGGCCCGGCCCCGCTCGGTCTTCAGGTGGGCGAGCAGATCGACGCCTGGGGCCAGGTCCACAGCCACCGCCTCGCCCTCCCGCCAGTAGGACGAGGCCTGCAGGACGGCGGGTCCCGACAGGCCCCGGTGGGTGAAGAGGAGGGATTCGTCGAAGGCGGCTCCCCCGGCCCTGACCCGCGCCGGGGCCGAGACGCCGGCCAGGGGCGAGAGTCGTTCCAGCAGGTCCGGCGCGAGGGTGAAGGGCACGAGGCCCGCCCGGGGCTCGACCAGGGCGAGGCCGAACCCCCGGGCGACGTCGAGGGCGTAGCCGGTGGCCCCCATCTTGGGGATCGACTTGCCGCCCGTGGCGAGGACCACCCGGTCGGCGGCGACCTCTCCGGCGTCGAGGGTGAGCCGGAAGCCGGTCTCAAGGCGGACAAGGTCGCGCACGGGCGTCGACAGGCGCAGTTCCGCCCCTGCCCCGGTCATGCGCCCGACCAGCAGGTCGACCACCTGCCGCGCCGAGCCCTCCAGGAAGAGCTGGCCCAAGGTGCGCTCCCGCCAGGCGACGCCGGCGCTGTCGAGAAGGGCGATGAAGTCGGCCGGCGTGTAGCGGCTGAGGGCCGAGATGCAGAAGCGAGGGTTGGCGGAAAGGAACCGCGAGGGGTGGACGCCAAGGTTGGTGAAGTTGCACCGTCCGCCGCCGGAGATGCGGATCTTCTCGCCGGGCGCCCGGGCATGGTCCAGCACCAGGACCCGCCGTCCGCGAAGGGCGGCCTCGGCGGCGCACATCATGCCCGCCGCGCCGGCCCCGATCACGACGACGTCGAAACCTTCCATGGCGGCGGGGCCTGAGGCGTGGGCCTCAGTCCTTGGCGCGTTCCTGGTAGGAGCCGTCCTCGGTCAGGATGACCACCCGGGTGCCGGCGGCGATGTAGGGCGGCACCATGATCCGCGCGCCGTTCGACAGGATGGCGGGCTTGTAGGAGGACGAGGCGGTCTGGTTCTTCACCGCCGGCTCGGTCTCGGTGATCTCGAAGGTCACCGTGCGCGGCAGCTCCAGGGCGATCGGCACGCCCTCGTGCGTGGACAGGGTCACGGTCATGCCGTCCTGCAGCCACTGGGCGGAGTCGCCGACCACGTCCTCGGAGGCTACGACCTGCTCGTAGCTCTCGGGGTTCATGAAGTGGAAGCCCTCGCCGTCCTGGTAGAGAAAGGTGTAGGGGCGGTCGTCCACGAAGGCGCGCTCGACCTGCTCGGTGGTGCGCCAGCGCTCGGACACCTTCACGCCGTCGGAAATGCGGCGCATGTTGAGCTGGGTGACGGGCGTGCCCTTGCCGGGATGGATGTTCTCGGCGGTCAGGACGACATAGAGCTTGCCGTCCATGTCGACGACGGCGCCCTTGCGAAGCGAACTTGCGGCGACCTTCACGTGATTGTTCCTCGAGCCTATAGGAGCCGGCCGAAGCGCGGCGATGGCGCGGACCTAACCCATCGCCGCCCGCTTCGCCAGTCACCGTTGAGCGGCGAGCCGCCGCCACTGTCCTTACGGAGTCCCTATTGAGCCCTGTCCCGCCTTTCCTGTCGCCCTGGTGGAGCCCGGACCGCCGCGCCGACCGGCGACCCCGGCTGGAGGCGCGGGGCCGGATCCGGCGGGCGTTCCGCGCCTGGTTCGAAGCTCGCGGCTTCACCGAGGTGGAGGCCGCCGCCCTGCAGGTCTCGCCAGGCAATGAGGCCCACCTGCACGCCTTCGCCACGGAGGCCCTGAGCCTTCAGGGCGACGCTTGGCCCCTCTATCTGCATACCTCGCCGGAATTCGCCTGCAAGAAGCTGCTGGCCTCGGGCGAGACGAGGATCTTCGACTTCGCCCGGGTCTTCCGGAACCGGGAACGCGGCCCCCTTCACCATCCCGAGTTCACCCTGCTGGAGTGGTACCGGGCCGGGGAAGGCTGGGAGGTCCTGATGGCCGACTGCGCCGCCCTGCTGGCCCTGGCGGCGGAGGCGGCGGGGACGCGCACCCTGAGCTGGCGCGGCCGGACCTGCGATCCCTTCGCCGAACCGCGGCGCCTGACACTGGCTGAAGCGTTCCGGGACCTGGCGGGCGTCGATCTCCTGGCCACCCTTGCGCCGGACGGGACCGGCGACGCCGCCTCCCTGGCCGACGCCGCCCGCTCGGCGGGGATCCGGGTCGCCCCCGACGATACCTGGAGCGACGTCTTCAGCCGGGTCCTGGTCGAGCGGATCGAGCCCTTCCTGGGGGATGGGCGTCCCACCCTGCTGTGCGAGTATCCGTCGCCTGAGGCGGCCCTCGCCCGGCGCTGCGCGCATGATCCGCGTGTCTCGGAGCGCTTCGAGCTCTATGCCTGCGGGGTTGAACTGGCCAACGCCTTCGGCGAGCTGACGGACCCCGCCGAGCAGAGGCGCCGGCTGGAGGCCGAGATGGACGAGAAGGCCCGCCTCTACGGTGAGCGATATCCCCTCGACGAGGACTTCCTGGCGGCGCTGTCGCTGATGCCGGAGGCGTCGGGCGCAGCCCTGGGCTTCGATCGGCTGGTCATGCTGGCCACCGGCGCCCGGTCGATCGAGGACGTCCTCTGGACCCCCGTGGCGGAGGGTCCATGACCGGGGTCCTGAACACGCCGGCCAGCCTGGCCGCGGCGGGACTGGTCGATCCCGACGCCGCCCCCGCCCTTGAGGCGGTGGCCGCCCGCTACGCCATCGCCGTCACCCCGGCGGTCGCCGCCCTGATCGATCCTGCGGACCCCTCGGACCCCATCGGGCTGCAGTACCTCCCCTCCCCTGAGGAACTGATCGCTGCGCCCGGCGAGCAGGCGGACCCCATCGGCGACGGCGTCCATTCGCCGGTGAAGGGCATCGTCCACCGCTATCCCGACCGGCTGCTGCTGACCGCCACCCACGCCTGCGCCGTCTACTGCCGGTTCTGCTTCCGCCGGGAGGTGGTGGGCCCGGGGGGCGCCGGGGGCCTGACGCCGACGGAGCTGGACGCCGCCCTCGCCTACATCGCCGGGCGCCCGGAGGTGTGGGAGGTGATCCTGACCGGGGGGGATCCCCTGGTCCTGTCCCCGCGCCGGATCCAGGACCTGGTCCGCCGGCTGGCCGACATCCCGCATGTGAAGATCCTGCGCGTGCACACCCGCCTGCCCGTCGCCGACCCGGAGCGGGTGAGCGAGGCCCTTGTGACGGCCCTATCCGGCTCTCGCCTAACCCTGGCCGTGGGGGTGCACGTCAACCACGCCCGGGAACTGACCGCGGCTGCGGACGCGGCCCTGGCCCGGCTCGCCGGAGCCGGCGCCCTGCTGCTCAGCCAGACCGTCCTGCTGAAGGGGGTCAACGATCGGGTCGAGGTGCTGGGGGAACTGATGCGCGCCCTCGTCGAGCGCCGCGTCCGCCCCTACTACCTGCACCATCCCGACCCCGCCCCGGGGACAGCGCGCTTCCGGGTCTCGATCGCGGAAGGCCAGGCCCTCGTCCGGAGTCTCCGGGGCCAGTACTCGGGGCTGTGTCAGCCGACTTATGTAATTGATATCTCAGGTGGATTTGGAAAGGTCCCGGCGGGACCCGCCTGGATTGAGACGGCGGCGACCGGGCTGACCGTGACGGACCCCTGGGGCGGGATTCACGCCCTGACCGAGGAGTCCTGACTCACCAGGCGCCGACGTTCGGCATGGAGGCCCAGGGCTCGGCCGGGGCCAGGGCGGGACCGGCCTGCAGCAGTTCGATGGAGATGCCGTCCGGCGAACGGACGAAGGCCATCCGACCGTCGCGAGGCGGCCTGCTGATCGTCACGCCCCCCGCCTGAAGCCGCGTGCAGGCGGCGTAGATGTCCTCCACGGCGTAGGCCAGGTGCCCGAAGTTGCGGCCGCCCTGATAGTCCTCAGGGTCCCAGTTGTAGGTCAGCTCCACGGTCGGCGCCCGGCGCTCGCGGGCGAGGTCGCTGTCGCCGGGGGCGCAAAGGAAGACCAGGGTGAATCGACCCTGCGGGCTCTCGCTCCGGGACACCTCCTCGAGACCGAGGAGATCGCAGTAGAAACGCAACGACGCGTCAAGGTCCCGGACCCTGACCATGGTGTGAAGGTAACGCAAGGCGAGGCTTCCCAGTGTTCGCGGGCGCCTCAGATATAGTGACGCCCGCCACACATCAGGAAGGGATTTTTGCGCCGCAGCAATCCTATCCGCGAATTCATTTGTCTGGCCCGGGGTCTGCCATCATTAGCAGGCAGCGCCAGAAGGCGTCGTGCAGCGGACTCGCCGACCCGAAGACGGGCGGTGTCCGCCCTGATTCATGTTTCGGGGATGAGAATGCGTCTGACGTCCGCCCACAAGTTCGCAATCGGCATCGTCGTTGTGGTGGTCCTAGCATTCACCGCCGGGACCTTGTTCCACAATGCGCGCATGGGACGGGAGGCGGCCTCCGAAAAAAAGGCCGTGAGCGAAGGCGCCAACACCCCGCCCCAGGTCCAGGTGACGCTGACGCCCGAGGGCGTTCATCCCTACAGCGTGCGGGTCCGAGGCCGGACGGAAGCCGCCCGGACGGTGAGCGTCCGGTCCGAGACGGCGGGAATCGTCGCCGCCACGCCCGCGGTGGAAGGCACGTACGTGACCCGCGGCACGGTCCTCTGCCGGCTCAACGTGGACGCCCGGGAGGCCAGCCTCGCGCAGGCGCGCGCCGCCCTTCGCTCCCGCGAACTGACCCGGCAGGCGACGGAGGAGCTGGCCGCCAAGGGCTATCGATCCCAGACCCAGGTGCTGCAGGACCTTGCCAACCTGGACAGTGCGCGGGCGGCCCTCCGCCAGGCCGAAATCGCTCTGGAGCAGACCAACATCCGTGCGCCCTTCAACGGCGTCTTCGACCGCCGCGAGGCTGAGGTGGGCGCGTACCTGGCGCCCGGCCAGCCCTGCGGGACGATGATCGAGCTGAACCCACTGCTGATCGTTGCAGACCTGCCCGAGACGGAAGCCGGGAAGTTCAAGGTCGGCGCCCAGGCGGTGGCCACCCTCGTCAGTGGCGACGCCCTGAACGGGGTGGTTCGCTATATCGCCCAGGATGCGGATCCGCAGACGCGGACCTACCGGGTCGAGATCTCGGCGCCGAACCCGCGGCTCACCGCCCGCTCGGGTCTCAGCGCCGATGTCCGGGTCAGCGCAGGACAGGGCCCCGCCCACCTGATCCAGGTCTCCAGCCTGGTGCTGGATTCCGCCGGCCGCCAGGGCGTGCGTTACGTGGATGAGGGCAATGTGGTCCGGTTCGCGCCCCTGACCCTGATCGAGGAGACCGCGGCGGGCGCCTGGGTGGCGGGCCTGAAGGGCTCTGTCCGGGTCATCACCGTGGGTCAGTCCTACGTCGCAGAGGGTCAGAGGGTCGTCGCGACCCCGGCCCGCGGAGGAGGCGCGTCATGATTGGAGCCCTGATCGAAGGCGCCATCAAGCGCAGGAAGGTCGTCCTCGGGGTCACGCTGATCGCGTCGATCTTTGGCCTCATCGCCTACAACACCATGCCGCGGGAGGCGAACCCGAACATCGACCTGCCCTTCGTGGCGGTCATTGTCCCCTACCCCGGCGTCAGTCCGGAAGACGCCGAGAGGCTTCTGGTCAAGCCTCTGGAGACAAACCTTCAGTCGATCGAGGGCGTGAAGCAGATGAACGCCGTGGCCCGCCAGGGCTCGGCCTTCGTGACACTCGAGTTCGAGCCGGACTTCGACAAGGACCGCGCCCTCGAGGATGTCCGCGCCAAGGTGGACCTGGCGCGCGGGAGATTCCCGCCGGACGCCGAAGAGGCGATCGTGCAGGAAGCCAACTTCACCGACCAACCGGTGATCGGCATCGTCCTGTCCGGAGCGGCGCCCGAGCGCGAGTTCGTGCGGATCACGAATGCTCTCAGGGATCGGCTGGAAAGCCTGCCCGGCGTTCTTCAGGCGGAAATCTCGGGCGCCCGCGAGGAGTTCCTGGAGGTCACCGTCGATCCTGTCCGCATGGAGACCTACAAGGTCACCTCCGGCGAACTGGCCCAGGTGATCGCCCGGAATAACCAGCTCGTCCCGGCCGGCGACATGCTCACCGGCTCAGGTCGGTTCGCCGTCAAGGTGCCCGGGGTCATCGAGAAACCGGAAGACATCCTGTCCCTGCCCATCAAGCGAAACGGGGACCGGCTGGTGACCGTGGGCGACATCGGAGACGTCCGGCGCACCTTCAAGGACCCGACCTTCATCGCCCGCTACAATGGCGAGGCCGCCTACTCGGTCCTGGTCTCCAAGCGGGCCGGCGCCAACGTCCTCGACACCGTCAAGGCGGTCCGGAAGATCGTTGAGGCCGAGAGCAAGGCTTGGCCGTCAACCGTGAAGGTCGACTACACCTTCGACGAGTCCGAGTTCATTGAGCGGACCCTCCTGATCCTGGAAGGAGGGCTCCTGTCGGCGACCCTGCTGGTGATGGTGATCATCGTCGCCAGCCTGGGCGTTCGCCAAGGGCTGATGGTGGGAATGGCGATCCCGGCCTGCTTCGCTCTCGCCTTCATGATGCTGAACGCCATCGACGTCACACTGAACCAGATGGTCATGTTCGGCCTGGTGCTTGCGGTGGGCATCCTGGTGGATGGCGGCATCGTGGTGGTCGAATACGCCGAACGGAAGATGGCCGAGGGCATGAGCAAGCTCGAGGCCTTCACCGTCGCCGGCACGCGGATGTTCTGGCCGGTCCTCAACGGGACGTTGACGACCCTCTGCGCCTTCGTCCCGTTCATGTTCTGGAACTCGATCGCCGGGAAGTTCATGAGCTTCCTGCCCCTGACCCTGTTCTTCGTGCTGGGAGCCTCGATCTTCATCGCGCTGATCTTCACCCCGGCCCTGGGGTCGATCTTCGCGAAGGAACGCAAGGCGGATGCGGAGGAACTGGCGGAACTCGAGAAGTCCGAACGCGGTGATCCCAAGGAGATGAAGGGCTTCATGGGCTGGTATGCCCGGACGGTGGACTACCTATCCCACCATCCCTTCCGGGTGCTGGCGAGCACGTTCGCTATCGTCATCGCGATCTTCGTCTGGTTCGCCAGTACGCCCCACAGGGTCGAGTTCTTCCTCGATGAGGATCCCGAGAGCGTCCAGGTCTATGTCAAGGCCCGGGGCAACCTGAACGCTCAGGCCCAGGACGACCTCGTCCGGCAGGTCGAGGCGCGGGTTCTGGGCATGGAGGGGGTGCGGGCGCTCTATGTCCGGTCGGGCGCCCGGTCGGGAACTTCCTTTGGCGGTGGCGGTTTCGGGCCTCCGAACGACACCATCGGGACGATGGAGGTGGAGTTCCTCAAGTATGAGGACCGGGTTCGGCTTGGGCTGAAGGGCTCGGAACTCGCGGCCGAGGTGCGCCGCCGCGTCGCTGACATCCCCGGCCTCGAAACCGAGGTCCGCGCCCCTGAAGCCGGCCCGCCGACCGGCAAGGCGATCCAGGTCGAGCTCCGCAGCAACAATCCCGCCGCCATCAACGCCGCAGCGGATCTGGTCAAGGCCAAGCTCAGCGGGGACCCCCAGATCATCGAGCTTGAGGACAACCGCACCTCGCCAGGGATAGAGTGGAACCTGGCCGTGGATCGCGAGGCTGCGGGCCGGTACGGCGTCGACGTCCTGACCGTCGGACAGGCTATCCAGTACACAACAACCGGGGTTCTGGTAGGTCGCTTCCGTCCGGATGACGCTGAGGACGAATTGGACATCCGGGTCCGGTTCACACCCGACGGGCGTAATCTGGACGCTCTCGACTCCCTCAAGATCGGCACACCCTTTGGGCCGGTGCCAGCGAGCTATTTCGTGAACCGCCAGCCTGCGCAACAGGTGACCCAGATCCAGCGCCGGGATGGGCAGAGGCTTGTGGTCATCCAGGCCAATGTTCCCGAGGGGGTGGCGTCCAACCAAAAGATCGCCGAACTGCGCCCCTGGCTGGAGAAGGCGCCTCTCGACGCCTCCGTGAAATGGAAGTTTACAGGGGCGGACGAAGAGGGCCGGGCTGCGGTCCTGTTCTTCATCACAGCGATCTTCGCCGCCCTCTTCATGATGATGATCATCCTGTTGTGGCAGTTCAACAGCTTCTGGGGCGTGGCCGTGACGCTGTTCGCCGTGCTGTTGTCCACCGTCGGCGTGCTTCTTGGGGTGGTGGTCAATGTCGCCAACACCTTCAACTATATCTCGGTGATCATGCTGGGGACCGGCGTAGTGGCGCTGGCCGGGGTGGTCGTCGGCCACAACATTGTCCTCGTGGACAGTTTCTATCAGCTGCGTCGGGCGGGCTACAATGCGCACGAGGCGGCGGTCCGGTCGGCGGCTCAACGCTTCCGGCCCGTGATGCTGACCACCCTGGTGACGGTGGTCGGGCTCCTGCCGCTGATGTTCCAGTTCCATCCTAACTTCCACAACCTGGTTCTGGAGTACCAGGCGCCGGGGTCTGGCCAGTGGGTGCAGCTGTCCGCAGCGGTGGTCTGGGGGCTTTCCTTCGCGACCCTCCTGACCCTGATCCTGACCCCGGTCATGCTGGCCATGCCGAAGGTTCTGTCAGAGAGGTTCGCAACCGTCTTCGACATGATTCGCCGACGGGTCGGGCTAGTCGCGCGGAAGCGGGCCTACGAAGGCGTGCGAATCCCCCAGGGGGGGCCTGAAGCGCCGTCTCCAGCGCCTGCGGAGTAAGCGTCAGGCTTCGCGGGTCTGACGGCGCCAGAGGGCGGCGTACTCGCCGTCTCTCGCCATGAGTTCGGCGTGCCCTCCGCGCTCGACGATCCGGCCCTCCCGCAGGACCAGGATCTGGTCGGCGTCGACGATGGTCGATAGCCGGTGCGCCACGACCAGGGTCGTCCGGTTCCGCCGGACCTTTCGCAGGGTTTCCTGGATCGCGGCCTCGGTCGGTCCGTCCAGGGCCGAGGTCGCCTCGTCCAGGATCAGGAGGCGGGGTTGAGCCAGGAGGGCCCGGGCGATGCCCACCCGCTGGCGCTCGCCGCCGGAGAGTTTGAGGCCGCGCTCGCCGACCCTGACGGACAGCCCACCGGGGACGGCGCGGATGAAGGTCCCCAACTCCGCCGCCTCAGCCGCCGCCAGGACCTCGTCGCCGGTGGCGTCTGCGCGGGCGAAGGCGATGTTGGCCCCGAGGGTGTCATTGAACAGGGCGACATCCTGGGGAACCAGGGCCACGGCCCGGCGCAGGTCGCTCCGGGACAGGTCCCGAAGATCCACTCCATCCAGGGTCACCGACCCGGCCTGGGGATCCACCAGCCGCAGGGCCAGGCGCACCATCGTGGTCTTTCCCGCCCCTGACGGACCCACAATGGCCGTCGTCGTTCCCGGCGCCGCCTCGAAGGAGATGTCGTCCAGCCCCTGGGCCCGGGCTCCATGCCGGAAAGCGACCTGCGAGAAGGCGAGGCGGGAGCCGACGCCTGACGCCGGCGGCAAGGGCCGGGGCGAAGCCGGCTCGGCGACATCGGGGACCGTCCGACCGATCTCCACCATCTGCTCCATGTCGATGAAGGCCTGGCGGATCTCGCGATAGTTGAAGCCCAGCATGTTGAGAGGCTGGTAGAGCCCGATGACCAGGAGGACGGCCATGGTCACGTCGCCCAGTCGCATCCGCCCCTCAAGGACTTCGAGGCCCGCCAGCAGCACCATGACGGCGAGGCCGAGGTTCAGCACCAGGGCCTGGATGGCGTTCAGGAGGGACAGGGAGGTGTTGGCCCGCACCGCCGCGCGGACATAGGCGGCGAGGGCCGCAGCGTAGGCGCCGACAGTGCGCCGCTCCTGGCCAAAGGCCTTCACCGTCTCGAAGTTCATGAGAGCGTCCACCGACAGTCCGGCGGCCTTGCCGTCGGCCAGGTTGAGCTCGCGTCGGTGCGACAGGCGCCAGTCGGTGATCCGGAAGGTCAGGACGGCGTAGAGCACGATGGTGATGAAGGTGGCCGCCGCGAAACGCCAGTCGAGCCGGAACGCCATGACGCCCATGGCGAGGACGAGTTCGAGGGCGGTAGGCCCGAGGTTGAAGACAACGCTGCGGATCAGGAAGTCGGTGGACCTGGACCCCCGGTCGATGATCCGCGCCAGGGCGCCGGTCTGCTTGCCGTGGTGGTAGTCGAGAGACAGGGTCAGGACATGGCCGAAGCTTTCTTCCGCCGCCTTGGCCATTGTGGCCTGGGAGACCGGAGTGAAGATGACCTCCCTGGCGTTGGGCGCGGTCGCGGCGATCAGGCGAAGGCCTGCAAAGCCAAGCGCCAGCAGAATGAAGACCCCGCTCAAACCTGTCAGGGAGGCCTCCATGCGGTGGTCGGAGAGGCGGTTGATGGCCTCGCCCAGCAGGACGGGCGCCGCCACCCCCGCCGCCTTTCCCAGAAAGATGAGAACGATGGAAAGACCGATGCGCCAGGTCAGCCCCGGCGCGCCGCTCCGCAGGACGAGGCGCCAGAGGTCGGCCATGGAGCCCCAGAAATCGAACCGGGCATCCTGGGCCAATGTCTCCGCCCCTGCCCGGGCGCCATGGTGGAAGGCCATCCCGTCCGTCCTCAGGGAAGGATCTGGGTGGTCTGGATTCCGCCGCCGGGGGTCAGCCAGTCGATCCGCAGGCCCCCCCCGTCCGGGACGGCGCGCACAGGTCCCGCCTCAAGAGGCGCCGGCGCCGACAGGCGCAGGGTGGTCTCGCGGTTGAGCCCCTCGCCAAATATCCTGAGACGGCTCTCTCCTGTCGCCACCGGACCGTCGAGTCGAATTTCGAATCGGCCGGCGGCGTCGGTGCGCCCGTCTCCCGAACGACGACCATTGACCTGGACCACGAGCAAGCTATCCGCCGGGCCCTGCCCGGAGATCACTGTTCCCCCGCTCCGGTCGTAATCGATGACCAGCCCGCTCCTCCGGCCGCCGGCGAGGGGCCGGGCTGCAGCCCCGGCCCGGAGAAGCCAGCCGCCTTTTTCGGGCGAGACGAAGACGTATCCTTCCGCCTGCACCGTGCGCCCGTCGAGGGTCTGCGAGAGTCCGAAGACCTGAGCGCCTCCGGTCGCCGGTGCGGAGATCCGCCAGCGTCCCGCCGCGTCCGCCACGGCGCCCAGGCCGCCGCCGCCAGGACGGCTCAGCTGCACCCGCGCTCCGGGAACGGCGAGGCCTCCAAGGGTTATGATTTCGGAGCCTGGCTCCACCAGCGTGACCCTTGGAGGCGGGAGATAGGCAGCCTCATCCTGGCGCGCATCCGCAGGGGTGGAGGGGGTCTGCGCCGGACCGCAGGACGCCGCCGCCAGCGCCGCGGACAGGACCATCACGGACCTCCAGCGACGGGCGCGCCTCAGTCTCATCCGGAGGAGACCTGGTCGCGGAAGCCATTCACGATGGGATACCTGCGGTCTCGCCCAAAGGCTTTCAGCCCGATCTTGACCCCCGGCGCGGCCTGCCGGCGCTTGTACTCCGACCCGTAGAGGAGGCGCTGGACGCGCTCCACAGTCTCCCGGGTGAACCCCCGCGCCACAATTTCATCGAGGGTCGCCTCTTCTTCCACCAATCCCTGCAGAATGGCGTCGAGCTCGGCGTACTCCGGCAGGCTGTCCTGGTCCGTCTGGTCGGGTCGCAGCTCAGCCGACGGCGCCTTGGTCAGGATGCGATCGGGGATGGGGTCCTTGGCGACGCCGAAAGGATCGTGGGCGTTGCGCCATCGGCAGACCTCGTAGACCTCGGTTTTGTAGAGATCCTTCAGGACGTTATAGCCGCCGCACATGTCGCCATAGAGCGTCGCGTAGCCGACGGCCATCTCGCTCTTGTTGCCTGTGGTGAGCAGCATCGAGCCCAGCTTATTCGACAACGCCATGAGCGACAGGCCGCGGATCCGGGCCTGGATGTTCTCCTCGGTCAGGTCCGGCGGCCGGTTCTCGAAGAGCGGGGTCAACATGCCCGCGAACGCGTCGACGGCGGGGCTGATCGGCACCTCATCCAGCCGGACGCCGAGCCTGCGGGCGCAGTCCGCGGCGTCGTCGAGGCTTTCCCGGCTCGTGTAACGGGAGGGCAGCATGAAACAGCGGATGCGATCTGCGCCCAGAGCGTCCGCCGCCACAACCGCAGTTAGGGCCGAGTCTACGCCGCCGGACAGGCCCAGCAGCACTCCTGGGAAGCCGGACTTGTTCACGTAGTCCCGAAGGGCCGTAACCATGGCGTGGTAGATTTCGCCAGAGGCGTCCATTCCAGGGGCGATGGAACCCCCTTCGGCCCGCCAGCCATCCGGCCCCTCGGTCCAGCGAACGACGCCAAGGGCCTCCTCGAAGAGAGGCAGGCGCATGACGGTCCGCCCTTGACCATCGAGGGCGAAGGAGGCGCCATCAAAGACCAGTTCATCCTGACCGCCGACCTCGTTCACATAGACCAGGGGCAGACCCGACTCGGCCACGCGCGCCCGAGCGACCTCCGCCCGCTCTCTTTCCGCTGTCCGGCGATAAGGAGACCCGTTCGGGACCACCAGAATCTCAGCCCCCTGGTCGACCAGCGCCGCACAGACTGAGGGCGACCAGATGTCCTCACAGATCGGAACTCCCAGGCGCACGCCCTTCCAGGTGAAGACTGCGGGGCCCTGTCCCGGGTCGAAGACCCGCTTCTCGTCAAATACGCCGTAGTTCGGCAGGTCTGTCTTGAAGGCGACGCCCTGCACCACACCGCCGGCCAGGAAGGCCAGGCCGTTGCGGGGGCGGCGTCCCGGCGCCTCGGGTGGCCAGATGACGCCGACCAGGGCGGCGAAATCCGCATCCGTTTCGGCGGCCAGCCGTTCGACGGCCGCCTGCCCGGCCCGCCAGAAGGCCGGTTTCAAGGCGAGGTCCTCGGGCGGATAGCCGTTGATGAAGAGTTCCGGGAAGACCGCGAGGTCCGCCCCCGCAGCACGCGCCGCGGCGACCCTCTTCCGCGCCAGGGCCTCATTCGCCTCTATGGCGCCGACGGTCGGATTGGCCTGGACGGCGGCGATGACAATGGACCTGCTCATGACCCGTCCTTTAGCCCCGACCGGGCCGGCCCGCCAGTCGCCCGCCTGCGGGATTCAGCGGTCCGGGCCCTGCGCGGCGAAGGACGGCAGGGCGCGAACCATGTCGTTCATGTTGGCCTCGGATATCCGGATCAGGCCGTCCCCGGGACGATCCAGGTCGAGGATCAGCATGAAGGCCAGGGTGACCAGCAGGAACATCGCCCAGGCGATCCGCCGTCGGTGGGCGTGGGCCCCGGCGGCGACATAACCGAAGACGGCGGCGACCCCCACCGAATAGGCCATCAGGGCGATCAGCACAGCCGGCGGAATACGGGCCGCCAGGGCCGCCTTTCGCTGTCCCTCGACCTCGATCATTCGGGTCACGCTCTGAACAAGGAAGTTGGCGAGGGCGGGAGCCTCCGACGTCCGGGCGGCGGCGGCGGTCCTCTGCCACATGGGCGCCTGCAGCGCCTCGGAGTGTTCCTGCGCGGCCAGCTGGGAAGGGCCGGCGAGCTCCCCCGTCGCCTGACGGACCTGGGCGTAAGAGATGATCACGTTGCTCAGGTCCCCGCGGTACGGCTCCGCAAGCAGCTGGGCCCTCATGTAGGCGACGCCGATGGCGTTGGCCTCCTCCACCACAAGGGTGCGTCGCAACTCGTGGCGCGCCAGGGCGAGCGAAAATGTGAAACCGATCAGGAGCGAGAGCAGTCCCATCATGCTTGTGGCGATGAGCCCCTCCCCGGCTTGGGACAAACCTGACCCGACGGCGCTCGAGCGGCGGCGACGAATTCGCTCGGCGAGGGATCGCACCGTCACCATCAGGATGAAGAGCGACAGGCCGACGATCCACAACTGCTGATCGGCCAGGAACCGGGACAGGGCGTTCATGGGGTCCAGGGCCTCCCTCGCCCTGCATCGGGCGGCGATGCGGAGAGTTTCAGCCCCCCGCTATGTGGGTCAAGTGCGCCGCATCAGCTTCGCAAGGGCTGGATTCCAAACCAGGGCGCCAGGCGATCAATGGCCTCACGGACCAGGTCCGTGGAGACGGCGAAGCTGATACGTATGAATCGGTGACCATCGACCGGGTCGAAGTCCACGCCGGGGGCCAGGGCCACGCCGGTCTCGCGAAGAATCCGCTCACAGAAGGCCAGGCTGTCATCGGTCAGGTGACCGACGTTGGCGTAGATGTAGAAGGCCCCATCCGGGGGCGCCATGGAGGCCAGGCCGAGGCGCGGCAGGGCGTCCAGCAGGAGGGTCCGGTTTTGTCGGTAGACCGCAATGTTCGCCTCAAGCTCCTCATGGCAGTCGAGAGCGGCCAGGGCGGCGTGCTGGCTGAGGGAGGGAGGCGTCAGAAACAGGTTGCTGATCAGGGCGCGGGCCCGGTCGGCGTGAGCCGCTGGCGCAGCCAGCCACCCGAGACGCCAGGCGACCATACTGAAATACTTGGAGAAACTGTTCACAACGAAGGCCTGGTCTGTGAATTCCAGAACTGACCGCGCCGGCTCCACATAGGACAGACCGTGGTAGATTTCATCGGAGACCAGGCCTAGTCGGCGCGCTTCACAGGCGCGGACGATGGCCTCGATTTCACGGGGCGGAAGGATGGAGCCGGTAGGGTTAGCCGGGCTGGCGATGATAACCCCGGCAAGGGGCCCGTCGACCTGGTCCAGGGCGGATGCTGTGAGCTGGTAGCCGACCTCGGGACCGCAGGGGATCTCCACCGGCTCCAGGTGCAGGGCGCGCAGGGTGTTGCGGTAGGCGACATAGCCGGGCCGGGCCAGGGCGATGCGATCCCCTGCGGCGAAGCGGGCGGACAGCGCCAGGACGAGGGCCGGCGAGGCGCCGCAGGTCAGCAGGATGCGGCTGGCGGGAAGATCGACGCCATACGTCTCCTGGTAATGGCGGCTCAGCCGGACCTTGAGGTCATGGCTCTCCCAGTAGCTGCCAGGATCGGAGTCGAGGGCATGGTGGGCCGCCGCAATGGCCCCCGCCGGCGCACCCGTGGACGGCTGCCCGAACTCCATGTGGATGATGCGCGCGCCCTCGTCCTCCAGCCTGCGGGCCAGGACGCTGAGACCGATGGCGTAGAAGGGGGCGATCGGGGGAAGCGCTGCGGCTTCAGTCGTCACGGTGGACCCGCTCGCGACGCTCGTGACGCTCCTGGGCCTCAAGGCTGAGCGTGGCGATCGGACGGGCGTCCAGGCGGGCGAGACCAATTGGCTCTCCCGTCTCCTCGCAGTATCCATAGGAACCGTCGTCAATGCGACGGAGCGCTTCCTCAATCTTCGAGATCAATTTTCGCTGGCGGTCCCGGGTCCGGAGCTCCAGCGCCCGGTCCGCCTCTGATGTCGCCCGGTCGGCAAGATCCGGATGATTCTCGGTTTCCGCCTGGAGGTGAGCGACCGTCTCCCGGGATTCCCGAAGAATCTCTTCCTTCCAGGCCTGGAGTTTCCGTCGGAAGTAGTCGAGCTGGCGCCCGTTCATGAAATCCTCGTCCTCGGAAGGACGATACCCCGGATCACCGGCCAAGACGTCGGCCTTGGACATTGACACCTCACCCCCCGGAGCGCGAAGCCCTGAACGTGGCGGGCTTATAGCAAACCCGATTAGGCGTGCAACGCTCAACACACCGCCGGTCAGGAGGGGCGGCCGAGAAACTCAAGCTTGGCGAGCTCCACCGCCGCCCGGGTCTCGATTTCGTCGAGGACGGTTTCAAGCGTCGGATCGCCGGTCGCCTCCCGCTTTTCCCCCAAGGCCCGGGTAAGGGCGTGAAGCTGGTCGGGGGTAAGGACCCCGTCAATCAGCGCGATCTTCAAATCATCGAGGACGTCCAGAAGTCGTCCCGCCCTGCGGACGGAGCGCCGCCGGTTTTCAAGAGGACCGCCCACATCCTGAAGTGCGAGGATGGCGTCGACACCCATGACCCCGCTGAGCCCCGTCGTCGGGGCGGCCGGAGCGGCGGGCGCGGCGTTATCGCCCCCGCCCACCGGCGGCAGACTGAAACCACTGCCCGCTCCCCCTGCCCGCCGAGCGGGCGAGGGACCGCCGGACACGCCGTTTGGACCCGTCACCTTCATGCCCTGACACTACACCCTCCAGGCTTGAGGTATGGTTAATACCGGGCAATTTCTGCACTAGGCGCCGACCGCGCGCAGCGAAGCGACCCGTTTCCATTGACTCATATAGGTTTTTCACTGGCTTGGGCTGGCATATCCTTCGCTAGGGGAGATCGACAGTCCATTACCGGGAAGGCGACCTCATGTTCCGACGCAGCCGCGCAGCCTGTCTGGCCCTCGCCGGCGCCCTCCTCCTGGCCTCAGCCGGAGGGGAAGCTAGCGCCCGCTCCCGGATCAAGGACATCGTCGAGTTCGAGGGCGTCCGCGACAACATGCTGGTGGGCTACGGCCTGGTGGTCGGACTGAACGGCACAGGCGACTCTCTGCGGAACGCCCCCTTCACCCGCCAGAGCCTCGAAGCCATGCTTGAGCGGCTTGGCGTCAACATCCGCGAGACCAATCTCAACACCAAGAATGTGGCTGCGGTCATGGTGACCGCCCGCCTGCCGCCCTTCACCACCGCAGGCGCGCCCATCGACGCTACGGTCTCCGCCATGGGCGACGCCAAGAGCCTCCTGGGCGGTACGCTCCTGGTCACGCCCCTGATGGGCGCCAATGGAGAAGCCTATGCCGTCGCCCAGGGCACGGTGCAGACAGGTTCAGTTTCTGCAGGGGGCGCCTCGGGAAGCTCGATCACCAAGGGCGTACCGACCGCAGGCCGGATCGCGGGCGGGGCCATCGTCGAGCGGGAGCTGGGCTTCCAGCTGGCCTCCATGCCGCAGATGCGCATGACACTGCGCAATCCCGACTTCACCACCGCTCGGCGCGTGGCCGAGGCGGTCAACAGCGTCTATCCCGGTGCGGCCTTCGTAGAGAACCCGACCATCATCACGATGCGCCCGCCGGTGGGCGTGAACATGGTCGCCATGATCTCGCGGATCGAAAACCTGCCTGTCGATACGGATGAACCCGCCAAGGTGGTGATCGACGAAGTCGCCGGCGTGATCGTCATGGGCGACAACGTCCGCATCTCAACGGTGGCTATCGCCCAGGGTAATCTGACCATTCGGGTCCAGGAGACGCCAGCGGTCAGCCAGCCCAACGCCTTCGCTCAGGGGCAGACGACCGTCACCCCCCAATCTACGGTGAGCGTCGATGAGGAGAAGGGTAAGCAGTTCATCACCCTGAGGAACGGCGCCTCTCTTTCCAGCCTCGTCTCCGGGCTTAACACGCTGGGCGTTACGCCAAGAGACATGATTTCGATCCTGCAGGCGATCAAGGCTGCAGGCGCCCTCCAAGCCGATATCGAGGTGATGTGATGACAACCGCTCTGACACCGGGACTGATCCCCCCTCCCCTCGCCACAGCCACCGAAGCGGTTCAGCGCCGGCGGATTGCAGAAACCGCCCAGGCCTTCGAGGCCTCCTTCCTGTCGGTGATGATCAACCAGATGTTCTCCGGCCTGGACACGGAGGGTCCGTTCTCCGGAGGCGCCGGCGAGGCCGCCTTCCAGTCCTTCCTCGGTGACGCCATAGCGCGCCAGATCACCCGCTCCGGGGGCGTTGGTCTGGCGGCCCCTGTCCAGGCGGAAATGCTGAAACTCCAGGGTCTCACCTAGGAGAATGTCCATGGCCCTATCTGCAGACACCGCCGGGGAGCACGTCAACCAGATGATCGCCCTGACGGAACGACTGACCCAACTGATCGCTGCGGAGGCTCAGGCGTTCGAGTCCAACCGGCCGCAGGACGCCGCCGCCCTCGTCGAAGAGACGTCTCGGCTCGCCAACCTCTACCGCCTGGAGTCGATGCGCATCCGGTCCAACCCGGATCTGATCGCTCCAGCACCGCCGGAGGACCGCAAGCGACTATTGCAGGCCACGGAGGCCTTCGACGCCGTCCTCGCACGGCAGGGGCGAGCCCTTGAGGCGGCGCGGGCGGTTACGGAGGGCCTCGTTCAGGCCATCGCCAACGAAGTGGCCGCCCAGCGTTCCCGGGGGGTCGGCTATGGCCCCGGCGCCCAGGCGCACATCATGAGCCTGGCGACCTCCATCACCCTCAACCAAAGGGCCTGATCGAGACGGAAGCCCCGTCGGAGGGACTTGCACTGTCGCGGCGGCTGCGGTCAGGGTGGGCTTCCATCGGGAGTTTCCGTCTTGCGCACGCCGCCTCGCCTCCACCCAACCGCCTTCATCCCGGCGGTCTTGTGCCTCGCCCTGCCGGTCCTCGCCCAGGCCTCTTCCGTCGATCCGCGGCGGGCCCACGATGCGGCGGTGGTGCTGGACACCCACTTCGACACCCCGGCCAACTTCAGCCGCCCCGGCTGGAGCATCCTGAACCGCCATGACCCCGAACTAGACGACAGCCAGGTGGACCTTCCGAGGATGATCGAGGGCGGTGTCGACGGGGGCTTCTTCGTGATCTTCACGCCTCAGGGGCCACGGGGCCCTGCGGGCAACGCAGCGGCGCGGGACCATGCAGTCTTCAGGGCCGCGGAGATCCGCGAGATGGTCGCGCGGCATAGCGAGCACTTCGCCCTCGCCCTGACAGCCGACGACGCCGCAGGGATCCTGGCTGAGAAGAAGCGCTTCGTCTTCATGAGCATGGAGAACGGGTCCCCGGTGGCCGGCGACCTTTCGCTGATGAAGACCTTCTATGACCTGGGCGTTCGGATGATCGGCCCGGTCCACTTTCGCAACAGCGACCTTGCGGATTCATCGACCGAGGCCCCGGTCTGGGGCGGCCTGTCCCCAGCGGGGCGCAGCTTCGTGGCCGAGGCGAACCGGCTGGGCATGGTGATTGACGGCAGCCACGCCAGCGACCAGGCCCTCGACCAGATGATCGCCCTCTCCGAAGCGCCGATCATCCTCTCGCACTCAGGCTGCAAGGACATTTTCGACCATCCCCGCAATGTGGACGACGCCCGCCTGAAGGCCCTGGCCGCAAAGGGCGGAGTGATCCAGATCAACGCCTTCTCCGCCTACATGGTCCCGACGCCGAGGATTCCGGAAAGGGAAGCAGCCCTGGCGGAACTCGCGAAGTCCCTGGGGATCTCGGGTCGGGAAATGACGCCGGCCCAAAGACGGGCCTTTGTCGAAGGTCGGAGGCCGATTGACGCCCGCTGGCCGGTTCCCCGGGCGAACATGGACGACTTCATGAAGCACATGTTACACGCCCTCGCCCTGGTCGGACCCGACCATGTCGGCGTGTCCGGAGACTTCGACGGCGGCGGCGGGATCGAGGGGCTGGAAGACGTCACTGGCTTTCCCGAGATCACCCGTCGCCTCCTCGCCGCCGGCTATGGCCAGGCCGACATCGACAAGATCTGGGGCGGCAATGCTCTCCGGGTCCTGAGGGCGGCCGAAGCCGTCCGGGACCGCCTCCAGACCGGAAAGGCGGACTGATGACCTACGAACACCTGGACGTTCGCATCGAAGACGAGGTCGCATGGGCGACCATGAACCGGCCCGACCGACTCAACGCCCTGAACCCGAGGCTGGTGGAGGAGCTGCGCGACTTTTTCGTGGGCCTCTACTGGCGGCGGGACGTACGCGTCGTGATCCTGCGGGGCGCCGGCCGGGCCTTCTGCGCCGGGCTTGACCTCAAGGAACGCAGCGGCGGGAACGCCGACCGCTCGGTGGGGGCGGGTCTGACCGGCCAACGGCGGATCAGCGAGATCGTCATCGCCATGCGTCGGTGCCCGCAGCCCATCATCGCCTGCATCGACGGCGCGGCCAGCGGCGGCGGTTTCGCTCTGGCCCTGGCCTCGGACGTCCGGATCGCCACCCCGACCCTGAAGATGAACGCCGCCTTTATCCGGATCGGCCTTTCGGCCTGCGACATCGGTGTCAGCTACTTCCTGCCGCGCATGGTCGGAAGCTCCGTGGCCGCCGAATACATGCTGACCGGTCGGTTCATGGGCGCCGATCGCGCCCTGCAGCTGGGTCTGATCAGCCGGATCGTCGATCCGGGCGCCCTGGAGGCCGAGGCCCGAGACTTTGCAGCGGACATGCTGCACGCCACGCCCCTGGGCCTTCGCCTGACCAAGGAGGCCCTGAACTACGCCATTGACGCTCAGGGCCTGGAGGCGGCCATCGCCATGGAGGACCGCAATCAGATCCTTTGCGCCCAGGACGGTGATTTCGCCGAGGGCGTCCGGGCCTTCCTGGAGAAGCGAAAGCCGGTCTACGCCGTCCGGGAGAGCTGATCCACAGGGTCGAGGTCGCCAGGGCCCCGCGCCGCTTGTTCGCCACATGTTCCGGTGTTATCCGGGGGCATCGGAAGGGGCGCCCACAGACCCGACAGACCGGGCTGTGAGCGAAGCGGCATGTCAGACGACCAGAACTTCATCCGGGTGCGCGGCGCGCGCGAGCACAACCTGAAGGATGTCGACATCGACATCCCCCGGGGCCAGCTGGTCGTACTGACCGGCCTGTCCGGCTCGGGCAAGAGCTCCCTGGCCTTCGACACCATCTACGCCGAGGGACAGAGGCGTTACGTCGAGAGTCTGTCGGCCTACGCCCGCCAGTTCCTGGAGCTGATGAGCAAGCCCGATGTCGACCTGATCGAGGGCCTGTCGCCGGCCATCTCCATCGAGCAGAAGACCACCAGCCGGAACCCGCGCTCGACCGTCGGCACAGTCACTGAGATCCACGACTACATGCGCCTCCTGTGGGCTCGGGTCGGCATCCCCTATTCCCCCGCTACGGGGCTTCCCATCGAGAGCCAGACGGTCTCGCAGATGGTCGACAAGCTGTCTGCCCTGCCGGACGGCGAACGCGTCTACCTGCTGGCCCCCGTAGTGCGTGGCCGCAAAGGCGAGTATCGCAAGGAGATCGCGGAATGGCAGAAGGCCGGCTTCCAGCGGCTGAAGATCGACGGCGCCTTCTTCCCCATCGAGGACGCTCCGGTTCTCGACAAGAAGTTCAAGCATGACATCGACGTGGTCGTGGATCGGCTGGTCACGCGCGGAGGCCTGGAAGGCCGGTACGCCGACTCTCTTGAGACCGCCCTGCGCCTGGCCGACGGCATCGCCGTGGCCGAATGGGCCGACCTTCCCGAGGACGGGGCCGAACCCCGGCGGCTGATCTTCTCCGAGAAGTTCGCCTGCCCTGTCTCCGGCTTCACCATCTCCGAGATCGAACCCCGGCTGTTCTCCTTCAACAATCCTTTCGGCGCCTGCCCCACCTGCGACGGCCTGGGCGCCCGGCTGACCTTCGATGGCGACAGGGTGGTCCCCGACCGCAGCCGCACCCTGCACGGCGGGGCCATCGCGCCCTGGTCGAAGGGTCCCTCCCCCCTCTACACCCAGACCCTGCAGGCCCTGGCCCGGCACTACGGCTTCTCGATGGACGTCGCCTGGGCGGACCTGCCGGAAACCGCCCGGAAGGTGATCCTGAACGGATCTGCGGGCGAGAAGATCCAGTTCATCTACGACGACAACGCCCGGAAGTACGAGGTCAACAAGACCTTCGAGGGCGTCCTGCCCAACCTTGAGCGCCGCTGGCGGGAGACGGACTCGGCCTGGGTGCGCGAGGAACTGGCGCGCTTCCAGTCCGAGACGCCCTGCGAAGCCTGCGACGGCTATCGTCTCAAGCCCGAGGCCCTGGCGGTCCGTATCGATGGCCGCCATATCGGCGAGGTTTCCCGGCTGTCCATCCACGAGGCCGGCGCCTGGTTCAGCGCCCTCGAAGGCCGGCTGACGCCCAAGCAGATGGAGATCGCCCGGCGCATCCTGAAGGAGATCAATGACCGGCTTCGGTTCCTGGTCAATGTCGGCCTGGACTATCTCAACCTGTCCCGCGCTTCGGGAACCCTCTCCGGCGGAGAGAGCCAGCGCATCCGCCTCGCCAGCCAGATCGGGTCGGGCCTGACCGGGGTTCTGTACGTCCTCGATGAGCCGTCCATCGGCCTGCACCAGAGGGACAATACCCGCCTTCTGGACAGCCTGCGGGGTCTGCGCGACCTCGGCAATTCCGTGCTGGTGGTCGAACATGACGAAGAGGCCATCCTGACCGCAGACCATGTCATCGACATGGGTCCCGGGGCCGGTATCCACGGGGGCCGTGTGGTCAGTGAGGGACGGCCTGCCCAGATCATGGCCGACCCGGACAGCGTGACGGGCCGGTACCTGAGCGGCGCAGCGGAGATCGCCGTACCCGAGCGGAGGCGATCGGTGAAGGGCGCCAAGGTCCTGAAGGTGATCGGCGCTACCGGGAACAACCTCCAGTCCGTGACGGCGGAGATTCCTGTCGGGACCCTGACCTGCATCACCGGCGTTTCCGGCGGCGGCAAGTCGACCTTCACCATCGAGACCCTCTACAAGGCCGCAGCCCGGCGCCTCCACAACGCCGCCGACACCCCGGCGCCCCACGACCGGATCGAGGGCCTGCAGCACTTCGACAAGGTCATCGACATCGACCAGTCCCCCATCGGCCGGACGCCGCGCTCCAATCCGGCGACCTATACCGGCGCCTTCCAGCCCATCCGGGACTGGTTCGCCGGCCTGCCTGAGGCCAAGGCCCGGGGCTACGGCCCGGGTCGGTTCAGCTTCAACGTCAAGGGCGGACGCTGCGAGGCCTGCCAGGGCGACGGCCTGATCAAGATCGAGATGCACTTCCTGCCGGACGTCTATGTGACCTGCGACGTCTGCCAGGGCCGTCGCTACAACCGCGAGACCCTCGAGATCCTGTTCAAGGGCAAGTCCATCTCCGACGTCCTCGACATGACGGTCGACGAG
>NZ_JADBZL010000056.1:0-16563 GCF_020402505.1 Phenylobacterium sp. | reverse complement strand
GGTTCCGGCCCGCACCGCCTCCCCCTTCATGTGGCGCGTCCGCGCCGGGCTTTCAATATGGGCGGCCGGAAGGATGCGTCGGGCTTGCGCCCCGCCCCGCGACGTCGCACCAAGGCGACATGACAGCATCCATGCCCTTCGCCATCCACTATGTGGGAGACGGCTATTCGACGGACGCCAAGCTGATGGGCCGGCAGGCCGTCGGCAAGTCCCTGTTTCGCGCGATCGCCCGAGAATGGTCCGATGTCGATGTCTATGGCTTTGGCCGGGGCGTATCGGGCGCGATGATGGAGCAGCTGAAGCGAGAGGGCTTCGCCGGCCGGCTGGTCTGGCGCGAGCAGGGATCGACGGCGCCGCCCCCGGCTTTTCCCGGGGCGCTCTACCATCCCGGTCCCATCCCTGTGGCCCTGGCGCATGACCGGAACCGGGAGGGCCCAGGGGCCTACAGCCTGTTCGGCGTCACCCATACCCTGTCCTCCCTGGGGGCCATGGACAGTCTGGGCGACCTCGCCGGCGCGCCCTTCCAGCCCTGGGACGCCCTGATCTGCACCTCCACCGCGGCGGTCACCCTTGTCCGAGCCCTCATGTCCGAACGCCGGGCCTGGCTGGCCGAGCATTACGGCGCGACCCGGTTCTCGGAAATCGAGCTGCCCGTGATTCCCCTCGGGGTGGATGTCGCCGCCCAGGCGCGCCCGCCTGAGGACATCGCCGCGGCGCGGAGGGACCTCGACCTGGCGCCCGAGGAGGTGGTCTTCCTGTTCGCGGGGCGCCTGTCCTTCCACGCCAAGGCCAATCCCGCTCCCGTCTACCTGGCCCTGGAGCGCGCCGCCGCCGGCCGGCGCCTTGTCTGCATCGAGGCGGGGCAGTTCCACAACGAGGCGATCGCCGAATCCTATCGGGACGCCCAGAGGGCCCTGGCGCCCTCCGTGCGGTTCCTGCACGCGGAGGGGGGTGACGTGGTCGCCTATCGTCGGGCCTGGTGCGCGGCCGACGTCTTCGTTTCCATCTCGGACAACATCCAGGAGACCTTCGGGATTACGCCGGTCGAGGCCATGGCCTCGGGCCTGCCGGTTCTTGTCTCGGACTGGAACGGCTATCGTGACACGGTGCGCGACGGTCAGGACGGTTTCCGGATTCCGGTCACCGCCCCGCCGGACGGCGCCGCCATCGATCTGGCCCTGCGCCATGCCCTGCAGATCGATACCTACGATCGCTTCATCGGCCAGTACAGCATGGCCACGGCTGCAGATCTGCCCGTCCTGGCCCAGCGGATCGGCGAGCTGGCGGACAGCCCGGACCTGCGCGCTCGCATGGGGGCTTCGGGTCGCGCCCGCGCCCTCGCAGAGTACGACTGGCCCGTCATCCTGATGCGCTATGGGGCCCTTGCGGCTGAACTGAACCGGCTGAGATCAGGGGCTTCAGCCCCTTCGTCCACCTGGCCGCTGAGACCCGATCCTGCACGCGTCTTCGGGCATTTCCCGACCCGGCGCCTCGGGGGAGACTGGTCCGTCAGCGCGCCCGCGGGCGGCGAGTCGGCGCTTGAGGACCTCCTGCGCCTTCGAATGACTTCATATGTCCTCGACCCGGTCCGCATGCCGCCGGACATGATCCGCCAGATCCACCGGCTCGCCCAGGCCGGTCCCCGCACGGTCGGCGACCTGCTGGCGGCGGCGGGCGGCGGCGGCCGCAACAGACTCCGCGCCCTTCTCTGGCTGGCGAAACTGGGCCTCGTGGAGCTCAGCCCGCCGGCGTGATGTCGGATTTCCATCGCTTGCGGAAGGGCGGAAGCGCCCCGCTTCACCTTGTCGGGTCGTGGGGCGAGGGATAGCCTTTGATCCCCGACACCCCGCCGAATCAGGATCGCCGGGGTCTGGCCTCTTCCAATCGGGAAAGGTCCGGCTCAGGCGGGTACAGCCCATGAATTCAATGCTGCAGATGTTCCAGGAGTTCCGGGACAGGTTTGGTCCGTTCCGAAGGGCTGTCCGCCGCCTGGAAACTCAGGAGAACAAGACCTTCGACCTGATCTTCCTGCACGACATTACCGGACGATTCGGCCATCTCTGGCAGGACCCGGTGTTCGTCTCCTGGCTGTACCGCGTGCCGCCGGAACGGATCCTGGTGGTCCTCTGCAGCCCGCCCTGTTCGGAGTTTGCCGTGCAGACCCTGTCAAGGGCCGGATTCACCCTCTGCAGGGCATCCGACCTGGACGGCGGAGAGATGTTCGCCGTCTACATCGACGCCTTCCAGATCCCCGAGATCGATTTTTTCGGCAAGACCGTGATCAAGGGCCATGGTCTCCTCTACGGTATCTTCTACCAGCATGCGGTCGGGCATGCGGGCTCGCTTCCGAACCTCATCAAGCCCTCCTACTTCGAAGATCGCAGGTCGGATCTCTACGCCAAGTACGGAATCCCCGCCGACAAGCCGATTGCTGTCGTGCACGTCCGCGAATCCGGCTGGTTGCACGCCGGCTACCATGACTTCAGGAACGCCTCGATCTCCAACTATGTCGAGGCCATAAACTTCCTGATGGCCAGGGGTTTCTTCGTCGTCCGTATCGGCGACGCCACGATGACGCCGGTGGACTGCGCCTCTCCGGACCTCTTGGACCTGGCGCGGTCACCTAGCTTCGTAGATGGGGAAGACGCCTGCCTGATCGCCTACTGCAGCCTCTATATCGGGCAGACTTCGGGTCCCTATTCGCTGGCCGCGATCATGGGCAAGGATGCGATCATCACCAACGAGCCGGGCGCATTCATCGGCAGGTGGGTGCATGATGAAGAAACCGACCCGCTGATGTTGGTCCTGTTCAAGACCAATGTCTCCAGGGCGGACGGGCACAGGTTCAGTCTTCTGGACATCCTCTTTCGGCAGGTCAGGCATACCGCCGAAGAGTACGAGCGGGACGGGATCGACCTTGTCGAAAACACCTCCGAGGAGATCCTCCTGACGGTCCAGGAGTATCTGGCCCGCCGTGCGGGGGTCTGGGACCTGGCGCCCGATCGTGCGCGGGACGAGGTGCTGAACCTGGTCTGGTCCATGCGCCAGGCGGCCAAGGTGGGTTTTACGGGCGTGGGCCATCCAAAGGCCGGAGGCTTCGTCTCCCACGTACACTGGCGTGAACTGGAGACGGATCCCGCCTTGATAGGCCTGCTGGAAGACGCCGATCCCGTCGTCGGAACATAGGCCCTCACCGCCCCGCACCCCTCCGGAACGGGAAAACCCCCCGCCGTTTTGCGGCGGGGGGCTTATGGTGGAGCTAAGCGGAGTCGAACCGCTGACCTCTTGAATGCCATTCAAGCGCTCTACCAACTGAGCTATAGCCCCGAGGTCTCGGGTCCCCGTCCCAGCCAAAAGGCCTGTCCGGGAAGGCGCGGAACCTAGTCCGGCGGATCGCGGCGATCAAGCCCGCCAAGGGGGAAAAATCGCCGCCGCCCGAACCGGCCTGCACCCTAGTCATCCGGTCCGCCCTCGCCGGGCAGCCCGTCGAGGTCGGCGTCATCGAAGTCATCCTCCTCGTCCTCGAGGAAGGGGACGCCGGCGTCCTCGTCGTCCAGGTCGTCCTCCTCCTGGAAGGCGGCCAGGTCGTCCTCGGGCGGGGCGATGACCTCGCCGTCCTCGTCGTCGACCACCAGGACCGGATCGTCCACGGCGGCGTCGAGTTCCGGAGTGACAGCCTCGTCCTCTTCCTCCTCCTCGGCCTCGACGCCGGCGTCGAGGACCTGATCTTCGGCCTCGTCCTCGATATCGCGGCCCGCAGGGGCGGCGCGGGCGCGAACGCGCCGGGTGCGGACAGCCTCGTCAGGATCAAAGTCGTGGCCGCACTTGGGACAGTGCGCCGGCCGACGGTTCAGGTCGTAGAATCTCGCCTGGCAGTTGGGGCAGATCTGCTTTGCGCCAAGTTCAGGAAGGGCCAATGGGCGGGCCTCTGGTCAGGTTGGGATTGAAGGCCGGCTCCCTTGCCATGCGGCGGCGCCACTGTCAAAAGCAAAGCCCTTCAGGTGCGCCTGACCCGTTCCGCCTCCCGTCGGAGTTTATCCTCGTCATGTCCTCCAATGGTCAGACGACCGCCCTGTGCGCCCGCCGCGGCGGGCCCCTGCGGGGCCGGGTCCGGGCCCCTGGCGACAAGTCGATCTCGCACCGCGCCCTGATCTTCGGCGCCCTGGCGCACGGCGTCACAGAGGTGGAGGGCCTTCTGGAGGGTGAGGATGTCCTGCGCTCGGCGGCGGCCATGCGCGCCTTCGGGGCCGAAGTGGACGCCCTTGGCGGCGGCCGGTGGCGCGTCGTCGGGCGCGGCGGCTTGTCAGAACCCGCCGACGTCATCGACTGCGGCAATGCAGGCACCGGTGTCCGGCTCATTCTGGGTGCGGCGTCCGGCTTTGATCTCGCCGCCACCTTCACCGGCGATGGGTCCCTGCGCAGCCGTCCCATGAACCGGGTGATGAAGCCCCTGGCCGAAATGGGCGCCCGCTTCCTGCACCGCTCCGGCGGCCGGTTACCGCTGACCCTGCGCGGCGGGGGCCTCCAGGCGATCGAATACCGGCTTCCCGAGCCCTCCGCCCAGGTCAAGTCCGCCGTCCTGCTGGCCGGCCTCAACGCCCGGGGCGACACAGTGGTGATCGAGCCCGAGCCGACCCGGGACCATACCGAGCGGATGCTGCGCGGCTTCGGCGCCCAGGTAGGGGTTGCGGACCTGCCCGAGGGCCGGCGGATCACCCTGGCCGGGGGGCAGTCCCTTTGCGGGACAACGATCCGCGTTCCTGGCGATCCCTCTTCGGCAGCCTTCCCCCTGGTGGCGGCCCTCGTCACGCCGGGCTCCGAAGTGACGGTGGAGGGCGTCCTTCTCAATCCGCTGCGGACAGGTCTTCTGATCACTCTCCGGGAGATGGGGGCGGAACTCGTCATCACGAACGAAAGGGACGAGGGGGGAGAGCCGGTCGGCGACGTCACCGCCCGCCACTCAGCCCTAAGGGGCGTTGACGTACCGCCGGAGCGCGCGCCGTCGATGATTGATGAATACCCCATCCTGGCGGTCGCGGCGGCCTTCGCCGAGGGCGTCACCCGCATGCGGGGCATCGGTGAAATGCGGGTCAAGGAGAGCGACCGGATCGCCCTGATGTCTGCGGGCCTCTCCGCCTGCGGCCTCGCCGTCGCGGAGGAACCCGAGGGCCTGCTGGTCACCGGCGCCGGCGCCAACCGCCCGCCCGTCGGCGGCGCCGACGTTGTCACCCGGGGGGACCACCGGATCGCTATGTCCCACCTCGTGTTGGGGATGGCGGCGGACTCGCAGGTCTGTGTCGATGAGCCCGGCATGATCGCCACCAGTTTTCCGGGGTTCGTGGACATGATGCGCGGCCTCGGCGCAGACATCTCCGCAGCGTGAACGCGGACCTTGTGATCGCCGTCGACGGTCCGGCCGCCTCCGGCAAGGGGACGGTCGCGGCCCGCCTGGGGCGGGCCTATGGGCTTCCCGTGCTCGACACGGGTCTCCTCTACCGGGCGGTGGGCGTCGCCGCCTCCCGGGCGGGGATCGATCCGGACGATTCCGAGGCCGTCGCCCGGGTCGCCGGGGCGATCGACCTGATGGCCCTGGATGACCCGGCCTTCCGGACCCGCGAGGCCGGCGAGCTGGCCAGCCGTGTGGCGATCCATCCGGGAGTGCGCGCCGCGCTCAACGCCGCACAGGTCGGCTTCGCCCGCCGTCCGGGCGGGGCGGTGCTGGACGGGCGCGACATCGGCACGGTGATCGCCCCCTGGGCCCCGGCCAAGATCTTCGTCACCGCCCGTCCGGAGGTCCGCGCCGAACGCCGTTGGCGCCAGCTGACCGCCCAGGGCGAGTCCGTCAGCCTCGCGGACGTGCTCGGGGACATCCGCCAGCGGGACGCCCGGGACGGCGGCCGCGCCGACGCCCCCATGGCCAGGGCACCGGACGCGGTCTTGCTGGATACGTCCGAAATGACTATAGACCACGCCGCCGATGCGGCCCGCCGCATTGTCGAGGCGGCGCGCGCCGGCCGGGCCTGACCCGGAAGGCAAATCCCATCGCGTCCTTTCCTCTCAAGCCGCGGGCATCCACCGGCGCGGGATACCGCGCCTTCGGTTTCACCCCCAACCCGACTCCGGGAGCCCGTCCGCCTGGCCGGCGGCGCAGGCCCGGGTCATACCGACTGATGAAAGAACACCATGGCAGATGATGCTGGCCTGAACCCTTCCCGCGACGATTTCGCGACCCTTCTGAACGAGTCCCTTGGCGGACGCGACTTCATGGAGGGCCAGGTGGTCAAGGGGACGATCGTGGGCCTAGAGAAGGACTTTGCGATCATAGACGTGGGCCTCAAGACCGAGGGCCGCGTCTCCATCAAGGAATTCGGCGCCGGAGACGAGGGCAAGCCTCAGCTGGCCGTCGGCGACACCGTCGAGGTCTTCCTCGAGCGCGTGGAGAACGCCCTGGGTGAGGCGGTCATCAGCCGCGAGAAGGCCCGCCGCGAGGAAGCCTGGACCCGTCTGGAAGGCGTCCACGCCCGCAACGAGCCCGTCATGGGCGCCATCGTCGGCCGCGTGAAGGGCGGCTTCACCGTCGATCTGGGCGGCGCCTCGGCCTTCTTGCCGGGCTCCCAGGTGGACATCCGGCCGGTTCGCGACGTCGGCCCGCTGATGGGCAAGGAGCAGCCCTTCGCCATCCTCAAGATGGACCGCCCGCGGGGCAACATCGTCGTCTCCCGCCGCGCCATCCTTGAAGAGGCGCGCGCCGAACAGCGCACCGAACTCGTCGGCCAGCTGCAGGAAGGCGAGATCCGCGAAGGCGTGGTCAAGAACATCACCGACTACGGCGCCTTTGTGGACCTAGGCGGCATCGACGGCCTGCTGCACGTTACCGACATGAGCTGGAAGCGCGTCAACCACCCCAGCCAGGTGCTGGCCGTGGGCGACACGGTCCGGGTCCAGATCGTCAAGATCAATCCTGACACCCAGCGCATCTCTCTGGGCATGAAGCAGCTTCAGTCCGACCCCTGGGATGGCGTCGAGGCCAAGTATCCCGTGGGCGCCCGCCTGACCGGCCGGATCACCAACATCACCGACTACGGCGCCTTTGTGGAGCTGGAAGCCGGCGTCGAGGGCCTGGTCCACGTCTCGGAAATGTCCTGGACCAAGAAGAACGTCCACCCCGGCAAGATCGTCTCGACCTCCCAGGAAGTCGATGTGGTCGTGCTCGACGTCGACCCGTCCAAGCGCCGGGTGTCCCTCGGCCTCAAGCAGGCCATGGACAACCCCTGGGAGGCCTTCCTGGCTGCGCATCCCGTCGGCTCCACGGTCGAGGGCGAGGTCAAGAACGCGACCGAGTTCGGTCTGTTCCTGGGCCTGGACAACGATATCGACGGCATGGTGCACCTGTCGGATATCGACTGGAACGTACCCGGCGAGGAAGCCATCACCCGCTACCACAAGGGCGAGATGGTCAAGGCGCGGGTGCTGGATGTCGATGTCGAGAAGGAGCGCATCTCCCTGGGCATCAAGCAGCTCGCGGGCGATCCGATGTCTGGCGATGTCTTCCGCAAGGGGCAGACCGTGACCGTCACCGTCACCGAGGTCACCTCCGGCGGCATCGAGGTCCGCTTCGGTGAGGACGACGCGCCCATGTCGGCCTTTATCCGAAAGTCCGACCTGTCCCGCGACCGCGCCGACCAGCGCCCCGAGCGCTTCGCTGTGGGAGACCGCGTCGACGCCCAGATCACCCTGGTCGATAAGGCGGCCCGCCGGGTCTCCCTGTCCATCAAGGCCCTGGAGATGGTCGAGGAGAAGGAAGCCATCGAGAAGTTCGGATCTTCGGACTCCGGCGCCTCCTTGGGCGACATCCTGGGCGCAGCCCTTCGTGAGAAGGCCCAGAAGGACTAAGCCTTCCAGCCCGATGACCCTGCGGCGTCCCTTCGGGGGCGCCGCGACATTCCACGGCGGACCGGGCGACGGGTCCGCCGTTCTTGTTTGCGATCAGTTCTTGTCCAAGGGCTTGACGCCAAAGGGATTTGCGCTGAAGTGGGCGGGCGCCGGCGCGGGATCCGGCGGCCAGACGCCAGGGTGGCAAGGGACATGATCAAGTCCGAACTCATCGCCAGGCTGGCGGAAGAGAACCCTCACCTTACCCAGAAGGACATCGAGCGCGTCGTTTCGGTCATCCTCGACCGTATGATCCAGGCCCTGGAAGGCGGGGGCCGGGTGGAGCTCCGGGGATTCGGCGCCTTCTCCGTCCGGTCCCGAGGCGCCCGGTCGGGCCGCAATCCGCGGACCGGAGAGTCGGTGTCCGTACGGGCCAAGCACGTGCCCTTCTTCAAGAGCGGCAAGGAACTGAGGGTCCGGCTCAACGCCGACGACTGATCTGCGGCGACAGGCCGCGCCCAGACATCCAGGGGGGGAATTCATGACCATACTGGGCGAGTTCCGCGAGTTCATCGCCCGCGGCAATGTCGTCGACCTCGCAGTCGGCGTCATCATCGGCGGCGCGTTCGGCAAGATCGTTACGTCGCTTGTCGAGGACGTGGTCATGCCGCCCGTCGGCCTGCTGTTGAGCGGGGTCGATTTCTCGCAGATGAACTGGGTCCTGAAGGCTGACAATCCCGCCACCAGGATCGATGAGATGGTCGCCATCCAGTATGGCGCCCTCCTCAACACCCTTATCCAGTTCCTGATCGTCGCCTGGGTGGTCTTCCTTCTGGTCAAGGGCGTCAACGCCCTGCGCCGGGCCCAGGCTGCAGAGGCGCCGCCGCCGCCTGCCCCTTCGGCGGAGGAGACCCTCCTCGGCGAAATCCGAGACCTCCTGAAGTCCGGCCGCTGATCCTCGCCCCTTGAAGTCGAAGGCCTCCTGCCCCTAATGGCGGCCATGCGCCTTCCCGCCAAGATCTGCGGACTTGCGACCCCCGACGGCGTTGAGGCTGCTGTGGCCGGAGGCGCCGGCTTCCTGGGCTTCAACTTCTATCCTCCAAGCCCCCGGTTCGTGGAACCGGAGGCCGCCGCGAGGCTGGCGGCGCCCGCCCGGGCGGCGGGGGTCCGGATCTGCGCCATCACGGTCGACGCCGATGATGGTCTGGTCGACCGGATCGCCCGCACCCTCGATCCTGACTTCATCCAGCTCCACGGCGCCGAACCGCCGTCCCGAGGAGCGGAGGTTGCGGCCCGGACCGGCGCAGGCGTGATCCGCGCCCTTCCGGTGGGCGAGCCCGCGGACCTCGCCGTCGCATTGGACTGGTCGGAGGTCGCCGATCACCTGCTCCTCGACGCCCGCCCGCCCAAGGGTGCGACCCTGACCGGCGGCCTTGGCGTGGCCTTTGACTGGACGCTTGTGAGGGACTTCCGCCCCGCTCGCCCCTGGTTCCTCGCCGGCGGCCTCGACCCCTGGAACGTGGCCGAGGCCCTCGAGGTTTCCGGGGCCCCGATGGCGGACGTTTCCTCTGGCGTGGAGCGCGGTCCCGGACTAAAGGACCCCTCTCTGATCTCGGCCTTCCTCGACGCTGTTCGCCGAGCCCGACCACAGGCCTGACGTGAACCAGATCGCACCGCTCAACGACTATTCCGCCTACCCTGACGCCTCCGGTCGCTTCGGCGACTATGGCGGCCGGTATGTCCCGGAAACCCTCATGCCCTTGGTGCACGAGCTTGAGGCCGCCTTCCGCGCCGCCATCGCGGACCCGGCCTTCCGCGGCGAGCTCGACGGCTACCTCAAGCACTATGTCGGCCGGCCCAGCCCGCTCTACTTCGCCGAGCGCCTGACCCGACGGTTCGGCGGGGCCAAGGTCTATCTGAAGCGTGAGGAGCTGAACCACACCGGCGCGCACAAGATCAATAACTGCATGGGCCAGATCCTGCTGGCCATGCGGATGGGCAAGACGCGCATCATCGCCGAAACCGGGGCCGGCCAGCATGGCGTGGCCACCGCCACGGTCTGCGCCCGCTTCGGCCTGCCCTGCGTGGTCTACATGGGCGCCGTCGACGTCGAGCGGCAAAAGCCCAACGTGTTCCGGATGAACCTGCTGGGGGCCCGGGTCGAGCCCGTGACCTCGGGTTCCGCCACCCTCAAGGACGCCATGAACGAGGCCCTGCGCGACTGGGTCACCAATGTCCACGACACCTACTACCTGATCGGCTCGGCGGCGGGGCCGCACCCCTATCCCGAGATGGTCCGCGAGTTCCAGGCGGTGATCGGCCGCGAGACCCGCGAGCAGATCCTCGAGATCGAGGGCCGTCTTCCCGATGCGGTCGTGGCCTGCGTGGGCGGCGGCTCGAACGCCATCGGCATGTTCCATCCCTTTCTCAACGACGAAGGCGTCCGTCTGATCGGGGTCGAGGCCTCGGGCGACGGCATGGACACCGACCGGCACGCGGCGGCCATCAACGGCGGCCGGCCCGGGGTCCTGCATGGCAACCGCACCTACCTCATCCAGGACATGGTCGGCCAGATCACCGAGGCCCACTCCATCTCGGCCGGGCTCGACTATCCCGGGATCGGCCCCGAGCACGCCTTCCTCCATGACGTCGGCCGGGCCGAGTACATGACCTGCACCGACCGCGAGGCCCTGGACGCCTTCCAGCTGTGCGCCGAGCTGGAGGGGATCATCCCGGCCCTGGAGACCAGCCACGCCCTGGCCCGCCTGCCGGAGATCTGCGCCGGGCTGGGTCCTGACGGGATCGTCGTGGTCAACCTTTCGGGCCGGGGCGACAAGGACGTCAACACGGTTGCACAGGCCCTGGGGCGTACGATTTGAGCCGCTCACGGATCGACGCCCGCTTTGCGCGCCTGCGCGCCGAGGGCAGGGCTGGCTTTATCACCTACGTCATGGCTGGCGACCCGGACCCGGAGACCGCCCTCGCCATCCTCGAAGGCCTGCCGGCCGCAGGCGCCGACCTGATCGAGGTGGGCTTTCCCTTCTCCGATCCCATGGCCGAGGGGCCGCCCATCCAGCGCGCCGCCCAGCGGGCCCTGGCCCACGGCATGACCCTGCAGAAGACCCTCGACCTGGTCGCCGCCTTCCGTCGCAAGGACGCCGAAACCCCGGTCATCCTGATGGGCTACGCCAACCCCCTCGAGACGCCCGGCTACGCCGCCTTCGCCCGCGCCGCCGCCGAGGCGGGCGTGGACGGGCTGATCGTCGTGGACATCCCGCCGGAGGAGGCGGATCCCCTCGCCGACGCCCTGGACGCCCACGACCTGTCCCTTATCCGCCTGGCCACACCCACCACCGATGACCGCCGCCTGCCGGTGGTCGTCCGGCGGACCTCGGGCTTCGTCTACTATGTCTCTGTCGCCGGCGTGACCGGCGTGAAGGAGGCTGACGCCGGCGCCGTGGCGCCCAATGTCGAGCGGGTCCGCGCCGCTTCCGGCCTGCCGGTCGCCGTCGGCTTCGGGGTCCGCACGGAGGAGAGGGCCGCCGAGGTCGCCCGGATCTCCGACGCCGTCGTCGTCGGCTCGGCCCTGGTCGACGAGGTGGCCGACGCCCTGGCCGCAAACGAAGACGTGACCGCCCGGGTGCTTACAAAAGTCGCGGCGCTGGCTAAGTCTGTCCGCACGGCGAGGACGCCGGGTCGCGGGGCATAGGCGCAGTATGGCGATGGCGGACCAGAGGGACGAGAAATCCGGAAAGCCCGCCCAGCCCCCCCGTGAGCGCGGCGGCTGGCTGGCCAAGATTGCGCCCGGGGTCCGCAACCTGGTCGCCAAGCGAGAGACCCCCGACAATCTCTGGGTCAAGTGTCCCGATACCGGCGAAATGCTTTATCGCCCGGACCTCGAGGCCGCCCTCTGGGTCACGCCGTCGGGCAGCCATATGCGGATCGGGGCGGCCCAGCGCCTGCGCTACACCTTCGACGACGGCCGGTTTGAGCGCATTCCCTCGCCTGTCGTCGTGGATGATCCGCTGAAGTTCCCCGACGAGAAGCCCTACGCCGACCGCCTTAAGGCCGCCCGCAAGGCGACCGGCGAGCAGGACTCCATGGCAATCGGATTCGGGAGCATCCGCGGCGAGCCTGCGGTGGTCGTCGTCCAGGACTTCAATTTCATGGGCGGCTCCCTCGGCATGGGCGCCGGCGAGGCCTTCATCAAGGCCGCCGAGGAGGCCGTCCGCCGCAAGGTCCCCCTCGTCATCTTCACCGCCTCGGGTGGGGCCCGCATGCAGGAGGGGACCCTCTCCCTCATGCAGATGGCCCGCACCACCCTGGCCCTCAACGAGGTCAAGGCGGCGGGACTGCCCTATATCGTGGTGTTGACCGACCCGACCACCGGCGGGGTCTCGGCCTCCTACGCCATGCTGGGCGACATCCACATCGCCGAGCCCAACGCCATGATCGCCTTCTCAGGGCGTCGGGTCATCGAGCAGACCATCCGCGAGGTCCTGCCGCCAGGCTTCCAGCGCGCCGAGTTCCTCGTTGAGCGCGGCATGGTCGATCTCGTCGCCGCACGCTCGGAACTGCCGGACGTCCTGGCTTCGGTGCTCAAGACGCTGATGCTGGGGCGCGCCAAGGCCCGGGCGGCCTAGTCACCGTCCGGGACCATGTACGATTCGATCCGGGCCTCGGACGCCGTCATCCAGCGCCTGAGGGCGAACCATCCCTCTCTCATCGACCTCACGACGGGCCGGGTCGAGCGACTGCTTGAGGCCCTCGGGCGCCCGGACCTGCGCCTGCCGCCGGTGATTCACGTGGCCGGGACGAATGGCAAGGGATCCACTACCGCCTTTCTGAGGGCTATGGCGGAGGCGGCGGGCCTGTCGGTCCATGTTCTGACCTCGCCGCACCTGGTGCGGTTCGCCGAGCGTATCCGCATCGCCGGGCGGCTGATCACCGACGAGGCCCTCGATGCGCTCACCGATCGCCTCGAGGCCACCAACGCCGGCGAGCCGATCAGCTTCTTCGAGATCACCACCGTCCTGGCCTTCACGGCCTTCGCCGAGACCCCGGCCGATCTTTGCCTCATCGAGGTCGGCCTGGGCGGTCGCTTCGACGCCACCAACATCTTTCCCTCCCCCGCCGTCTCGGTGATCACCCCGGTGGACTACGACCATCTGGAGATGCTGGGCCCGGAGCTTTCCAAGATCGCCTGGGAGAAGGCGGGCATCATCAAGGCGGGACGGCCCGTGGTCTGCGCCAGGCAGCGGGACGAGGCCCTGGCGGTGATTCTGGCGGAGGCGGAGTCCCTCGGGGCGCCCCTGACCCTGGTGGGCCGGGATGCGGACATCTGGAGCGAAAGGGGTCGGTTGATGGTCCAGACGCCGGATGGCCTGCTCGACCTGCCCCCGCCGGCCCTGCCGGGGCCGCACCAGTTCGACAACGCCGGCCTGGCGGCCCTGGCCCTCCGGGCCCTGGGCGATCCGCGGATCACTGACGAGGCCCTCGGAGCCGGGGCGGCGGCGGCGGACTGGCCGGGCCGTTTCCAGCGCCTGAAGGACGGCCCCCTGGGCCGGCTGGCCGCCGCCCGGGGATCGGACCTCTGGCTCGACGGCGCCCACAACCCGCACGGCGCGGAGGCCCTCGCCCGCACCTGCGCCGAGATGGGCGCCCGGGACGGACGCCCCCTGGTCCTGGTCGTGGGCCAGTTCGCGCGGAAGGATCCGAGGGGCTTCTTCGCCGCCTTCCGGGACCAGCCGCTGAAGGTCGTGGCCACCACCTTCGATTCGCCCACCGCGCTCTCGCCGGAGGCCCTGGCCGAGGCGGCGAGGGCGGAGGGACTGACGGTGGAGACCGCGCCGGATGTCAGCGACGCCGTGGCTCTGGCCCTCGGGGGCGAGGGGCCGGCGCCCCGGGTGGTGATCTGCGGCGGCCTTCACTTCGCCGGCGAGGTTCTGGCCCTGAGCCCGGAGACCTGGCCGAGTTAGACCGCGTATCGCCAGGAAGGCGCCGGCGCTTCGAGCCGGGTCAGAAGGCGTTTTTCACAGTGAACCAGAAATACCGGCCCTCTTCCCACCGCCTGTACTCCCGCCCCGTGATCGCCGCCGCCCGCGTCGGTGCGAAGAAGGTCCGTTCGTTGGTGTATCGCCGGCCAAGGGGATTGTAGACGGTGAACCTCAGCTTGAGGGCCCCGAAATGGCTGCTCTCGACGGACATGCGAACCTCAGGATCGATCTCGAAGACGTTCACTTCCGGAACGAAATAGTCGACCTCGGCGTCCTGTCCGTCCACCTGGATGCTCCACGACAGCTTGTGTGCGGGAAGGTCCTGGCGCAGCTCGACCGAGTAGGTCCAGGGGATGAGGGCCGTCAGAGGTCGGGACTGGCCCGAGAGAGGGTCCTCGAACACGGAGTCCCGCCACTCCCCGCGCGCATCCAGGCGCAATCCGGGAGCCAGCCAGGACAGGGATGCGGAGGCTCCGACGGTCGCCCCCCAGACCCGGGCGCGATCGGCGTTGCCCAGACCGAAGTCCCCGCCTGGAAGGATGACGGGCTCCAGGACATCCTCGCGCCACTCGTGGAAGATCCCGGCGTTCAGGGCCAGGCCCTCGCGTCCCCGGAAGTCGAGATCGAGGCTCGCGCGCGTCTCGGTCTGCGGTCTCAACTGCGCATTGCCCCCCAGGGAGCGGTCGATCCCGACCTCGGTGGAGGCGGCGAAGGCGTCGAAATCCAGCTGTCCGACGGTCCGGCGCAGGCCAATGTCCAGGGTGGCGTTGGGGTTCGGGCGCCACGCCAGGGACAGGGCCGGCTTGAAGAATGTCAGCCGCTGCCGGTTTCGGGCGTCGCCGGTCACGGAGATCTCGGACCACTCCGTCGCCGCCCTCGCGTCCAGCGTCCATCGGGGCGCCACATCGTAGGCGAGGTTGACAAAGGCTTCGGCGCGCTGCTCGTCCACCACGATGTTTGCGGCCGGGAGGAGGATCGGGGTCAGCTCGCCGGAGGCGTTGCGGCTTGCGAAGGCCAGAGCCGAGTCCAGACGGTTGAAGGCCGCCTCAGCCCCGAACTCAGGGCGAAGACGGCCGCCGAGATCCACCGAAGCGGTCCCCCGACCGACCCACTCGATCAGCGTGCGCTGCGAATTCGCGGTGGTCTCTGAAGCTGCGATCCCGGGAGGAGTCTCGATCCGGCTGCTGCTGGCCGCCGCCTCGTGTCGCCAGCTGGCGAGGCTGAGGACCTTGAAGGACCAGGCGTTCGGAAACTGTCTCGTCCACTCTCCACCGAACTCGGCCTCGACAACGTCCTCCGCGAAGGAGACGCCGCGGAACTGGTCCGCCAGCCCCGCAGGAGCGCGACCGAGGAATCCGGGTCCGCTGAACCGGGTGTTGGAGTCCTCTCCCTCCACCCGTCCGTTGAGTACGAGCTCGCCGCCAAAGGCCTCCCGACGGGCATCGCCGGAGAGCGTTATCTCCACCTCGTCCGCAAGGCGGGACTCCTGTTCGAACAGGTCAGGTTCACCCGCGGGTCCGGTCCGCCTGCGGACGCCGTCGGATGGATCTCTCCAGGCGTCGAACTGCACTCTTCCGGAGGCCCGCCATCCGCCGACCGGGCCCGACAGGCTGGCCTCCATGTAGGGGCGGATATCCCCTTCGCGGTTACTGGAGACCGAGACGCCCCAGGAGCCTGAAAGGCTGGTCTCCCGGAGGATCAGGTTCACGATCACGGTCTGGCCGGAGGCCTCACTGGTCGTGGGATTGGTGACCAGATCGATCCGCACGACGGCAGAGGCCGGGATTCTCGCCAGCGCGTCCCGCGGTCCTCCCGCCTTGGATCCGGGCCTCGCCCCGTTGATCAGGACATTGCCACCGGTGTCCCCAAACCCGCGACGGGCTTCACCCTGATCGAGGGTGAAGCCCGGAACCCGTGCAACCATGTCGAGCGCGGTGCTGGGCGCAAAGCCGTCGAAGAACTCCCGGGGATAGGTCGTCACCTGCATGGGCTCCGCAGCGCGCCCGACCCCCGAGACGGCGAGGTTGAGGACGATCGCGGCGGACGCCAAGGCGCAGAGCCCATGAACCATCAAGACTGACTTCCTGCCGAGGATTGGGCGTAAGGGACGGATGTCCCGGAGGCGGAGCCCGGAGCCTCCGGTTTCAGGTTGCGTGGTCACCTCGCCGCCGTCTCGCCTGAGCGGAAAGACCCTGCCCGGATCCCCGGCGTCTAGGCGGACCGCTCAGCCGACGCCGGACTCGTTCAGCCAGTCGACGATCTTCTGCTTGGGCATGGCGCCGACCTTCATGGCCGTCATCTGACCGTCCTTGAACAGCATCATGGTCGGGATGCCGCGAACGCCGTAGCGGCTGGGGGTGTTCGGAGAGTCCTCGATGTTCAGCTTGGCCACGGTGACCTGCTCGCCCAGCTCCGCGGCGATCTGCTCCAGGGCCGGGGCGATCTGCTTGCAGGGGCCGCACCATTCCGCCCAGAAGTCCACCAGCACGGGCTTGCCGGACTTCAGGACGTCGGCTTCGAAGGACTCGTCTGTGACGGCGACAGTACCCATGCGGGGCTCCTCGATTCGCGGGTCCGGACAAGGCCGGACGGGAGGTGTTGATATGGCGCACTCCGCGCCGGGATCAACTCCCCTGATGCGCAAGGCCAGCGATCAGGCCGCCCGGTAGAGGCGGTCCAGGGCCTCGCGGAGCAG
>NZ_JADBZL010000055.1:0-6380 GCF_020402505.1 Phenylobacterium sp. | reverse complement strand
CCCCATGAACACCGAACAGGTCCTCGACGAGTTCCGCGCCGCCGGCGCCCTGCGTGAAGGCCACTTCGTGCTCTCGAGCGGCCTGCATTCCGGCGTCTTCCTGCAGAAGAACCTGGTCTTCCAGCATCCTGACCGGACCGAGCGCCTCTGCAGCGCCCTGGCCGCAAGGATCCGCGCCGAGGTGGGCGAGGTGGACATCTGCGTCTCCCCGGCCGTGGGGGGGATCATCCCGGGCTACGAGACGGCCCGCCACCTGGGCGTCCCCTCGGTCTATGTCGAGCGGGAAGGGGGAGAATTCCGGCTCCGGCGGGCCTTTGAAATCCCCGAGGGCGCGCGGGTGGCCATGGTCGAGGACATCGTGACCACCGGCCTGTCGTCGCGCGAGTGCGTCGAGGCGATCCGCAAGGCGGGCGGGAATGTCGTGGTGGCCGCCTGCATCGTCGACCGGTCCGGTGGCCGGGCCGATCCCGGCGCGCCCCTGGTCTCCCTGGCCCAGCTTGATGTGCCGGCCTATCCCGCTGACCAGTTGCCCCCGGAGCTGGCGGCCATCCCCGTCGAGGACCCGGGCAGCCGGCGGCTCTCGAAATGAGCCGTCTGCGTCTCGGCGTGAACATCGACCATGTCGCCACCCTGCGGAATGCCCGCGGGGTCGACTATCCAAGTCCGGTGCGCGCCGCCGAGCTTGCCATGGCCGCAGGTTGCGACGGGATCACCGCCCATCTGCGCGAGGATCGCCGGCATATCTCAGACGCCGATATCGAGGCCCTCACGGATATCACCCGCAAGCGGGGTGTGCCGCTGAACTTCGAGATGGCGGTCACTGCCGAAATGGAATCCATTGCGCTGCGGAACCTGCCGCATGCGGCCTGCCTGGTGCCGGAACGGCGGGAAGAAGTGACGACCGAGGGCGGCCTTGACCTTTTGGGCGGGTTCGACCGGATCGCTCCGGTGGTCCAGCGTCTGGCTGGCGAGGGCATCCGCGTCTCCTGCTTCATCGACGCCGATCCAGCCCAGGCCGCCGCCGCCCGGCGCGCCGGCGCCCAGGTGGTGGAGCTTCACACCGGCGCCTATTGCGACGCAGTGCGCGAACGGTCGCTCGAGGCGCCGGCCTTGCTGGAGCGGTTGAAGATCGCCGCCTTCGAATCGACGCGCTTAGGCCTGGAGGTCCACGCTGGTCACGGCATCGACTTCGAGACGGTCAAACCGATCGCCGCCATTCCCCAGGTCACAGAGCTCAACATCGGCCATTTCCTGGTGGGCGAGGCCGTCTTCATCGGATTGGCGCAGGCCATCCACCGGATGCGGCTCCTGATGGATGAAGCCCGGGCAGAGGCCTCGGCGTGATCCTCGGGATCGGCTCGGACCTCAGCGACATCCGACGCATCCAGGCCAGCCTGGACCGGTTTGGCGACCGCTTCCGCAATCGGTGCTTCACCGAGATCGAGCGACGCCGCTCCGAGGCCAAACCCGACGCCGCCGCAAGCTACGCCAAGCGTTTCGCCGCCAAGGAAGCCTGCGCCAAGGCTCTGGGAACGGGCCTGAGGCGAGGGGTCTTCTGGCGCGACATGGGCGTGGTGAACCTGCGGTCCGGCCAGCCCACCCTGGCGCTGACCGGCGGCGCGGCGGCCCGGCTGGCGGAACTGACCCCACCGGGCCATCGTGCGGTGATCCACCTGTCCATGACCGACGACCACCCCTACGCCCAGGCCTTCGTGATCATTGAGGCTCTGCCCGAGGCCTAGGATTCGCCAAGTTTTCACCCACGGGCGGGCCGGTTTGCGGTATGTCCCGCGGTAACGTTCATCCGGATTCCCCATGACCGAGACGACCCTTCCGCCTCCGGGCGACCGCAACGAGACGATCGAGATCCTCAAGACAGTCGCGGTAGCCCTGCTGATCGCGCTGTTCCTGAGGGTGCTGCTGTTCCAGCCCTTTACGATCCCCTCGGCGTCCGAGGAACCCAACCTCTACGAGGGAGACTATGTCATCGTGACCAAGTTCGACTATGGCTGGTCGCGTCACTCCATCCCGTTCAGCCCCCCGCTCTTCGAGGGCCGGATCCTGTCGAAGGCGCCCGAGCGGGGAGACATCATCGTCTTCAAGCTGCCCCGGGATGGCCGCACCGACTACATCAAGCGCCTGATCGGCGTGCCCGGAGACCGGGTGCAGATGCGCCAGGGCCTGCTCTACCTGAACGGCCAACCCGTGGAGCGGCGGCAGACGGAACTCGTCACTGAAACCGGCGGCAGTGGTCTCATGCGTCCGGTGGCACGGGTCGAGGAGACCCTGCCAGGCGGCCGGCGGTACATGACGAACGACTTCGGGGCCGACGGGGACCTGGACGATACGCCCGAAGTCATCGTCCCGCCGGGCCACTACTTCTTCATTGGCGACAACCGGGACAACTCCGCCGACAGCCGGCTGCCCACAGAGATCGGCGTGGGCCTGGTCCCCGAGGAGAACCTGGTCGGCAAGGCGCGTCTGGTCCTGCTCTCCTGGTCCCCAGGCGCCTCGCTCTTCAAGCCCTGGACCTGGGTGCTGAACCTGCGGCCCAGCCGTTTCGGAAAGGTGCTGCACTGACGCGCCCGGACAGGCGGAAGGTCGCGGTCGCGGCGCTTGAGACGCGGATTGGCCACGTTTTCGCCGACCGTGATCTCCTTGAGCGCGCCCTGACACACGCCAGCGTCGGCAATGGCGGCGCCCCTGGCCGTGACAATGAACGGCTGGAGTTCCTCGGGGACCGTGTCCTGAACCTCATGGCGGCCGAGCACCTGTGCCGGGCGTTCCCGGCGGCGCGGGAGGGCGAACTCGCGCGCTGGCTCAACCGACTGGTCAATTCCGGCGCCTGCGCCGAGGTGGCGCGCAGCATCGGCCTGCCAGACGCCCTCCGACTGGACGCCAGCGCCGCCAGGATCGGCGCCCGGGAGAGCGAGCGGGTGCTCGGCGACGCCTGCGAGGCCCTGATGGCGGCCCTCTATCTCGACGGTGGCCAAGAGGCCGCGCGGTCCTTCTTCCAGGCGGGCTGGGGAGACCTCGCGGCTAGCTTGGACGCCGGTCCCGACCGTGACCCCAAGACCCGGCTCCAGGAGTGGGCGATGAGCCTGGCCCTGCCGCCGCCGGCCTACGTCGTGGTGGCCGCCGAAGGTCCGCCGCACGATCCTCGATTTACGATCGAGGCCCGGCTTCCGGGATGGGAAGCTGCTGCGGGAACGGGCCGCTCCAAGCGCGAGGCCGAGAAGGCCGCCGCCGCGCTATTCCTGGAAAGGGAGAACATTCAGCCATGACCCGCGCCGGCTTCGCCGCCATCATCGGCGCGCCCAATGCGGGCAAGTCCACCCTGACCAACCGCCTGGTCGGGGCCAAGGTCTCCATCGTGACCCGAAAGGTGCAGACCACGCGCTTCCCGGTCCGCGGGGTCGCCCTGTCGGGCGAGAGCCAGATCGTCCTGGTGGACACGCCCGGCATCTTCACTCCGCGCCGACGGCTCGACCGGGCCATGGTGCGTTCGGCCTGGGGCGGAGCCGAGGAGGCCGACGCCGTGGTGCACCTCGTGGATGTCCAGGCCGAGCTGGCGGTGGACGCCGGCGAGGCCCGCGGCGCCGACCGCAAGGCGCACGAGGACGTGGAGACCATCATCACCGGCCTGAAGGCGTCGGGCCGCAAGGCCATCCTTGCGCTGAACAAGATCGACGGCGTCAAGCGGGAACGCCTCCTGGCCCTGTCCGCCCGTCTCTTCGAGACCGGCGTCTATTCCGAGGTCTTCATGATCTCGGCGGCTGATGGTTCGGGCGTTGACGACCTGCTTCGCCGCCTGGCTGAACTTATGCCCGAAGGTCCTTGGCTCTATCCCGCAGAGCAGACGGCGGACCTTCCCGTGCGTCTCCTCGCCGCCGAGATCACCCGGGAGAAGGTCTACCTGCGGGTGCACGAAGAACTCCCTTATGCGGCGGCCGTGGAGACCACCGCGTTCAGCGAGCGAAAAGACGGCTCTGTCCGCATCGAGCAGACCCTCTATGTCGAGCGCGAGAGCCAGAGGCCGATCGTCCTGGGCAAGAACGGCCAGACCCTGAAGTGGATCGGCCAGAAGGCGCGCGAGGAACTGACCGAGCTGCTCGACCGTCCGGTTCACCTGTTCCTCACGGTCAAGGTGGACGAGCGCTGGGCCGATCGCCGGGAGTTCTACGGCGACGTCGGCCTCGACTTCGAGGCCTAGGGGCGGGGCGTGGAGTTCGAGGACGAAGCCTTCCTCTTGTCCGCCAGGTCCCACGGCGAGAACGGGGCCATCGCTGAACTCCTGACCCTCTCCCACGGACGTTATGCGGCCTTTATCGCCGGCGGTGGCTCCCGCCGAATCCGGCCCCTCCTGCAGCCCGGGACACGGGTGACCGCCCGGTTCCGGGCCCGGACCAGCGAGCAGCTGGGCTCGGCCAGCCTCGAGCCGGCCGGCTCCGATCCCTCTGACCTTTTCGATGATCCCCTGGCCCTGGCGGGCCTAGCTTCCGCCGCAGCAGTGGCCGCCGGCGTCCTGCCTGAGCGCGAACCCCAGCCCGGCGCCTTCGCCGCCTTCGAGGCCCTGTCCGGCGCTCTTCGGCATAACGGCGTCTGGCCCGCCGTCTACGTCCGCTTTGAGGCGGGCATCCTGCAGGCCCTGGGCTTCGGAATGGACCTGTCCCGATGCGCGGCGACGGGGTCCGTCGACGACCTCGTCTGGGTCTCGCCCCGGACGGGAAGGGCCGTGAGCCGGGCCGCCGGCGAGCCCTACCGCGACCGCCTCCTGCGCCTCCCGCCCTTCCTGCTCTCGGCCCAGGGCGGCCTTTCGCCGGGAGACATCGGGGACGGCCTGACCCTGACCGGTCACTTTCTGGACCGCTGCCTGTTCTCGGCCCTGAACCGTCCGCTGCCGGCGGCGCGCGTCTGGCTTGTGGACAAGCTGACTGAAGCGGGCCGCCTCTGATCCTGCGGGATGACGCCGCGGTCTGCGAAGCCTAAGCAGGGTCTGGCGGCGCCGCCGCCGATTCGACGCCGATCGCCTGATGACCGACACCCTTGCTCCGCCCCCCGAGGGCGACCGCACCATTGATGAGCCGCTGAGCGAGGCCCTGTCGCGCAGGTACCTGGCCTATGCACTCTCGACCATCACGGGGCGGGCCCTGCCGGATGTGCGCGATGGCCTCAAGCCCGTCCACCGCCGTCTCCTGTTCGCCATGCGGCAGTTGCGCCTGGACCCGACCGCGACGGCCAAGAAGTGCGCCCGGGTCGTCGGCGACGTCATCGGCAAGTATCACCCGCACGGGGACTCCGCCGTGTACGAGGCCCTGGTGCGCCTGGCCCAGGACTTCGCCCAGCGCTACCCGCTCGTGGATGGCCAGGGGAACTTCGGCAATATCGACGGCGATAACGCCGCGGCCATGCGCTACACGGAGTGCCGGCTCACCCTGGCCGCCCAGCTCCTGCTTGAGGGCATAGACGAGGACGCCGTCGACTTCCGCGCCACCTACGACGGCGAGGAGGAAGAGCCGGTCGTCCTGCCTGCAGGTTTCCCGAACCTCCTGGCCAACGGCTCCAGCGGCATCGCCGTCGGTATGGCGACCTCGATCCCGCCGCACAATGTCTCCGAGCTGATCGAGGCCTGCCTGCGCCTGCTTGACCAACCCGACATCACGACGGCCGAGCTTCTGGAAGTGGCGCCCGGGCCCGACTTTCCCACCGGGGGGGTTATCGTCGAGTCGCCGGCCAGCCTCATGGAAGCCTACGAAACCGGCCGGGGCGGGGTCAGGGTGCGCGCGCGGTGGACCCGGGAAGACCTGGGCAGGGGCCTGTGGCGCATTGTCGTCACCGAGATCCCCTACCAGGTGAAGAAGGCCGACTTGGTCGAGCAGCTGGCCGAGCTGATCGAGGCCAAGAAGGCGCCCCTGCTGGGCGACGTCATGGACGAGAGCGCCGAGGACATTCGCCTGGTGCTGGAGCCCAAGTCCCGCAACGTCGAGCCCGAGGTCCTGATGGAGAGCCTCTTCAGACTCTCCGCCCTGGAGGCGCGGGTTCCGGTCAACATGAACGTCATCGACGCCAGGGGCGCGCCGGGCGTGATGGGGCTGAAGGCTCTGCTCCAGGCCTTCCTCGACCACCGGCGCGAGGTTGTGGTCCGCCGGGCCCGCCACCGGCTGGCGCGCATCGAGTCGCGGCTTCACATCCTCGACGGCCTGATCATCGCCTTCCTGAACCTGGACGAGGTCATCCGTATCGTCCGCCAGGAGGACGAGCCCAAGGCGAAGCTGATCGAGGCCTTTGACCTGTCCGACCTGCAGGCCGAGGCCATTCTGAACACCCGGCTGCGGCAACTGGCCCGGCTGGAGGAGATGGAGTTGCGGCGTGAGCACGCT
>NZ_JADBZL010000054.1:0-18766 GCF_020402505.1 Phenylobacterium sp. | reverse complement strand
TGGGACGCGCGCCTGACCAGCGTCCTGGTCCTGTTTCTTTTCTACCTCGCCTACATGGCCCTGCGGGCCGCCCTGGATGACGAGGCCAAGGGCGCCCGGGCCGCCGCCATCCTGGCCCTGGTGGGCCTTGTCAACGTGCCGGTCGTCCACTGGTCGGTGGAGTGGTGGAACACCCTGCACCAGGGGCGGACGGTGTTCGCCGCAGGCGGGTCCCGCGCGGCGACGGTCTTCCTGATACCCCTTTTTTTGATGAGCCTGTCCTACATGGCCGCCTTCGGAGCGCTGTGGCTGGTGCGGATCCGCGGCGAGGTCTGGCGACGCCGGGCCGCCGCCGCCGAGGCGCGGCTGGCGAGGTGATCCATGCTTGACCTCGATCCCGGCCCCTACGGCTTCTACATCTGGATGTCCTACGGGCTCAGCGCCGCCGGCCTAGGCGGACTGGCGGTCTTCAGCCTGGTCTTCACCCGCCGCTGGCGGCGACGCGCTGAGGCCCTGGAGGCTCGCGTCCGGGAGGCCGAGCCGGGTCCGGAGATGCAGCCTTGAGGCGCGTCCTCGCCCTGGCGCCAGTGGGGGCGCTCCTGGGCCTCGGCCTGCTCTTCGCCTTCTTCGGCCTGCGCGATGACCCCCGCTACCTGCCGCGGGCCATGGTCGGCAAGCCGGTCCCGGAAGTGACCCTGCCGACCCTGGCGGATGGCCTGCCCGATACCCTCGCGGCCCCTGGAAAGGGACCATACCTGATCAACGTCTTCGCCTCCTGGTGCGCACCCTGCGAAATCGAGGCGCCGATTCTCGTCGCCCTGAAGGACCAGGGGGTGCCCATCATCGGGGTCGCCTACAAGGATGAACCCGCCAAGACCCGGGCCTTCCTGGCCCGCACCGGCGATCCCTATACCCGCGTCCTGGTGGACCGGCAGGGCCGGGCCGGGATCGACCTGGGCGTGTCCGGCGTCCCGGAGACCTACCTGGTGGACGGCGCGGGGCGCATCATCGACAAGATTTCCGCCCCCCTTACCGAGGACGACGCCCGGCGGCTCGCGGCCGAGGTCCGCCGTTAACCCTTCCTGAACCCGGCGCAGACAGGTTCGGACCTCGTTAACCCTGTTTCGAGGCCCTGATGGTCACCGCCCTGCGCTCCGGTCCGCCCCAGACTCCACCCATCCCGCCCAACCGGGCGTCGGAGGCGGCTGGCCTTCCGGAGTTCGCCCGCAGACTGATGTCTGCGAGCAGAAACAGCGCCCCTCCGAAGTCGGAGGGATCGAGCCCAGAGCCGTCTTCAACCGCCACATCCGACTCAAGACCCGAGCCCGAGAGCGACCCGAGCCGCCCGGTCCGGACGCCGCGCCCGGGCTCCCTGGTGGATATCCGGGTCTAGCTCCCGGACCCGGGCGTCGTCTCCGGAGCCGGAGACTCGCCATCCTTCCGGGCGCCTTTCCTCTTCTTCCTGCCCTTGGCCTTCTCTCCCGGGGCGGCGCCGGCGACGAGCCGGCGCAGGTCCTTCAGGAAACGTGCGCGGCGGTCCTCCGGCAACCGGGCCAGGAGGGCGAGGTCCGCGGACGCGGCAAGGGGCTGGGCCGCCGCAAGGACCGCCCTGCCGGACTCGGTGAGGGATACCTGGTTGGCCCGGGCGTCGCCCTCGGACTTCAGGCGCAAGACCAGGCCGCGGACCATCAGCCGGGTCAGAAGCTCCGCCAGGGTGGACCGGTCCACGCCGGTGCTGCGGACAAGCTGGCTCTGGGTGGCCCCCTCGGTCTCGGCGACGGCGGCGAGGATGGCGAACTGGCGGGGGGTGAGCCCCTCGGGGCCCGCCTGTTCGGCATGCAGGTCGGCCGCGATCTGGACGGCCCTGTGCAACAGGTGGCTGACGGAGGTCTCGGAGGGCGACGGTTTCCTTGACATGGGCGAGCTCCTGAGGGGCCGTGTCGGCCAGGCAGGCTACTCCACCGGTGGGGGCGGCGTCTCCTCCATCCGGGCATAGCGCAGGATCAGGGGCGCCTGGGCGATGCCGAAGGCGATATGGATCAGACTGGAACCGGGAAACCGGAAGCCGAGCCAGACCGCCTCTGGCTGGGTGCGCCAGATCACCTCGTTCACCCCCGCCATGACCAGGAAGAAGACCCCGTAGCGGAGGGTCAGCTTCCGCCAGCCTTCGTCCGGCATGGGCAGGCTTGAGCCCAGCAGCATCTTCAGGGGGTTGCGGCGGATGGCCATCCCTCCGAGGAGAAGCAGGCCGAAGGCGAGGGAGGTCACCGTCGGCTTCACGTAGACGAAGCGCGGGTCCTTGAAGACCAGTGTGAGGAGGCCGAAGACCAGGGCCAGGACCCCGGCGGCCAGGGGCATGGGGGCGATCCGCCGCTCCAGGATGTAACCCGTCGCCAGGGCGATGGCGGCCCCGGCCACCAGGCCCCAGCTGGCCAGCACCATGTCGCGGGTGATGAGGTAGCCGATGATCAGGCCCAGGGGCCAGCCGTAGTCCACCAGACTCGAGATCCAGCGGCGCGCGCCGCCTGCGCCTTCCGACATGTCTCAGCCCTCCCCGAGTCCGACCACCGAGCGAGCGAAGGCCCGGGCGTCGAAGGGTTGCAGGTCGTCGATCCCCTCGCCCACCCCGATCAGCTTGATCGGCGAGTCCGAAGCCTGGGCGACGGGAACCAGGACTCCGCCACGGGCCGTACCGTCCAGCTTGGTCATGACAATGCCGCTGACCCCGATCTGGTTGCCGAAGATGTTCTCCTGGGCCAGGGCGTTTCGGCCCACCGTGGCGTCCAGCACCAGCAGGGTCTCGTGCGGGGCGTCGGGATCGACCTTCTTGATCACCCGAATCACCTTGAGCAGCTCGTCCATCAGGCCCTGCTTGTTCTGGAGCCTTCCGGCGGTGTCGATCAGGACGACGTCGTAGCCTTCCGCCCGGGCCTTTTCCACGGCGTCAAAGGCGAGGCCCGCAGCATCCGATCCAGTCGGCCGGCTCAGGAAATCCGCACCCGCGCGCTCGGCCCAGACCTTCAGCTGCTCCACCGCAGCGGCGCGGAAGGTGTCCCCCGCCACCACCAGGACCTTGGCCCTGCGCCGGTTCAGGTCGGCGGCGATCTTGCCGAGGGTGGTGGTCTTGCCCGAGCCGTTGACCCCGATGAACAGGACCACGTAGGGGCGGGGCCCGGACAGGGGGTCGAAGCGGCCCTCATGTCCCGCCAGCTCGCCGGCGATGGCCTCGGACAGGGCCTCCAGGACCTCGGCCTCGTCCACCGCCTTGCCGAAGCGGGCGGCTGCGAAGCCTTCAGTGATCCGGGCGGCGGCCTTGGGTCCAAGGTCGGCCTCGATCAGCATCTCCTCCAGGGCGTCGAGGCGCGCCTGGTCGAGGGGCTGCTTGGTGAAGGTCGAGGCCACCTGCTCGGTCAGGGCGCGGGAGGTCCGGGCGAGACCGCCGGTGAGCCGCTGGAACCAGCCTGTCTTGGGTTCAGTCATGCAGGGCTTCTAGCGGCGGACTGGCTGCGATCCTAGGGCCGGGTGCGGCCAGGAGCCGCCGACCGTCCTCGCCGGCGATACGGAAGGTCGCGATCTCGCCTGCAGGAATATCGCCGCTGAAGGCGATCTCGGAGAAGTCCTCGGCCCGGGCCAGTCCTGGGCGCTCGACGAGGCCCTGCAGCTCCCGCCCGGCCTGGGAGGCCAGATGTCGGGCTAGGGCGGCCTCGCCCACCGCGCGGAGGCGGGCGGCGCGCTCACGCACCTCGGCCTTCGGGACCGGCGGCATGCGGGCCGCCGGCGTCCCCGGGCGCGGGCTGTAGGGAAAAACGTGCAGGAAGGCGAGGCCCGCCTCGTCCACCAGGTCGAGGGTGTTGCGGAACATCGACTCGGTCTCGGTGGGGAAGCCGGCGATCAGGTCGGCGCCGAAGGCGACATCCGGGCGGACGGCGCGCACCGCCGCGATGAGCTTCAGGGCGTCGGCCCGGCTGTGACGGCGCTTCATCCGCTTCAGGATCATGTCGTCGCCGGCCTGCAGGGACAGGTGCAGGTGAGGCATCAGCCGGGGCTCCTCCGCCAGCAGGGTCATCAGGTCAGGATCGATCTCGGCGGCGTCGATGGAGGACAGGCGCAGGCGCGGCAGGTCGGGGACCAGGCGCAGAATCCGGCCGGCCAGCTGACCCAGGGTGGGGGCGCCGGGCAGGTCCGCCCCCCAGCTGGTGACATCGACGCCAGTCAGCACCACCTCCCGGCAACCCTCGGCGGACAGGCGGCGGACCTGTTCCACCACCTCGCCGGCGGGAACAGAGCGCGAGTTCCCCCGGCCAAAGGGTATGACGCAGAAGGTGCAGCGGTGGTCACAGCCGTTCTGGACCTCGACATAGGCCCGGGCTCGGTCGCGGACCCCGGCGATGAGGTGGCCCGCCGTCTCGCGCACGCTCATGATGTCGTTGACCCGCACCCGCGGCCCCTCGGCCTGGGGTGAGAGGGCGCCCGGGCGGGCCTTGTCGGCGTTGCCGAGGACCAGGTCGACCTCGGGCATGGCGGCGAAGGTTCCGGGCTCGATCTGGGCGGCGCATCCAGTGACGATCAGACGCGCGCCGGGGTTCTCCCGGCGGGCCTTGCGGATGGCCTGACGGGCCTGGCGCACCGCCTCCCCGGTCACGGCGCAGGTATTGAAGACCACGGCGTCGGTGACGCCATCCTCGGCGGCGCGGGCGCGAATCACCTCGCTCTCATAAGCGTTGAGACGGCAGCCGAAGGTGACCACGCGGACCTCGGACCCGCTCATGGCAGCCAGCCCTCGAACTCGACCTCGACGTCGCCGGTCATGAGGACATGGCCGTCGGCGCGCCAGGCGATCTCCAGGTCGCCGCCATCCAGCCCCAGCCGCGCCGCGGGGTCGACGAGACCCCTCCGAACGCCGGCGACCAGGGCGGCGCAGGCGCCGGAGCCGCACGCCCGGGTCAGGCCAGCCGCCCGCTCCCAGACCCGCAGGCGGACTTCGGACCGGCTTCGGACCTCGGCGAATCCGACATTCACCCTCTCCGGGAAGAGGGGACTGGCCTCGACGGCGGGACCGATCCGCCCGACCTCGGCCGCTTCGGCCGAGGGGACGAAGAAGACGGCGTGGGGATTGCCCATGGACAGGCAGATCGCCGGACCCAGGCGCCCCGCCTCGGGGACATCCACCGCGAGGGTGTCCGCGGGTCCTGCGAGGGGCACGGCGCGCCAGTTCAGCCGCGGGCGCCCCATGTCCACAGCCACCCGCATCGGCCCCCGGCGCCAGGCCTCCAGGCGCCCACCGGCGGTCTCGAGGCTTACCTGTCCGGCGCCGGACTCCTCCATCAGCCTCCAGGCCACGCAGCGGGTGGCGTTGCCGCAGGCGCCAGCCTCGCCGCCATCAGGATTCCAGAACCGGATCGAGGCGTCCGCCGACTCCGAAGCGCCGATGAGCACGAACTGGTCGCATCCGATCCCCTCCGACCGCGACGCCAGACGCCGGATCGTTTCCGGGTCGGCCTCGAAGGCGCGGCTGCGGGCGTCCACGACGATGAAGTCGTTGCCCAGGCCGTTCATCTTGCTGAAGGGGCGGTCCATGGGGCGCAATATAGTCTCGCAGGGCGCCGCAGGCGACTTTCAGGAGACATTCGCCGATCTTTGCGCAAAAACAGGTCCATGAAGACCCGCTTCCGATCCTTGGCCGAGGCCTCGCGCCTGCTCGTTTTCGTCCTCGCCCTCACAGGCGCCCCCGGCATCGCCCGGGCGGAAGACCCTTTCCAGTGGCTGGAGGAGATCGAGTCTCCCCGGTCTCTGGACTGGGTCGCACGGCAGAACGTCCGGACCGCCGGCGTTCTGGAGGCCGATCCCCGGTACGCCGCCTTCCTCGGTGAGGCCCGGGCCATCTTCACCGCCCCGGACAGGATCGCCTGGCCAGAACTTCGGGGCGGGGCCGTAGACAACCTCTGGCAGGACGCCGGGCGGGTGCAGGGCGTCTGGCGCACAACGAACGAGGCCGCCTACCGGGCGGGCCGGCCGGAGTGGACGACCCTTCTGGACCTCGACGCCCTGTCAAAGGCGGAGGGCCGCAACTGGATCTTCAAGGGCGCGATCTGCCTTCCGCCCGCCGCGACCCTGTGCCTGGTGCGGCTGTCCGATGGCGGCGGCGACGCCGTGGAGGTGCGTGAATTCGACGTCGCGCGCCGCGCCTTCGTGGACGGCGGCTTCCGCTTCCCCGCCTTCAAGCAGACCCTCGACTGGCTCGACGCCGATACCCTGGTCGTCGCCAGGGACTGGTCGGCGGGTGACGTGACAGCCTCGGGCTACCCCTATGTCATCCGTACGGTTAACCGGCGCGGAGAGACCCGGGAGGTATTCCGGGGGCGAGCCTCGGATGTCGCCGCGTCGGCCAGCGTCCTGCGCAGCGAGGACGGGCGCAGCCTGGGCCTGGTGATCAACCGGGCCGTGGAGTTCTTCAGGTCCGAATTCAGCCTCTGGCGGGACGGGAAACTGATCCGCCTGCCCCTGCCGCTCCAGGCGACCTACCAGGGCTCCGCCCAGGGCCGGATGATCTTCACCATCAAGGAAGACTGGAAGGGCTTCCGTGCAGGTTCAGTGATCGCCCTGCATCGGGACGATCCGGGCCGGGCGCCCGAGCTCGTCTTCGCCCCCGGCCCCCGGCAGGCGGTGCAGGATGTGCGCGTCACGGCGGGCCTGGTGACGATCAACCTGCTCGACGAGGTCAAGGGCGCCGTAGAGGTGTTCGACATGGCGCGCGGTCGATGGACGTCAGAGCGCCTCGCCCTGCCGAAGGACGCCACCTTCGAGATCGTCGCTGCGAGCGAGACGGACGACGTGCTGATGGTCTCCGCCGAGGGCTTCCTCGAACCGCCCTCGCTCTGGCGCGTCGACGCCGCCACCGGCGAGACGACGCGGATCGCCGCCCTGCCGCCACGCTTCTCGGCGGACGGGGCGTCCATCGCCCAGTATTGGGCGACGTCCAGCGACGGGACCCGGATCCCCTACTTCGTGGTGTCGCCAAAGGGCGCGCGCAGGGACGGCTCCACCCCCACCCTGATGTACGGCTACGGCGGCTTCGAGATCGCCAAGCCGCCGATCTACCTTCCGGAGATGGGCAGGCTCTGGCTTGAGCGGGGCGGCGCCTATGTGATCGCCAACATCCGCGGTGGTGGCGAGTTTGGGCCCCCCTGGCACCAGTCGGTCCTGCGCGAGAAGCGGCAGCTGGCCTTCGACGACTTCGCCGCCGTCGCCCGGGATCTGACGGCCCGCGGCCTGACTTCGCCACGCCGCCTGGGCATCTACGGGCGGTCAAACGGCGGGGTCCTGACCACGGTCTCCATGACCCAGCACCCGGAACTCTGGAACGCCGTGGTGGTCGAGAGCCCGCTGGTGGACATGCTACGCTATCACAAGCTCTCGGCTGGGGCGTCCTGGGTGGGCGAGTATGGCGACCCGGACAACCCGACCGACGCCGCCTTCATCGCCCGCTACTCGGCCTACCAGAACCTCAAGCCGGGGGTCACCTATCCCGAGGCCTACATCACCACCAACACCCGTGACGACCGGGTTCACCCCGGTCACGCCCGCAAGTTCGCGGCGCGCCTGGAAGCGCTTGGGGTTCCCTACCTGTATTACGAGCAGACCCTGGGCGGACACTCGAACGACTCAGATCCGGACCTGAACGCCCGCCGCTGGGCGCGGCACTACGTCTATCTCGCCCAGCGGCTGATGGACTGATCAGGCCTGGCGCAGGGTCTCGGCCAGGAGCCGGCCCTCGGCGCCCCGGATCGAGCCGGACCGCCAGGCCACGACGATCTCCCGGCTCGGGTTGGCGGCCTGGAGGGGGCGGATTTCGATGGAGGTCCCGTCCGTGAGCCCGGCGGAGACCGCCATGGAGGGCAGGAAGGTCACCCCCAGTCCGGACCCCACCATCTGCACGAGGGTCGGGAGGGATGTGGCGGCGAAGGTCGCCTCGGCGTCGGTCTGGCGGGGCGGACGCAGGCCGCAGGCGGCCAGGGCGTGGTCGCGCAGGCAGTGTCCATCCTCGAGGAGGATCAGGTCCTCATCCTGGAGCTCGGACGGGCGCATCCGGTCCCGGTCCGCCTGGGGATGGCCAGGGGGCAGGGCGGCCAGGATCTCGTCCTGGGCCACGTGAGCGCTGTCCAGGCCGTTCATGTCGAAGGGCAGGGCAATGAGGGCGGCGTCGAGGTGACCCGACTTCAGGGCCGAGATCAGCCTCTGGGTCAGGTCCTCTCGAAGGTAGAGCCTGAGGTCGGGGAACCGGCTCCGCAGGAGAGGCAGGGCCCGCGGTAACAGGAAGGGAGCGATGGTCGGGATCACGCCGAGGCGGAACCGGCCCGTCAGGGGCTGCCCGGCGCTGCGGGCGGCCTGGACCAGTTCATCGGCCTCATTCAGGATGACCCGCGCCTTGGCGAGGGCCGCGGCGCCGACATCGGTCAGGATCAGGCCCGAGCGGGCCCGGTCGACCACCGGTGCGCCCAGGATCTTCTCCAGCTCCTGGATGCCGGCCGACAGGGTCGGCTGGGTGACGTGCGCGGCCTCGGCGGCCTTGCCGAAGCCGCCGTGCTCGACGAGGAGCTTCAGGTACTGCAGTTGCCTCAGGGTGGGGAGCATGGTCCCCCGACTTCCACAGGCCCCTGCCGCAAGTCAAACGAAAGCGGCGCGGCCCCCGACCGGGAACCGCGCCGCCGCTGTATCGGAGAGGCCCTCAGGGCCTCCGGGTCAACGACCCGACTGCAGGCTCTCCACCGCCGCGGTCATGCGGACGCTGAAGGGCTGGTAGGCGTCGCGGAACAGGGCCGTCATGAGCTCGGTGGTCTTGCCCATCTGGGTCACGCAGGCCTCCATGTGAGTCTTGGCCAGGTCGGTCTGAACCTCAATGAAGTCCTGGACGCTGCGCACGCCGGCGAGGGACTGGACGGCGGCGGTCTGGCGCTCGACGGCGGCCTTGGAGAAGGCGACGGTTTCGGCGCCGAGGGCCTCTGCGCCCTTGGCGGTGGCGGTCACCGAGGCGATGACGGCCTCCATGTTCTTGCGGGAATGGGCGGTCAGGTCGTTCAGGCCGGACATGCTCTTCTCCATGGCGTCACGGAGGGCTTCATTGCCAGCGTTGGCGATCTTGTCGGCGGCGGTCTTGGCGGCGGCCATGGCGGCGTTCCTGTCGATGGGGCTCTGCGGGCGAAACCCGCACAGGTGTGGTTAAGCTGCACTGCGATATCTCATGCTGCACTGCAGCAGTCAAGCGGATTGTGCGCTGCAACATAAACAGGCTGTGAAGCCGGGTCGGGCGAAATTTACTTTCCTGCAAGGCGTCGCCGACTAGTATGGCGGCTCATCCTGAAACCCGCCGGCCGCGCCGGAGACGCCAGGGACGCCTGACTTGCCGACAGCCGCTCGACGTCCTTCCCTACTGAGCCGGATCGCCGTACTTGCGGCCGCCCTCTCCGCCAGTCTTTGCGTCCTGGTTTCAGGCGGTCCGGCTGCAGCGGCGCCAACTCCGCCCTTCCCGGAGATGCGCTACGCCGCCGTGGTCGTGGACGCCGAGACGGGCGAGGTCCTCTTCTCCCGGCGGGGGGACAGTCTTCGTTACCCGGCCTCCATCACCAAGGTCATGACCCTCTACCTGACCTTCGAGGCCCTTTCGACGGGACGCATCTCGCTGGAGGACCGGGTGGTGATTTCCGCCCGGGCCGCCGCCCAGAGCCCGACCAAGCTGGGCCTGCCGGTCGGCGCCAGCCTGAGCGTGTCAGAGGCCATGCAGGCCCTCGCGGTCAAGTCAGCCAATGACATCGCCGTCGCCCTGGCCGAGAAGCTGGGAGAGGGCAGTGAGCGCCGCTTCGCCGCCATGATGACCCTCCGGGCCCGCGAACTCGGCATGGTCAACACCCATTTCGTGAACGCCTCCGGCCTGCCCGACAGCCGCCAGGTCAGCAGCGCCCGGGACCTCGCCATCCTCTCACGGGCCGTGCTGAGAGACTTCCCCCAGCACTACAGCCTGTTCAGCCAGCCCTCCTTCACCTTCCAGGGCCGCAAGATGAACAACCACAACGGCCTCCTGTGGCGGATGCCGGGGACGGACGGGCTGAAGACCGGCTTCACCAGCGCCTCCGGCTACAACCTTGCGGCCTCGGGCGTCCAGGGGAACCGTCGCCTGATCGCGGTCGTCCTCGGGGGGCCCTCCAATGCCCGCCGCAACGCCAAGATGGAAAGCCTGCTGCTCACCGGCTTCGACCTCGCCGCCCGGCGCGACCGGGGCGAGCGGGTCCAGTTCGCCCAGGCCAGCTTCGAGAGCGAGCCGGCGCCGGTCACCCTGATGGCCCAGGTCCGGTCGGACACCGAAGCCCTTGCGCCGGATCGCGTCGTCCTGACCAGCGCCCCGGCGCCGCGGAACCTTTCCGGGTTCGAGATCGTCGATCCGGCCTCCAGCGGCCTTCGGCAGGCGGGGCGGCCGGAGTCCGGCCGCTGGTCGGTCCAGGTGGGCGCCTTCAAATCCCAGGAACTCGCCCGCAAGCAGGCCGCCATCGTCCAAAAGCTCGCCCCCGCCCACTTCAGCGCCCAAGGACGTGCAGAGCGGGCCGGAACCTCCTGGCGCACGCGGTTTGCAGGCTATACCGAGACTTCGGCGCGAGCGGCGTGCAAGGCTCTCAAGAGCCGTGGGCAGCCCTGCATGGTCCTGCCGCCCGCCGCCTGAGGGTCGAAGGCGAAGCCGCTACTCGCCTCGGGTCGCGATAGCCGCTGTGGCGACAAGCTCCCCCAGGAGCGCCAGCGTCGCCTGGCCGGGTCCGTCGAAGGGGTCCAGCTCCACCCGCTTGAAGTATTTCAGCAGCAGGGAGGGGTTCACCCGGGGAATGGAGACATGCCCCATGCTCCAGTTGCCGAATCGCCGCTCAGTGATCTCCTCGTAGGAAAGGAGGCGGACCTGCTTGTGCCGGTCGTCCCTGACGATGGCGTTGAAGATCTCGCAGACCTCGTCGCGGCCCCCTTCCAGCAACTGGATGAAGAGGTCGTCGGCGACGCACAGGAGTCCCGTAATCCCCTGCCTGGGATTGTTCCGGCGGCATTGTTCGAGGATGCCGTCGAGCAGCGCGCCGTTCATGGGCTGGACGGGGCGGCTGGCGTAGAGACAGCGCACGAGCATGGGAATCAGGTCCTGTTCTTGATGAGGGAGAGGAATTCGGAACGCAGGGTGTGGTCCTTGAGGAAGGAGCCGCGCATGACCGAGTTGATCATCATGGTCTCGCTGTCCTTGACCCCCCGCCAGTGCATGCAGAAATGATCGGCCTCCATCACCACGGCCAGGCCGTCCGGCCGGACCTTCTCCATGAGGAGATCCGCCAGCTGGGTGATGGCCTCCTCCTGGATCTGCGGCCGTGACATCACCCACTCGGCCAGTCGCGAGTATTTGGACAGGCCGATCAGGTTGGAGTGCTCATTCGGCATCAAGCCGATCCAGAGCCGGCCCATGATCGGGCAGAAGTGATGGCTGCAGGCGCTGCGGACCGTGATCGGGCCAACGATCATCAGCTCGTTCAGGGATGAGGCGTTGGGGAACTCCGTCACCGACGGAGCCTCGGTGTAGCGGCCGCGGAAGACCTCGGTGACGTACATCTTGGCGACGCGCTTGGCGGTGTCCTGGGTGTTGTGATCGGCCTCGGTATCGATCACCAGGCTCTTCAGCACCTCGCGGAACTTGCCCTCCACCTCGGAGAGCAGGTCGTCGATCTCCCCTTCGCGGATGTAGGCCGAGATATTGTCGTTGGCGAAAAACCGCTTCCGGGCCTTCTTGATGCGGGCGCGGATGCGGGCGGAGACGGGCTCCTGTTCGGGGTCTGACGGAGGCTTCACGTTAGGCTCGCACGGGTTGCTGGTGGCCGGGACGAGGCCCGGCGGAAGTGACCCTACACCCGAAGGATCGGGCCTGTCGCGTGAATGTCCTTGGAGGCCCAGGCCCTCACCCGCCTAGCAGCCGGTCGCGAGCCGCATTCAAATGGGCCGCGAGGCCGTCCGTGCCGCCGGCGTCGGGGTGGGTCCGGCGGATCAGTCTGGCGTGGGCCTCCAGGATGTCCTCCCGACTGGCGTCGGGTCCGACGCCCAGGACCGAGCGCGCCTCGTTCAGGCTCATGGCGTCTGGCGTCGGCGGGGAGGGCGCAGGTCCGGACCGCGGCGCCGGCGACCGGGCGAGGCCGGCCAGGGCCAGACCCGCGGACAGAAGCATGAGACCCAGGATCCATCCGCCCCGAATGACGCTCAGCGTCCCGGCCACCAGCGCGGTGAGGGCCAGGCCGCCGGCGATCAGGCGCCACTCCCGTCGCGGCGCCTTCAGGCCGCCCCGCCCCGCCCAGACGAGCAGGGCGACGGCAGCGGCAGCGATCAGCAGCCAGGTCACTATTGGGCGGCCAGCTGGGCGCCGTCCGACGTCAGGCCCAGGAAGCCCATCAGGTCGCGCAGTTCCTGACGGGCCGCGACATGCTGCAGGCTCATGGACACGGGCCGGATGGACGCGGACAGGTCGGCGATGGTCAGACCGAACGGAAAGAGCTCACGGTAGATGACCCGGTCGCGGAGGCCGGGACCCACCCGGAAGCCGGCCCTGCGGGACAGAGCCTGGACCCGCTCGTCCACCCGTCGGCGGTTGCGGGCGTCGGCGGGGGCGAGGCGGTTGCGAAGCACCACCCAGTCGATGGAGCGCGCCGAGGAAAGGGCCCGGTCCTTGCGGCTGTTCCAGACCGTCTCGGAGTACAGGCTCGGCCGCTTCAGCTCGAGGGTCACGGGATCCACGACCCCCAGGGTGTCGAAATCCACGAAGCTGTCATTCATGGGGGTGACGATCAGGTCCGCCCGGGCATGGGCGGCGCGGCTCAGGACGGTGTCGGCGCCGGGGGTGTCCACGACGATGAGGTCGCAGCCCGATAGGGTTTCGAAGGCGGTGTCCAGTCGTTCGCGGGCCTCGTCCTCAGGCGCTTGGGCGATGGCGGCGTCGAATCTCACCATCTGGGGCATGGGCGCCTCCGCGCCGTGGGCGGCCAGCCAGGCGGCGCGGTTGTCGACGAAATGGCCCAGCGACTGCTGACGCACGTCCAGATCCAGGGCGCCGACCCGGCCGCCCTCGTGCAGCAGGGCGGTCATCAGGTGGATGGCGAGGGTGGACTTCCCTGCGCCGCCCTTCTCGTTCCCCACGACGATGACGTCGGTCATCCGAAAACTCCGTCCCCGGGGCCGCCCGGAAGGGCGCGGGCCGATTCCCGCGCGGCGCAGCGTGGTCCCCCGTCCCCACCGGCGTCAACGCAACGGAACGGATCGCCTGTGGATGGATGGACGCAGAGCCCCGCCCCGGGGCATAAGCCCCGGCGCAATCCCGATGGAGTCCCCGATGCCCTCGCCCCCCGTCGTCCGCAGCGTGGCCGACCTGCGCGCGACCCTCGCCGGCTGGCGGGGCGAGGGCCTCTCCATCGCCTTCGTCCCCACCATGGGCGCCCTGCACGAGGGCCACCTGTCCCTCGTGCGTCTGGGCCTGTCGCGCTGCGACCGGGTCGTCGCCTCCATCTTCGTCAATCCCACCCAGTTCGGGCCGAACGAGGATCTGGCCGCCTATCCCCGGGATGAGGCGGGGGACGCCGGAAAGCTGTCGGTCGCTGGCTGCCACCTCCTGTTCGCGCCTTCGGCGGCGGAGATGTACCCGCCGGGCGCCGCGACGGTGGTGACGGTCTCCGGAGTCTCCGAGCCCCTGGACGGTCAGGCCCGGCCGGGGCACTTCGCCGGGGTCGCCACCGTGGTGGCCAAGCTCCTCAACCAGGTGCGGCCCGACGTCGCCATCTTCGGCGAGAAGGACTACCAGCAGCTGCAGGTCATCCGGCGGCTCGCCATCGACCTGGACCTGGGCGTCGAGATCCTCGGCGGGCCCACCGCCCGGGCGGCGGATGGCCTGGCCCTGTCCTCCCGCAACGCCTACCTGACCGAGGACGAGCGCCGCCGGGCGCCCGAGCTGGCCGCCGCCCTGGCCGAGGCGGTCCTGGCCCTTCGGGCGGGGGTCCCGGTGGCGGAGGCCGAGGCGCAGGCGCTCGGCCGCGTCCAGGCCGCCGGCTTCGGCCCCGTCGACTATCTGGAGGTGCGGGATGCCGGCGACCTGTCGCGGATGGGCCCGGGCCCCCTGCCCCCCGGCCGTGCGGGCCGGATCCTCGCCGCCGCCCGCCTGGGCCGGGCGCGGCTCATCGACAACATGGCGGTCTGAGGGGACCTACCAAGCCCCCGCCTCCCGCAGCCGCCGGGCCAGCTCGTCGGGCAGGTCCCCGCCACCGGTTTCGTCCAGGTCGGGCGGAGCGTCCGCCGGGTCGAGATAGCGCCAGCCCTGGAAGGCCCGCCGGGGCGTCGGCGCCACGCGGATGATGCGCGGCTCGAGGTCGATGCGGCAGCGACTCTCCCCGCCCGCCTCCACCCGACCGACGGACAGGATGCGCTGGCGGCAGAGGATCAGGCCCCGGAAGATCCGGTAGAGCGACCCGCCATCCAGCAGTTCCTCCGCGCGCTTCGGCGCCATGCGGGTGAACAGGGGCCAGGGATCGGGGCTGTCCTGGTGCCAGGCCACCAGGTCCTCGATGGTGTCGCACCCGACGCAGAGCCGGATCATGTGCAGGGTCACTGCGTTTCGCTCCTCACCCGCACGAGGGCCTCGCCTTCACGCACCTGGTCCCCGACGGCGGCCGAGAGGCCCTCGACCACTCCGTCGAAGGGGGCGATCAGGCCGTGTTCCATCTTCATCGCCTCGATCACCACCAGCACCTCGCCCCTGGCCACCCGGGCGCCCTCGGCGACGGGCACGGCGACGACCTTGCCGGGCAGGGGCGCACTGACCGAGCCGTCGCCCGCCGCTGCGGCGCCGCCCTCCCGGTCCGGTGGGCTTGCGGCGAAGGCGAAGGCCGCCCCGCCTTCGAAGAGGACCAGGGACCCGCCGGCGTCGAGGAGGTCGGCCTCGTCAGGCGCGGAGTCGAGGGCGGCCCAAAGCGGCTCTCCGTCGCACCAGACCCGGACCCGCCCGCGGGGCGGCGCGTTGAGGCGAAAGCCGGCCAGGTCGCGGGAGGGGGCGCTCGCATCCTCCGCCGAGAGCGCCGCAAGGGCGGCGGCGGCGGCGCTGACGAGGGCCTGCGAAGGCGCTGGCGCGGTCGCCAGCTGGGCCAGCCGGGCCTCGATGAAGCCGGTGTCGATCCGACCCGCCAGGAAGTCGGAATCATCGAGGCACCGGGCGAGGAAACCGGCGTTGGTCTTCAGAGGCCAGGTCTCGACCCCGGCGCAGGCCTCCGCAAGGCTCTCGGTCGCCCCCTCCCGGGTCGGCGCCCAGGCGATGAGCTTGGCGATGAGGGAGTCGTAGTACGGCCCCACCTCGTCCCCGGCCTCGACGCCGGAGTCGATCCGCACCCCCTCCGGCAGGGCGAGGTGCTCCAGCCGGCCGGTGGAGGGGATGAAGCCCCGCTCGGGAATCTCGGCGCAAAGCCGGGCCTCCACGGCCCAGCCGTTCAGGGCGATCCGGTCCTGGGACAGGGGCAGGGGCTCGCCGGCGGCGACGCGGAACTGCCACTCCACCAGGTCGACCCCGGTCACCGCCTCGGTGACGGGATGCTCCACCTGAAGCCGGGTGTTCATCTCCATGAACCAGATCCGGTCGGCGCGCAGACCATCCCGGGCATCGGCGATGAATTCCACCGTGCCGGCGCCGACATAGTCGACGGCCCGGGCGGCGGTCAGGGCGGCGGCGCAGACCGCCGCACGCACCGTGTCCGTCATGCCCGGGGCGGGCGCCTCCTCGATCACCTTCTGGCGGCGGCGCTGCAGGGTGCAGTCGCGCTCGAACAGATGGACGAGGCCGCCGTGGGCGTCGCCGAAGACCTGGACCTCGATGTGCCTCGGCGCCTCGATGCAGCGCTCCAGCAGGACCCGGTCGTCTCCGAAGGCGGCCTGGGCCTCGCGCCGGCAGGCCGCCAGGGCGGCGGCGAAGTCCGCCCCATTGTCCACCCGGCGGATGCCGCGCCCGCCGCCGCCGGCCGCCGCCTTGATCAGGACCGGCCAGCCCAGGTCCCGGGCGGCGGTCAGCAGGGTGGCCTCCGAGCCATCGTCCCCCTGCCATCCGGGCGTCACCGGCACGCCGGCGGCGATCATCCGCTCGCGGGCCGAGTCCTTCAGGCCCATGGCCCGGATGGCCGCCGGGGAAGGGCCGATCCAGATCAGGCCCGCCGCCTGCACAGCCTCTGCGAAGGCGGCGGTTTCGGACAGGAAGCCATAGCCCGGGTGCACCGCCTCCGCGCCGCTCTCCAGGGCGGCGGCGACCAGGTCGGGAATGGACAGATAGCTCTCCGCCGCCGGCGCCGGACCGATACGCACGGCCCGGTCCGCGTCGCGCACGTGAGCCGCCTCCAGGTCGGCGTCGGAGCAAACGGCCACCGTCTCGATCCCCAGCCGGCGGGCGGTGCGGAAGATCCGGCGGGCGATCTCGCCCCGGTTGGCGACAAGGACGGAGCGGAACATGGCGACGCCTAGAACTCGAAGAGGGTGACGAAGAAAACGCCCAGGAGGAGGGCCAGAAGGACGCCGTAGATGCCTGCCCAGAGCACGCAGGTCTTCAGGAATGCTCCGATCGCGCTCGAGCCGTAGCCGACTCTGAGAACATGATTGATGCCGAAGGCGTTCCAGATAGCTATCAGAACGGCGGCGAACGTATCCCAAGGATCGGATAGAATTATTGGAATTATGATCGGAATCAATAAAAAGGAGGCAATATAACAAGCCACCCGAAAGTGATCCTCAATAAATATATCTTTTCTTCCAGCATAAAGTATCGCCAATATCGATGTTATTCCCGGAATTATATAAACAAGAAATTTTGCGAATCCGTCGATGAGTGAGGCTGAAAACCGGGTTTCGTCACTGATAGCCGCCTTGATCCCACGCATTAAGGCATCGGCCTGGCCGCTGGTAAGGCCCAGCTCTGAGATCAGACTTTCACGAATCTGCCTGAGGTCCGCCTCGCTGACTATCGCCGGGTCCGCAGTCGGTTCCGGGAGGGCGCGAGGGGCATGCGCTGCGGGGGGTTGAGCCTGCGGCGGTTCCGCGGCAAGCCGTAACCCAAGGGTGGAAGCCAGGATGACGACCGAGACCGCAATGAGAAAGGTCCTGAAGGGCGGCGTGTGGCGGACAATCCGCCCTTCGATCATATCGTTGGCCAGCACCCCCGGCTTCAGGAAAAGCAAGGCAAGGGTCCGGAACAGTCGGTTGTCATAGTTGACCAGGCTTCCGGCGCCCTCTGCGACAAGGCGGAACACACTCCGCTTTCCGCGGTCCGCACTCTGGCCGCAGGAGTGACAGAACCGGCCCTGCAGGATGGCCCCGCAGTTGGCGCAAGCTTTTCCCGCCGGAATGACGCCCGCTCCTGCGTCCTTCGTGAGGCCGGCGGCCGTGTCTGTGCCGGCCACTTCCAGTTCCGGACCCGTCATTGCCTCCTCCCGGCCCTATCCAGCCTATCCCGCCCAGCCGGGCCGGCGCCTGTCAAGGAAAGCGGCGACGCCCTCGCGGCCTTCGTCGCTGACCCGGGCGTGGGCGATGCGGCGGGCGATCTCGCCCCGATTGGCGACAAGGACGGAGCGGAACACTCAGGACCCCTACAGCTGGATGATGGTCAGGGCGAGGAGGCCGACCAGCAGAAGGCCGAAGGTCAGGACGCTGCCCGGCCAGAGGATGAGGGTCTTGAAGGTCGCCCCCAGCCACCCGGACCCGTAGGCGCCCCTCAGGGTCTGGAACATGTTCACCGGGGTCCAGACGGCCAGGAGAAGGAACCAATATGGCGAGACGGACTCGGGCAGGACCAGTCCGAGGGCGTTGGTCAGGAGGGTGAAGGACAGAAGATTCGAGGCGACGAGGATGTGGTCGTAGACGAAGATCCTCCGCCGGCCGAGGTAAAGCACCGTCAGGAGGGCGGCGGTGATGGGCAGCAGCAGGAAGGCCAGCCTGTGCGCCCATCCGAACAGGACCACCAGGAAGTAACCCGGGTTCTCCGCAGCGGTCTTGAGACCACTTCTGACCCTCTGCTCCCCGGCCTCGCCAAGCCCGAGGCCGGACAGGTTCACATCGACATCATTGCTCTTCAGGGCGCTGGAGATCTCCCGGGCGGCGTCCGCAGCGGATCCCTCCGTCGGGGTTGGGGCGGCGGCGGGATTCGGGCTCACCCCGGCGGGCGCTTGCGCGGCAGGGGGATTGACCTTCAGGTCGCTCTCCACGCGCAGGCGGTGGATCAGCGACTCGGCGGCGAAGATGTAGAGCAGCAGGGCGACCAGGAAGGTCCGGAAGGGCGGCGTATAGCGCGCGATCCGGCCGTCGATCAGGTCCCGCGCCAACTTCCCGGGACGGAAGAAGAGCAGGGGCAGGGTGCGGGCCAGCCGCCCGTCAAGGTGAAAGAGGCTCTCGCCCACTTCCCAGGCCAGATGCAGGATGCTGCGCTTGCGCAGGTCGGCGCTCTGGCCGCAGGCATGACAGAAGCGGCCCTGCAGGATGGCCCCGCAGTTGGCGCACGCCTCCCCAGAGGCCACAGGGACCCTGGAACCCGCCCCGACCTCAGCTGCAGCCGCGTCCGCCGCAGCGATCTCCAGTTCCGGACCCGTCATCGCCTCCCCCGGCCGTGTCTGGCCTATCCCGCCCAGCCCGGCCGGCGCCTGTCAAGAAAGGCGGCGACGCCCTCGCGGCCCTCGTCGCTGACCCGGGCCTGGGCGATGCGGCGCGCCGTGTCCTCCAT
>NZ_JADBZL010000053.1:0-4172 GCF_020402505.1 Phenylobacterium sp. | reverse complement strand
GCGCCGGCTGAAAGTGCATGCCCCTCAGGGTGAAGGCCGCCCTGTTCCGCGACAGACTGGTCTGGGCGGGCGAGAAGGGATGGCCGGCGGCGGCGAAGGCCCGCGGGCAGAACAGCCGGGCGAAACCGCCCCGCTCGTCCTCGACGGGATCGATGTCCACCACCACGGCGCCGGCGATGGGCGTGGGCGAAAAGCGCATCAGTCCCAGATCCGGGGCTCGGGCGAGGCGGTGACGAAGCGGCCGCCCCAGGCGCGGATGCGCGCGGTCTGGGCCATGATCTCCTCGCGCAGGTTCCAGGGCAGGATCAGGAGGTCGTCCGGCCGCACCACATCGATCTGATCCGGCGCCAGTATGGGGATGTGGCTGCCGGGCAGGAAGCGGCCCTGCTTGTGCGGGTTGGCGTCGAAGCAGGCGACGATGTCGTCCGCTCCCACGCCGGCATAGTTCAGGAAGGTGTTGCCCTTGGCCGCCGCGCCGTAGGCCGCCACCTTCCGGCCCGCTGACCTGGCCTGCGCTAGGTAGTCCAGGAAGGCCGAACGCACGGCCTCGACCCGCGCCGTGAAGCCGCCGTAGGTTTCCAGCCGGTCCAGCCCCGCCGCCGCCTCCCGGGCGCGCAGGGCCATCAGGGCCTCGGTTTCGGCGTGGGAGGCGTCCGCCCGGCAGCAGAACAGCCGGAGCGATCCGCCATGGGTGGGCAGGAGCGCCACGTCGAAGGGCCGCAGGCCCTTGGCCCTGAGCACCGTTTCCACCGCCAGAAGGGACAGGTAGGAGAAATGCTCGTGATAGATGGTGTCGAACTGAACCTGCTCGATCAGGTTCAACAGGTGCGGGAACTCGAAGGTCAGTACGCCCTCCGGCTTCAGCACGTGCCGGAAGCCGCCGACAAAGTCGCCGATGTCCGGCACGTGGGCGAGGACGTTGTTGGCCGCCATCAGGTCGGCGGTCAGGCCCCGGGCGGCCAGGTCCCTGCCGGTCGCCTCATGGAAAAAGACCACCTCGGTGGGCACGCCCCGGTCCCGGGCGGCGGCGGCCGTGTTGGCCGTGGGCTCGATCCCCAGCACCGGCACGCCCATGGAGACAAAGTGCTGCAACAGATAGCCGTCATTGCTGGCCACCTCGATGACCCGCGAGTCTGGACCCAGTCCGAACCGCTTCGCCATACCCTCCGCGTAGGCCCGGGCGTGGGCCACCCAGCTGTCCGAGTAGGAGGAGAAATAGGCGTAACCGTCGTCGAAAATCTCCCCTGCCGGGACGGGGTCATCCGCCTGGACGAGGAAGCAGGATCCGCACACCCGGGTGCGCAGGGGATAGGTCTTCTCCGTCCCCGCCGCCAGCTGCTCGGGCGTCAGATAGGCGTTGGCCAGGGGCTGAAGGCCCAGGTCCAGGAAGTCCTGGGTCAGGGGCGCGCGGCAGAATCGGCAGGTAGGCGCGGTCATGGCAGGGCCTCATAGCGCGCGATCTGCTCGCGGCACAGGGCCAGGGCGGGCTCTCCGTCGGCCTGCCGCCGGTACCACTCCATGCTCCAGTCGATGGCCTCGGGCGCCGCCAGCCGGCTTTCGAAGCCCAGCACCCGCCGGGTCAGCCCTGCATCTATGCCCAGGGCCCTGGCCTCCAGCGACCCCGGGTCCGGCTCATGCCGCCAGGGCTTCCCGCCCAGGGCCGCCGTCGCCCGGCTGGCCAGTTCGCCCACCGTCACCTCCGCCCCGCCGGGCGCCGGGCCGAAATTGAGGGCCCTCGGCGTCGCCGGGTCCTGCGCGAGGCGCTCCAGGAAGACCAGATACCCCGCAGCGCAGTCCAGCACGTGCTGCCAGGGCCGGGTGGCCTCAGGATGGCGCAGGACGACCGCCTCGTCCGCCGCCGCCGCCCGCACGATGTCGGCCACGATCCGGTCGCGGGAGAAATCGCCCCCGCCGATGACATTGCCGCCGCGGGCCGTGGCCACCGGCACGCCGGCCCGGTCGAAATAGCTGCGCGCCATGGAGGCGGTGATGATCTCCGTCGCCGCCTTGGAGGCCGAATAGGGATCCTTGCCCCCCAGGGCGTCGCCCTCGGTGAAGGCCCGGCCCGTCTCGGCGTTGGCGTAGACCTTGTCCGAGGTCACCACCAGCACGGCGGCCAGGGCGGGCCGGTCGCGCAGGGCCTGCAGGAGGTGGGCCGTGCCCATGATGTTGGCGGCGAAGGTGGCGACAGGATCGGCGATGGCGGTGCGCACGATGGGCTGGGCGGCCATGTGCAGAACCAGGTCGAACTCCGCCGCCATCAGGGTCTGGGCGACGTCGGTCGCGTCCCTCAGGTCGGCGATCCGGGAGTCCACCAGCCCGCCCACCCCGGCCAGGTCGAACAGGGCCGGCTCCTGGTCCGGCGCTAGGGCCAGGCCCGTCACATTCGACCCCAGGGCCGACAGCCAGATGGCCGTCCAGCCGCCCTTGAAGCCGGTGTGCCCGGTCAGGAGGACCCGCTTTCCGGCCCAGAAGGCGGGATCGGGGCGGGTCAGGACCACAGCTTCCAGGGCGCCTGGCCCGACGCCCACAGGGCTTCGAGGTTGTTCTTGTCGCGCAGGGTGTCCATTCCGGTCCAGAAGCCCGCATGGGGAAAGGCCATCAGCTGGCCATCGGCGGCCAGGCCCTGAAGGGGCTCGGACTCCCAGGGCATGGGATCGCCGGAAATCCGGCTCACCACCTCGGGCTGCAGCACGAAAAAGCCGCCGTTGATCAGGCCCTCGTCGCCAGGGGGTTTCTCAACAAAGCGCTGCACGGACCCGTCGCGGATGTCGAGGGCGCCATAGCGCCCGGGGGGGGAGACCGCCGTCACGGTCGCCTGCCGTCCATGTGACCTGTGGAAGGCCGCCAGGGCGCCGATGTCCAGATCCGCCACCCCGTCGCCATAGGTGAAGAAGAAGGGCCGCCCGGGCTCCAGGTAGCCTGCCACCCGCTTCAGTCGCCCGCCGGTCATGGTCTCGGCCCCGGTGTCCACCAGGGTGACGCGCCAGGGCTCATGGTGGGTGGCGTGGTACTCCACCGCGCCCTTGGCCAGGTCCACCGTCAGGTCGGCGTTGTGCAGGACGTAGTTGGCGAAATACTCCTTGATCATGTAGCCCCGGTAGCCGAGGCAGATGATGAAATCCCGGACCCCGAAGTGGGAGTACAGCTTCATGATGTGCCACAGGATCGGCCGGCCGCCGATCTCGATCATGGGCTTGGGCCGCAGGTGGCTTTCCTCGGAGATCCGGGTGCCCAGGCCGCCGGCCAGGATCACCGCCTTCATCCCCGCCGCGGGACTGTCGGATTGGGTCAAGACGCTGTGCATCCCTCTGTCGCGCCGCCTGCGCGCGCCCCCTCTTAGCCCGAACCCGTGCGCCGATGAAGCCTGAACGGCCCGTCGACCTGATCATCATCGGCGCCCAGAAGGCCGGCACCACCGCCCTGTTCGACTATCTGGGCGACGACCCCGCCTTCGTCCGGTCCGACGTCAAGGAGATCCACTTCTTCGATGTCGAGGACCCGGCCGCCCCCACGCCCGACCTGTCCGCCTATGCCGCCCACTTCCCCGACCGGCCCGGCGTGCGCGTCGAGGCCACCCCCATCTACATCTACTGGCCCGGCGCCCTGGAGCGGATCGCCACCGCCTGCCCGGGGGTGCGCCTCGTCCTCCTCCTGCGCGATCCCGTGGAAAGGGCCTGGTCCCACTGGCGTATGGAAACCGCCCGGGGCGCGGAAGATCAGCCCTTCTCCTGGTGCATTCGCCGGGGCCGCCAGCGCCTCTTCGAGGCCGAGCCCTTCGGCCATCATCGCGAGTTCTCCTATGTCGAGCGCGGCTTCTATGGCGAGCAGGTCGAAAGGCTTTTCTCCCTTTTCGATCCCGCCGACGTCCTGATCGAGAGGGCCGAGGACCTCGACGCCGCCCCCGCCGGCGTCCTCGCCCGCCTGTCCGCCTTCGCCGGAACGCCGCCCCCGCCGCAGGTGCGCCCCCGCCGCGTCCACGTGGGCGCCCCGGCTCCGATCCCCGAAGCCGACGCCGCCTTCCTGCGACAGGTCTACGCCCCTGACCAGGCCCGCCTGAAGGCCCTGACCGGGATCAGCTGGGCCTCCTGAAAGTCCGCCGCCCCCCTCACCCTCGGGGGAGCAATTAAGCGACTGTAATTCCTCCACCTTCCAGGGGGAGGTGGACCGCG
>NZ_JADBZL010000052.1:0-4262 GCF_020402505.1 Phenylobacterium sp. | reverse complement strand
GCGCCGGCCCGGCCGGGCGGCGCGCTTCGGGGTCTCGGGCGTCCGGAGGGCGGCCAGGGCGGAGAAGGGAGAGGCCTCGGCCTTCCCGGACGGCGGACGCGGAGCCGGCCCCCTCCGCCGCCGCCATGTCGCCGGGCGGTCCATCGAGGGCCGCTCTGCCGGGGTAAAGCCCAGTGCCCTGAGGGCGGCGAACAGGTGCTCGACAGGTCCATCGAGGATATCCGCCAGACCGGGAGCCACCTCGATCCCGCGGCCCGATGAGGGCGCCGCCCGCAGCGCAGCATCCAGGGCCTCCAGGCGCGTCGCCTCCAGGAGCAGGTCTCCCACCCGGCGAAGGCCCGCAGCCGCCAGCACCGGCCGCAGCGGGGTCTCCTGCCCCCCTGCCATCCGTCCGGGCCGGGGGGCGGGCAGGCCAGGCGCCAGGACGGCGCGCACAAAGTGCAGCGCCTCGCGGGAGGGCAGCCCAGGCAGGAAGATGGAGAAGGCGCCCAGCCTCACGCCGAGGGCGCGGAGGCTGCGGCGCTCCACAGGCGAGAGGGCGGCGGTCTCCTCGCGGACCTCTGCCCGGTCCAGCACTCCGCCGGCCTCGACGAGCCGCCAGGCCAGGCCCCGGGCGAGACCCCTCAGCCGACCGCTGCGCAAGGCCTCGTCCAGGCGGGCGAGGGGCGCGAGCCGGCGTCCGGCCTCCGCCGCCAGCCAGGCCTCCAGGCGACGCTGCGCCCGCTCGCGCACGGGCGCTGGACCCAGTTCCCCGAACAGCCGCGCCCGCGGCGCAAAGAGCCCGCCGCCCTGCACCGCCGCCGCCGCCTCACCACGCCACAGGATCCTGCCTTCAGGGTCCAGCGCGAAGGCTTCGTCCGGCTCGGCCGCCAGCCGTCCCAGGCGCCGGGCGATCTCGGGACCGGCGGCGGAGTGGGCCGCTGCGCGCAGGGCCTTCTCCTCGAGGGCGGAGCCGGCCCGCTCGGGGGTGAAGACCACGCCCTGCAGGCGGCCCACCACGTGTCCCTCCACCGTCACCACACCGTCGCGGGAGACGCCCGCCAGGAGGTCGCCGGCGGCGCGCAGGTTGCGCATGAGGACGCTCGTACGCCGGTCCACGAACCGGGCGGTGAGCTTTTCGTGCAGGGTGTCCGAAAGCCTGTCCTCCAGGACCCGGGTGCGCCCTTGCCAGCCGGCGGGATCGCTCAGCCAGCCGGGACGGTTGGCCACGTAGGCCAGGGTCCGCACATTCGACAGGCGGGCCTGGAGGGTGTCGATCTCACCCTCGGTGCGGTCGAGGCGCCGGAACTGGTCGGCCATCCAGTCCTCGGGAATCCGCCGTCCGTGGCTGGCCAGCCAGAAGAAGAACTCCCGGGCGAGGCGGACGTGCTCCTCCACCCCTGTCTTGCGGAAGTCCGGGGTCTGGCAGACATCCCAGAGGTGCAAGAGGGCGCTGCGATCCCGGCAGCGATCGGCGACCCGGGGGTCGGCGGCCAGCTGGCGCAGGGTGATCTCGTCCAGGGCTTCGGCGGACAGGGACAGGCCCTCCCGGCCCGGTGCCTCGCCGAGGGACCTGAGCAGCCCTCCGAGGGAGCCGAAGTCGAGCCGGGGGTTGCGCCATTCGGCCGATGGGACCGGATCGTACCGGTGGGCCTCGACCTGGGCGACCAGGCCTGTGTCCATGTCTTCGCAATCGCCGGTAACCCCGAAGGTTCCGTCCTTTCGAAAGCGCCCCGCCCGGCCGGCGATCTGCCCCACCTCCTGAGGGTGCAGGGCGCGGGTGCGTCGGCCGTCGAACTTCTGCAGACCGGCGAAGGCCACATGGTCGACGTCCATGTTCAGACCCATGCCGATGGCGTCGGTGGCCACCAGGAAGTCTACCTCCCCGGACTGGTAGAGCTCGACCTGGGCGTTCCGGGTCCGTGGTGAAAGCGAGCCCATGACCACCGCCGCTCCGCCCCTCTGCCGGCGGATCAGTTCGGCGATGGCGTAGACCTGGTCTGCGGAAAAAGCGACGACCGCCGTTCGCCGGGGCAGGCGCGTCAGCTTCTTGGCCCCTGCGTAGGACAGGGTGGAGAACCGCTCGCGGCTGACGATCTCGGCGTCCGGCAGGAGGCGGCGGATCAGGGGCGCCATCGAAAGCGACCCCATCAGCATGGTCTCCGATCGGCCCCGGGCATGCAGAAGCCTGTGGGTGAACACATGGCCCCGCTCAGGGTCGGCGCAGAGCTGGATTTCGTCGACCGCCAGGAACTCCACCTCCCGGCTGAGCGGCATGGCCTCGACCGTGCACACGAAGTAGCTCGCCCGGGGCGGGATGATCTTTTCCTCGCCGGTGATCAGGGCCACGGCGCGCGGCCCTCGGGCGCGGACGATCCTGTCATAGATCTCGCGGGCGAGCAGACGCAGCGGCAGGCCGATCATGCCGGAGGCGTGACCCAGCATCCGCTCGACGGCGAGGTGGGTCTTGCCGGTGTTGGTGGGGCCGAGGACTGCGACCAGACGCGATGGCGCAGGACCCAGCGAACGCTCGCTCATAGCTTCAGGGTGGGGCGGGAATCGACCGCCCGCAAGCCAGGCGGTGCGCCCCTGACGCCGAATTCGAAGAAAGGTCTTAATGGCGGTCGGCCGCGACTACGAACACGGGCGAAACGAATCATGACCGAATCAGCGACACCGCACGATTCGAATTTTGTTCCATACCAAGTATAGTAGCCAATCGTCCGTTAACCACAAATGAAAAAATCAATCCGTCCACAGCAAAGGCGCGGGACCGGACCGACGCCGCCGGGTCCTGTCGGGGGCGCCGGCTACCAGGGATGCTCGGCGCCGTCCCAGGTCCAGAACCGTCCGGACTCAGCCATGCCCAGCCGCTCAATCACCTCGACGAGACCGCGGGCGCTATCCTCAACAGAGATCGTCGCATTCGGTCCGCCCATGTCGGTGCGGACCCAGCCGGGGTGCATCGGGCAGACGATCATGCCCCGGGCCTTGAGTTCCAGCGCCAGGACCTGCATGACCTTGTTCGCGGCGGCCTTCGAGCTCCTGTAGGCAAACGCGCCAGGGCTATTGCGGCTGAGGGACCCCATCTGGCTGGTCAAGGTGATGATCTTCGGCTGAGGGGCTTGGGCGAGGTTGGGCAACAGGGCGGTGGTCACCCGAAAGGGCGCCAGGGTGTTGACCTCCAGGGCGTCCCGCCAGGCGTCGTAATCCATATCGTCCAGCGACTGCCGGTCGCCGCCCATCACGCCCGCATTGTTGATGAGAAGGTCGACCCGGCGTCCGCCCAGCGCATCGGCCAGGCGCTGCACGGCGCCGCCATCCCGGACGTCGAGGGCGCAGACCTCCAGGTCTCCGTCGCCTGAGCCGTGTTGCAACTCCCGGACCGCCGCCGGATCCCGAACGCCCGCGACGACCTGGTCGCCGGCGTCCAGGTAGAGCTCAACGAGTCGCCGCCCGATCCCGCGTCCGGCCCCCGTGATCACCACCGTCTTTCTCATCCGCCCTTCTCCCTGGAGTTCTCGAGTCACCCGTCCGCCCTGTTCCGAACCCCGCCCCAGGTTCAAGGAGACCCCGCCACCCTGCAGGCCTTGAGCCCGGACTCAGCCTTGACCTCCACGGCCCGCTTCGCCTATATCGCCGCTCCCCCGGTGGCCGCGCGGTCTCCGGGCCTCTTTCTGTCGGGATGAGAAACCCATGTCGCGCCGCTGTGAACTCTCTGGTGTCGGACCGATGGTCGGCCACAATGTGAGCCACTCGAACGTCAAGACCAAGCGCCGCTTCCTGCCGGCCCTGGCGCCCGTGTCCCTGCAGTCGGACGCCCTTGGCCAGACCTTCAAGCTGCGCATCACCAACGCCGTCCTGCGCACCCTCGACTTCAAGGGTGGCCTGGACGCCTACCTGGTGAAGGCCCGCGACGAGGACCTCTCGCCCCGCGCCCTGAAGATCAAGCGCCAGGTGAAGGCCAAGCTCGCCGACAAGGCCGCCGCCTGACGTCGGTTTCCTTTCCGGACCCAGAAAAGGGCCGCCTTTCGGGGCGGCCTTTTTCATTTTCGCGAATCCAGATGAACGGAGGGAGAGCCTTCAGGGGGTCCAGTCAAAGGCCAGCAGGAGGGTCCTCTGTTCGGTGGAGAAGTTGTCGTCCGACGCCAGGAGGAAGCGGAGGCCGCCTTCATTACCCGGCAGGACCTCGACACCTTCGAAATTGTCGGTCGTCAGGGGGCGGGCCAGCTCCAAACGATCCATCTCCGCGCCGGCGGCGTTGCGCAGGATCAGCGCGATGC
>NZ_JADBZL010000051.1:0-4440 GCF_020402505.1 Phenylobacterium sp. | reverse complement strand
CCTGCCGGAACTGCCGGACGCCAAGAAGGCGCGCTTCCAGAGCCAGTACGGCCTGACCGCCTACGACGCCGGCGTGCTGATCAGCGAACAGGCCAGGGCCGACTATTACGAGGCCGCCGCCAAGGGCCGCGACGCCAAGCTTGTGGCCAACTGGGTGACCAACGACCTCGCCGCCCGCCTGACGGCCGCCGGGACGCCGATCTCCGAGAGCCCCATCGCCCCGGACGAGATCGCCGAGCTGGTGGCCCTGATCGAGGAAGGGGTCATCTCCTCCAAGATCGCCAAGGACGTCTTCGAGCGCATGTGGGCCGGCGAGGGCCGGCCGCGCGCCGTCGTCGAGGCGCAAGGGCTCCAGCAGGTGTCGGACACCGGCGCCCTTGAGGCCCTGGTCGACCAGCTGATCGCCGACAATCCCGGCCAGGCCGCGGCCGTGCGCGAGAAGCCTCAGGCCATCGGCTGGTTCGTCGGCCAGGTCATGAAGGCCACCGGCGGCAAGGCCAATCCCGGCGCGGTCAACCAAATCCTGAAGGCGAAGCTCGGGCTCTGAGCCCGGCGAATGGAGGAGGAAGTGCCATGGCTTCGGCGTTCGAGACGGCCTGGACCTGCTTCGAGGTCACCCTCCAGGACCGGGTCGCCCACATCCGGCTGAACCGCCCGGACGCCTTCAACTCCATGAACCGGGCCTTCTGGAACGAGCTTCCGGCCATTGTCGACGACATCAGCGACAACGCCCGGGCCCGGGTGATCGTCAGCTCCTCCACCGGCCGGCACTTCACGGCGGGCATGGACCTCCAGAACTTCTCCGGCGTCGGCGGCGGGACGGGGGAGGGGTCTCGGCGTCCGGACATCGCCGGCGAAGCCTCCCGCGCGCACCTGGAGTCCCTGCAGGACGCCTTCTCCTGCCTGGACCGGGCCCGCATGCCGGTGATCGCCGCCATCCAGGGCGGCTGTGTCGGCGGCGGGGTGGACCTGACCGCCGCCTGCGACATCCGCTACGCCAGCGCCGAGGCCTTCTTCTGCATCCAGGAGATCAACATCGGCATGACCGCCGACGCCGGCACCTTTCCGCGGCTCTGCCGGCTGATCCCGCAGGGCTGGGTGCGCGAACTGGCCTATACCGGGCGGCGCCTGCCTGCGGAGGCCGCCCGCGAGATCGGCCTGGTCAACGCCGTCCTGCCGGACCCCGAGGCGGTGGTCGCCCACGCCCTGGCCGTCGCCCGGGAGATCGCCGCCAAGTCGCCCCTGGCGGTGGCCGGCTCCAAGGTGATGATCAACTACGCCCGCGAGCACGACACCGAGACGGCCCTGGACTATCTTCGCGTCTGGCAGGCGGGCATGTTCCCCGCCGCCGACATGGCCGAGACCTTCAAGGCCCGGCAGGAGGGCCGCGAGCCGGACTTCCCGGACCTGAGGCCTGTCTACAGGGGCATGTAGGGAATGGGACCTGGAAGCAGGCCGTTGCGCCGCAACGCCGCCTTCGGCTAAGAGAGGCGCTCCCCGCCGGGGACTGGTGACGTGGCCGAGTGGCTGAAGGCAACGGTTTGCTAAATCGTCATACCCGAAAGGGTATCCAGGGTTCGAATCCCTGCGTCACCGCCACCCGTTTCTTGCCTCTCGCCAGTCCCAAACTCATCGCATCAGTCTCAGCCTGATCGCAGGAACCGCCAGCGACCCGTCACAGCCTTGGAGGCGCCTCCACGCCGGTCATCGCCATTGAGGCGGCGTTGTAGCGGTCGCCTTCGGCGTTCAGACTTGAGAGTGCGGCCGTGATCGCCAGGGTGTCTTCAGGGGTCAGTTGAAGTACGGCAGCGCCCAGGTTCTCCTCCAGGCGGTGCAACTTCGTCGTGCCCGGGATCGGAACGACGTAGGGTCGCTGGGCCAGGAGCCAGGCCAGGGCGACCTGGGCCGGCGTCGCGCCGCGGGCCTCACCGACCTGCTTCAGAAGATCGACGAAGGCCAGGTTCTTGGCCCGGGCCTCGGGCTGGAACCGCGGGATCGTCGCGCGGAAGTCGGTCTTTTCCAGCTTGGTTTCCGCGCTGATCGCACCCGTCAGGAAGCCCTTGCCGAGCGGGCTGTAAGGCACGAACCCGATGCCGAGCTCGTCGCAGGCTGCGAGGATCCCATTCGTCTCAGGTGCGCGCCACCACAGGGAGTATTCGTTCTGAACGGCTGAGACAGGTTGCACGGCATGTGCTCGCCGCAGCGTGTTCACGCCCGGCTCGGAAAGCCCGAAATGGCGCGCCTTGCCTTCCTTGATCAGGTCCTGGACGACGCCTGCGACATCCTCGATGGGCACTTTGGGGTCGACCCGATGCTGGTACAGCAGGTCTATGGTCTCGACGCCGAGCCGTTTCAGCGATCGCTCCACCACCTCCCGGATCTTCTCCGGCCGGCTGGAGATCCCCCGGGGACGACGTGTCTCCGGATCGACATCGAAGCCGAACTTGGTGGCGATGACGACCTGGTCGCGGATCGGCCGAAGCGCCGCGCCGACCATCTCCTCATTGCTGAACGGCCCATAGATTTCGGCGGTGTCGAAGAGGGTCACGCCACGATCCGCGGCGGCGCGAATGAGGGTGACGCCCTCAACATGACTGATCCGGTGGCCGTAGCTGAAGTCGAGGCCCATGCAGCCAAAGCCGATTTCGCTGACGGTCAGGCCACCAAGGCTTCGCATTTTCATGACGTTCTCCGGGGTTCGTTCTCGAGGTCATCGACCGCTGGCCGCCCGGCCAGCACCGGCTGAACCTAGAGGATCGCCATTTCAGCGATTAGTCGCTAAATCATGCATGAGGCTATCATTGGAGCTTATGAATGCGGCGGGAAGATCTCCGTGATCTGGCGGTCTTCCTCGCCGTTGCCGAGGCGCGCAGTTTCACCCGGGCGGCGGCCCAGCTTGGCGCCTCGCAATCCGCAATCAGCCAGATCGTGCGACGCCTCGAAGCGTCGATTGGCATCAAGCTGCTGACGCGCAACACGCGCAATGTGGCGCCGACGGAAGCCGGCGAGCAATTGATCGCAACCCTGAGGCCGGCCTTGGGTGAGATTGACGCGCGTCTCGCGGCGCTGAGCGCCTTTCGGGAGCGCCCGGCGGGCACGGTGCGGATTACCTCCAGTCGCCATGCTGCAGAGACGATCCTTTGGCCGGCCGTCAGCCAGATGCTCAGGGAAAACCCTGAAGTGAACGTCGAGATTTCCGTCGATGGGCATCTAACCGAGATCGTCGCCGAACGTTTCGATGCGGGTGTTCGACTGGGGGAACAGGTCGCGAAGGATATGATCGCCGCGCCGATCGGGCCGGAACTCCGGATGGCCGTCGTGGGGTCGCCGGACTATCTGGCGGCCCGTGGTGTCCCAGGTTCACCCCAGGAGCTGACCTCCCACGCCTGCATCAACATCCGCATGCCCTCGAGCGGCGGACTTTATGCGTGGGAATTCAGCAGGGGTGGGCGTGATCTCAATGTTCGCGTCGATGGACCGCTGATCCTTAATGATGTCGGGATCATACTGCAGGCGTCCGCGGAGGGTTTGGGACTGGCCTGCGTCCTGGAGGATCAGGCCTCTAGCCTGCTCGCGTCAGGGCGCCTGGTCCGGGTCCTTGAAGACTGGTGTCCGCCATTCCCGGGTTACCACCTGTATTATCCCGACCGGCGCCAGCTGACGCCCGCCTTTTCCTTGTTTCTTGCAACCCTGCGGCAGCGCAGGCGTTCGGTCTGAACCTCACGTCTGCCTCACCCCCCCGCCGACTTGAGCCTCAGGCCGTCGATCGCCGCCATCTCCGCGTCGGAATAGGGACCGTCGGCCTCCGCCTTCAGGCACAGGCCAAGTTCCGCGCGGTTCTTGACGCCCAGGACCACCAGATCCAAGTCGGGCAGGGAGAGGGCGTAGCGGCGGGCCGCGTAGGCGGGGTCCACGCCCCAGCGGGTGCAAAGGGCCCGGAAGGGCGCCGCGCGCACGAAGTCGCGGCGGTCCGGGCTGGTAGGCGACCGCTCCCGGTCCACCGCCGCCGTCAGGGCGCCGGCCTGGACGGCCCGCCACCCACCCTCCCGACATCCCTGCCTGAGCAGATGGGTTCCGCCATGTCGCGGAACCTGCGGGCCTATTCGCACCCGAACCGTCTGTGGAGACGCCCCTGAGGGCGGGGTTCGAGGGGCGGTTTGGGCCCGGAAGGGGGCGCGTCTCCGGGCCCTTCCTGGAAGGTTGGGTTTCCCTGTGAACAGGGAATGAGCAGCGAATTTCTTTGTGCAACACACGCCCAGACTTGCTGTGGCTCCGGGATTTCCTCGCAAGATCAGAGGGTTCCCACGTGACCCCCTGAAACTCCGCCAGGGACTATTGGGGTCCGCCCCGGGGAAGGGACGGACGGATGAAGCGATCCAGGTTCACTGGAGAGCAGATCTTCGGGATCCTGCGGGAGCAGGAGGCCCAGCCTTCGCGGCT
>NZ_JADBZL010000050.1:0-15360 GCF_020402505.1 Phenylobacterium sp. | reverse complement strand
CGGCGATCCCCGCACCGTAGGCTTGACCCTGCGCCTGTCCCGCTGAGCTGGCGCCCCTACCAGGGCACGGTCCGGCCCTCGGCGTCGAAGAAGCCTCCGTTGGCGCCAGCGGGTAGGGCGTCCAGCACGGCCAGGAGCTTGCCCGCCGCCGTCTCCGGGCTCTGGGCTTTGGGGTCGTCGCCGACGAAGGGCGCGGAGAGGGCGGTGGCCACTGTGCCGGGATGCAGGGCCACGCAGAGGGCCTCGGGGTTGCGCCGGGCCAGCTCGATCGCGGCGGTGCGGACCAGCTGATTGAGGGCCGCCTTGGAGGCGCGGTAGGCGTACCAACCCCCCAGACGGTTATCCCCGATGCTGCCCACCCGCGCCGAGAGGGCGGCGAAGACGCAGCGGCCCCTCCTCGGCAGGCGTGGCAGGACGTGCTTCATCACCAGGGAGGGCCCGGTGGCGTTGATCGCGAAGGCCTCGGCCATGGCGGCCGGGTCGATCCGCGAGAGGCTCTTCTCCGGGGCCATTCCGGGGCCGTGCAGGACGCCGGCGGCGTGGATCACCAGCCTCAGGTCGCCGGCCGACGCGGCGTATGCGACGGCTGCGGCGACGGAGGCCTCGTCGTGGAGGTCCAGGGGCGGCTCGCTGTTCCGCCCCAGGCCGATCACCCGGTCGTAGCGCCTGGAGGCCTCAAGGGCTTGGACCAGGGCGGCGCCGATCCCCCCGCCGGCGCCGATGACCAGGGCGATGGCGCTGGAGGTTTCCGAATGCTGTTCACGGGTGGGCACGTCCGGGTCTCCGATGGCGGCGCTGAGGGATGTGGACGCCGCGCCTCGTCGCCGCAATACTCCCTTCATGTTGTCCCGGCGATCCCGTTACGCCCTGCGCGCCCTCATCCACCTCGCCCAGAGGGAGGCGGCCGGGCCCGCCTCCATCGCCGAGATCGCGCGCCTGGCCTCGGCGCCCCGCAAGTTCCTTGAGGCCATCCTCCTGGACCTGAAGCACCATAATCTCCTGATCTCCAGCCGGGGCCGGTCCGGGGGCTATCAGTTGGCGGCGCCGCCGGAGGCGATCAGTTTCGCCGACGTCATACGGGCCCTGGACGGACCCCTTGCCCTGGCGCCCTGCGCCTCGAAGACAGCCTACCGCCCCTGCGAGGCCTGTCCGGACGTGGCGACCTGCCCGGTCCATCCCGCCCTGGTCGCCGCCCGCGAGGCCGTGGCGGCCGTGCTTGAGGGCTGGACCCTGGCCCGAGCGGCTCGCGAGTCTCCGCCCTTTCAGATTTCCTGATCCCGTCCGGAAATTAAATCTATCGCATCTCTAGGAATTGTCGGGCATGGCTCTTCTCCTCGGAGGGAGCGCCGTCCTTGGAAGAGTTCCTGTTGTTCGCCCTGGTGGGTTTTCTGGCCCAGGCAGTCGACGGCGCCCTGGGCATGGCCTACGGCGTGGTGTCTTCCACGGTCCTGCTGAGCGTCGGCGTGCCCCCGGCTGCGGCCTCCGCCAGCGTCCATGCCGCCGAGGTCTTCACCACCGCCGCCTCGGCCGGATCCCACGCCTGGCACCGCAACGTGAACTGGAAGCTGTTCGCCCCCCTCGCGATCGGAGGGTGTATCGGCGGCGCCCTGGGCGCCTTCGTCCTGACCTCCATCGACGGGGCGATCCTGAAGCCCTGGATCACCGGCTACCTGGCCCTCATGGGTGGCGTGATCCTCTGGCGCGCTCTCAAGGGGCCCGCGCCGCGGCTCTTCCCCGTGAAGTACAGCGGCCCCCTCGGCTTCTTCGGCGGCCTGTTCGACGCCATTGGCGGCGGCGGCTGGGGCCCCACGGTGGCCACCGCCATGGTCGGCGCCGGCGGCGATCCACGGACGAGCATCGGCACCACCAACACCGCCGAATTCGTCGTGACCTCAACCATCTCGGCGACCTTCCTCGTGACCCTGCTCACCGGACACTGGGCCGATGCCGGGGACCTGACGAGCCACGCCACGGCGGTGGCGGGCCTTGTCGCCGGAGGCCTGGTCTCTGCGCCCCTGGCGGGCCTGATGGTCAAGCTGGCCCCCCAGCGGATCCTGACCGGCGCCGTGGGAGTCCTCGTCACCAGCCTCGCCGCCTACCAGGCGGCCCGCCTCGCAGGCTGGGTCTAGAGCGTCAGCTTGTCGAAGTCGCTGGCGTCATGGCGTTCCAGCAGCTGGCTCTCGGGCTTGCCGAAGGGGCGGTTGACGGCGCGGCCGCGCTTCACCGCCGGCCGGGCGCCGATGGCGTCGGCCCAGCGGTTGACGTTCACGTATTCCTGCACCTGCAGGAACTCGCCGCCGCCGTAGAGCTCGCCCTTGGCCATGGCGCCGTACCAGGGCCAGATGGCCATGTCTGCGATGGTGAAATCCGGTCCGGCGATGAACTCGCTCTGCGCCAGGCGCCGGTCGAGCACGTCCAGCTGGCGCTTCACCTCCATGGCGAAGCGGTCGATGGCGTACTCAATCTTCATCGGGGCGTAGGCGTAGAAGTGGCCGAAACCGCCGCCCAGGTAGGGAGCGCTGCCCATCTGCCAGAACAGCCAGGACAGGCACTCGGCCCGGGCGCCCGGCTCGGTGGGCAGGAAGGCGCCGAACTTCTCGGCCAGGTGCACCAGGATGGCGCCCGATTCGAACACCCGGATCGGCTTTGGCCCGCTGCGGTCCAGGAGGGCCGGGATCTTGGAGTTCGGGTTGATGTCGACGAAGCCGCTGGAGAACTGGTCGCCTTCGTTGATGCGGATCAGCCAGGCGTCATACTCGGCGCCCGTATGGCCCAGAGCCAGCAACTCCTCCAGCATCACCGTCACCTTCACCCCGTTGGGCGTGCCCAGGGAGTAGAGCTGCATCGGGTGGCGCCCCACCGGCAGGTCCTTGTCATGGGTCGGGCCGGCGATGGGCCGGTTGATGTTGGCGAACCGGCCGCCGTTCTCGCGGTTCCAGGTCCAGATCTTCGGCGGGACGTACTCGGCGTCGGACATGCGGGGCTCCCTTGGCGGCCGCCGCGCTTCGCAACGGCCTGTCAGGTTCGAGAATAGCCGCGCCGGCGTGGCCTCCGAAAGGGGAATTGACCGCGGTTTGCGGTTGCCTCCCGCCGCAGGGGCGCCAAACTTGGCCCCAGAGGAAACACCGGAACTGGTCAGGAGTAAGACCCCCATGCCCCCCGCCGATGACGCCGCCCCCGTCCGAACCCTCGACAAGGAGGCCCTGAAGGCCAAGTACCGGGCCGAGCGCGACAAGCGCCTGCGCCCCGACGGCAATGACCAGTACATCCGCGTGGCCGGCGTCTTCGCCGGCTATCTCGATGATCCCTACACGCCCTTCCAGCCGCGGGAGCCCAAGACCGATCACGTGGAGTTCGCCTTCATCGGCGGCGGCTTCGCCGGCCTGGTCGCCGGCGCCCGCCTGGTGGAGGCCGGGATCACCGACGTGCGCATCATCGAGAAGGGCGGCGACTTCGGCGGCACCTGGTACTGGAACCGCTATCCCGGCGCCCAGTGCGACACCGCCTCGATGATCTATATGCCCCTCCTGGAGGAGACGGGTCACATCCCGCGGGAGAAGTACGCCCACGCCCCCGAGATCCTCGAGCAGTGCCAGCGCATCGGCCGCAAGTACAACCTCTACGACAACGCCCTCTTCCACACCGAGGTGAAGGACCTCACCTGGGACGAGGAGAACGACGTCTGGGTCATCACCACCAACCGGGACGACCGCTTCACCGCTCGCTTCCTGGGCTCCGGCACCGGCCCCCTGCACGTGCCCAAGCTGCCGGGCATTCCGGGCATCGAGAGCTTCCGTGGCCATTCCTTCCACACCAGCCGCTGGGACTATGACTATACGGGGGGCGATCCCTTGGGCGCGCCCCTTTCGAAGCTGGGCGACAAGCGGGTGGCCATCATCGGCACGGGCGCGACGGCGGTGCAGTGCGTCCCGCACCTGGCCCGGGCCTGCAAGGAACTGCTGGTCTTCCAGCGCACCCCGTCCTCGGTGGACGTCCGCGCCAACGCCCCCATAGATCCGGAATGGTTCGCTTCCATCGCCACCCCGGGCTGGCAGCAGCGCTGGCTGGAGAACTTCACCGATAACCAGGCTGGCGGCGGCGCCGGGGAGGACCTGGTCCAGGACGGCTGGACGGACCTGTCCCGACGGATCCGCGAGAAGATCATGACCATCCCGCCCGGGCAGATGAGCCCCGAAACCATGCTCGCCGCCTTCGAGGACTCCGACTTCGAGAAAATGGAGGAGATCCGCGCCCGGGTGGATTCCATCGTCACCGACAGCGAGGCGGCCCAGAAGCTCAAGGCCTGGTACCGCCAGCTCTGCAAGCGCCCCTGCTTCCATGACGCCTACCTGCAGGCCTTCAACGAGCCCTCCACCCGCCTCATCGACACCGACGGCAAGGGCGTGGAGCGCATCACCGAGACCGGCGTGGTGGTGGCGGGGGTCGAGTATCCCGTCGACTGCATCATCTACGCGTCCGGCTTCGAGGTGGGCACCGACTATACCCAGCGCACGGGCTTCGATCTCACCGGCGTGGACGGTCTGAAGCTGTCGCAGGCCTGGAGCGACGGCATGCGCTCCCTGCATGGCCTGCATGTCCGGGGCTTCCCCAACGCCTTCTTCGTCCAGCCGACGCAAGGGGCCAACCTGATCTCCAATGTGCCCCACAACCTGACGGACTCCGCCCGCACCATCGCCACGATTGTGGCCGAGGCCAAGCGGCGGGGCGCCACCCGGGTCGAGGTCACCCAGGAGGCCCAGGACGCCTGGGTCGCCCTGCTCCTGACCGGCCCCGGACGGATGATGATGGGCTCGGCCGACTGCACCCCCGGCTACTACAACAACGAGGGCCAGCCCCTCGGGCCAGGCGCGAAGTACAATGTCGGCTATCCGGCCGGCGCCAGCGCCTACTTCCGCTACATCGACGGCTGGCGGAAATCCGGCAAGTTCGAGGGGCTGGAGTTCGCCTGATCCGGCCGCCGGTCCCCCCTTCCGTCCATTCGCGGAGTTCCTGATGCGCCTGTTCGCGATCCTCGCCCTCGCCGCCGTCCTGGCCGGTCCCGCGGCTGCAGCACCCCAGCTCCTGGGCGACGGCGGCGTACCCGACTTCTACGCCGTCAGTGGCAAGGTGAAGGGCAAGCCCGGCCGGCTGATCCGACAGGAGGCCCTGGAGCCCGCCCTCGTCCTCGACAACGCCGCCTCGGCCGTGCGCATTCTCTACACCTCCACGGACGGGCTGGGCGGCAAGGACAGGGTGGCGGTCTCCGGCGCCCTCTTCCTGCCTAAGGGCGAGGCGCCGAAGGGCGGCTGGCCCCTGCTGGCCTGGGCGCACGGCACGGTCGGGGTGGCCGATATCTGCGCCCCGTCCCTCGCCGGCCGCAGCCCGAGGGACAAGACCTATCTCGGCTTCTGGCTTTCCCGCGGCTATGCGGTCGTGGCCAGCGACTATCAGGGCCTGGGCGCGCCCGGCGGCCATCCCTACCTGGCCACCCGGCCTTCGGCCTACAGCATGCTGGACTCCATCCGGGCGGTGCAGAAGGCGGGTTTCCCGGTCTCCCGCAGCGTCGTCCTGATCGGCCAGTCCCAGGGCGGGGGCGCCGCCTTCGCGACGGCGGCCTACGCCCCCTCCTACGCCCCTGAACTGGACATCCGCGGGACGGTGGCGACCGGCACGCCCTATTTCTCGCCTGAGGCCCAGGCCGCCCTCCAGGCCGCCCGGCCCCGGGATGCGGTCGATCCGACCCTGGGCTACAACTTCCTGATCCACAGCCTGCTGGAGCAGATCGATCCGGGTTTCCGGCTGGAGGACTATGTCACCGAGGCGGCTCTTCCCCTGACCCGGTCGGTCGCCACCAGCTGTTTCGGCGAGCTGGCCGGTTCGGTGGTTCGGGGCGGCTGGACCTTCAACCGCGCCTATCGCGCCGACCCGGCCGACCGGATGATGCCGGCCTACGCCCTGATGGGCTATCCGACCCTTGAGATCCCCACGCCGGTCTTCATGGGCGCCGGCGCCGCGGATCGTGACGTTCCCCCGGGCATGCAGCTCAGCCTCGCCGCCGACGCTTGCAAGGCCGGAACGAGGATCGAGGCCCACGTCTATCCCGGCCTGGATCACTCCGGCGCGGTCAATGGTTCGACGAGGGAGTCTTCCGCCTTCGTCGAGGCGGTCTTTGCGGGGCGGCCGGTCGCGGGCAACTGCGACGCCCTTCCCAGGCCGCCGGCTGACCCTTTCCCGCCTGCAAGGAGGCTCCCATGACCGACGCCGCTCAGGCCGTCCGCGACTTCATCGACGCCTGGCCCCGTCTCGATCCCGACGAGCTGGCCGGCTGGTTCACCGAGAACGGCGTCTACCACAACATGCCCTCCGGCCCGGTCCAGGGGCGGGAGACGATCCGCGGCTTCATCGCCGGCTTCATCCGCCCCTGGGCGGAGACCCGCTGGGAGGTCGTCTCCCTCGTCGCCGACGGCGACACCGTGATCGCCGAGCGCATCGATCGCATCCGCGTCGGCGAGCGCTGGATCGAGCTGCCCTGCTGCGGCGTCTTCCACCTGAGGGACGGCAAGATCGCCCTCTGGAAGGACTATTTCGACCTGCCCACCTACACCCGGGCTCTGGCGGGGTAGGGGCGGAGATCCCTCCGCAAGACCAGTGAGCGCTTCAGATTGTGATATCTCAGGAGATGTGACATCTTCTGAGATATGATAAGAGCTGTGCTAGACACCTCGGTATTGGTGGCCGCGCTCCGGAGTCGAACCGGAGCCAGCAACCTTATCCTGCGGCGTGTCGCACAGGGCGACCTGCGCCCGGTTGTGACCACGCCGCTCTGGCTTGAGTACGAGGCGGTCCTGACCCGGCCGGAACACCAACTCATCCACATGCTCACGCCTGCTGAGGTTCGGCGATTCCTGGGGGCGTTCGCCAGCGCGTCCGACGCGGCCGAGGTGCACTTTCGCTGGCGGCCGACGCTTCCCGATCCCTCCGACGAAATGGTCCTGGAGGCGGCGGTGAATGGCAGGGCGCCCCTGTTGATTACGCACAATCCTCGGGACTTCCGGAGGGTTGAGCCGAATTTCGGCGTAAGGGTCATCACCCCGGGCGCCTTCGTGAAGGAAATCTGGTCATGAGCAAGACCTCCTACCCCCTTAAACTCCCGCAATCGATCAAGGCCGCAGCTACGCGCCTGGCGAAGGAGGATGGGGTCTCCCTGAACCAGTGGATCGCCGTGGCGGTGGCGGAAAAGGTGGGCGTGACGGAGACGGCCGCCGACTTTCTGCGTGGGAAGGCCCAGGGCGCCCAGCCCTCAGACCTGCTGGCTTTTCTGGACAAGGCGGCGAACGAGCCGCCGCCGCCCGGCGACGAGGTCTGAGGGCCAGCCCAGAAAGGCTCCCGGACGCTACAACCTACCCCGCCAGCTGGGCCTTCCGCTCGCGGCGGCGGCGGGTCAGGACGTGCTCGGTGTAGCCGTTGGGCTGGGCGCGGCCCTCGAAGACCAGCTCCAGCGCCGCCTTGAAGGCCACGCTGTCCGGATTTCCGGCCATAGGAGAGTAGGCCGCATCGCCGGCGTTCTGGCCGTCCACCACCGCCGCCATGCGGGCGAAGGTCTCGCGGACCTGGGCCTCGGTGCAGACCCCGTGGTGCAGCCAGTTGGCGATGTGCTGGCTGGAGATCCGCAGGGTGGCGCGGTCCTCCATCAGGCCCACGTCGTGGATGTCCGGCACCTTGGAGCAACCGACGCCCTGGTCGATCCAGCGGACCACATAGCCGAGGATGCCCTGGGCGTTGTTGTCCAGTTCCTGCTGAACCTCCTCCGGGCTCCAGTTCGAGCGGGCGAGGGGCGGCGTCAGGAGGGCGTCGAGGCCCGTGCGCGGGCCGCCGGCCAGGCTGGCCTGGAGGGCCGGGACGTCCACCTCGTGATAGTGCAGGGCGTGCAGGGTGGCGGCTGTGGGCGAGGGGACCCAGGCGGTGTTGGCGCCGGCCTTCGGATGCCCGACCTTGGCGGCCAGCATGTCCTTCATCATGTCCGGGGCGGCCCACATGCCCTTGCCGATCTGGGCCCGGCCGGGGAAGCCGGCGGCGAGGCCGATCTCGACATTCCGCTTCTCGTAGGCTGCCAGCCAGCCCTCGGCCTTCATGGCGTCCTTGCGGACCATCGGGCCGGCCTCCATGGCCGTGTGGATCTCGTCCCCCGTGCGGTCGAGGAAGCCGGTGTTGATGAAGACGATCCGGTCCTTCGCCGCGGCGATGCAGGCGGCGAGGTTGGCGCTGGTCCGGCGCTCCTCGTCCATGATTCCCATCTTCACCGTATTGCGGGCCAGGCCCAAGGCGTCCTCCACCTGGTCGAACAGGCTCATCGCCAGGGCGACCTCGTCCGGCCCGTGCATCTTGGGCTTCACCACATAGACCGAGCCGGCGGGGCTGTTGCGACGGGCGCCCTTCAGGTCGTGGAGTGCGGCGGCCACGGTCACCAGGGCGTCGACGGCGGACTCATAGACCGGGTCTCCGTCCAGGGTGACCATGTCGGTCAGCATGTGGTGGCCGACATTGCGCACCAGCAGGAGCGAGCGACCGCGCAGCACGATCTCGCCGCCGCCGGGGGTGGAATAGCGCCGGTCCTCGTCCAGCCGCCGGGTCTCGGTGCGTCCGCCCTTCTCGAAGGTGGCGGCGAGGTCGCCGCGCATCAGGCCGAGCCAGTTGCGGTAGACGCCGGTCTTGTCCTCGGCGTCCACGGCGGCCACCGAGTCCTCGCAGTCCTGGATGGCGGTCAGGGCGGATTCCATCAGGACGTCGGACACGCCCGCCGGATCGTCTTTGCCGACATTGTGCGACCGGTCGACCTGGATCTCCAGGTGCAGGCCGTTGTGCTTCAGCAGGATGGCGGAGGGCGCCGAGGCGTCGCCGCGCCAGCCCGCCAGCTGGGACGGGTCGGCGAGGGCGACCTTCGCCCCGGAGGCGAGGGTGACGGAGAGCGCTCCGTTGATGATGGCGTAGGCCGCGGCGTCGGAATGCGAGGCGCCGGCGAGGGGCGCGGCGCGGTCCAGGAGCCCCCGGGCGTAGGCGATCACCTTGGCGCCCCGGACCGGGTCATAGCCCTTGCCGCCTGTCGGGGGCTCGAGCGCGTCCGTGCCGTAGAGGGCGTCATAGAGGCTGCCCCACCGGGCGTTGGCGGCGTTCAGGGCGTACCGGCCGTTCGAAACCGGTACGACCAACTGGGGTCCGGCGATCCGGGCGATCTCCGGGTCGACATTCTGCGTACCGATGGTGAAGGGGGCGGGCTCGGGCAGGAGATAGCCGATCCGGGTCAGGAAGTCGGTCTGGGCGGCGAGGTCGAAGGGCTGGCCCTTGCGGACCCTCCACCAGGCGTCGATCTGCGACTGCAGGGAGTCGCGGCGTTCCAGCAGGGCGCGGTTACGCGGCTGGAAGTCCTTCAGGAGGCTCTCCAGGGACGCCCAGAAGCCGGCCGGGTCCACTCCGGTCCCGGGCAGGAGTTCCTGTTCCACGAAGGCGTGGAGGAGGTCCGCGACGGCGAGGGAGGGGCTGACCTGCATGACATACCGACCTTTCAGAACTGCTTGCCGACCAGGGTCTGCGAGCCGCTGCGGAGCCTGCCGCAGCGGCGCCCCCATACTCTGCGCAGGCCGGCGCTTCAATGGGGAGCCAGGCCTTCCGTTCCGGAACTTCAGGCGTCGGAGAAGCCGAAGGGCGCCAGGGTGCGGCGGAAGTCGTCGGGCAGGATCTGGCGACCGATGGGCGGGGCTGAGCGGGCGGCGCATTCGGCCCGATGGCAGAGCCGGCAGGTGACCCCGATGGGCGTCGCCTGATCGGGGCCGCCGCCCCGGTGATCCTGGGCGTAGACCAGTCGGTGGGCGTGCTCCTCCGCGCAGCCCAGGGCGATGGCCCGCTCGATCCGCGGGGCGCCAAAGCCGCCGCCGCCGGCGGTCACCGTCCGGGCGATGGAGAAGAACTTCTGGCCATCCGGTAGCTCCAGCCACTGGGTGACGATCTGGCGCGGCGTGCGGAAGGCCTGGTGGACGCTCCACAGCGGGCAGCCCCCGCCATGCCGGGCGAAGGGAAAGCCCGCCCCGTCCAGCCGCTTGGAGACGTTGCCGGCCTCGTCGACGCGGATGAAGAAGAACGGCGCCCGCTCCTGGCCGGGTTTCTGGAGGGTGGTCAGCCGGTGGGCGGTCTGCTCGAAGCTGGCCCCGAACTGGCGGCCCAACGCCTCGATGTCGTAGCGCCGCGCCTCCGCCGCCCGGGCGAAGGCGGTGTAGGGCATGAGCACCGCTGCGGCGGCGTAGCTGGCCAGGGCCCGGCGGGTCAGGCGCTGGCCGCCCTCGGTCTCGAAGGCGCCCTCCGAGAGAACCTCGCCGATCTCCGTCTCTAGCTCCAGGTAGGCCGTCTGCAGGGCCAGCTGGAAGGATTGGCTCGCCCCGTCGAGGGTGTCGTCGAGAAGGACCTCCCGGCGGTGGCGATCCAGCCGCCGGGTGGCGCCGGTCATGACATCGGGCGGCAGACGACGCACCCGCAGGCCGTGCCGCGCCTTCAGGTGGCCGACCAGTCCTTCATGGCCCGCCACCACCTGCGCCAGACGCTCGGCGGCGTCGTCCAGCAGCGGGAAGCAGTTGCGGCGGGCCGCCAGGAAGCGACGGGATTCGGCCACCGGATCGGCGGCGTCGTCCCCGTCCCGGCCGTCCGCACTTCGGTCTGCCAGGGTCAGCTGCTCCTCCCGGTAGGCGGTGTAGAGCCGCAGGAAGGCCTCCGTCACACCCGGGAAGTTCGCCGCGGCGTCCGCGACCTCCAGGGCCTTCAGCTCGATCCCGCCGAACATGGGATCGCGCAGGGCGGCCTGGAGCCGGGCGGAATCGTCTCCGCTCTCGGCCGCCAGGGTCGCCACGTCCAGCCTGTAGGTCTGGGCCAGGCGCACTAGCATCTCGGCGCTGAGCGGCCGGTGGTTGCGCTCCAGGAGGGCGATGTAGGAGGCTGAGACCTCCAGGTCCTGGGCCATGTCGGCCTGGGTCAGGCCCAGGTCCCGCCTGAGCCTTCGGAGGCTCGGCCCCACATACAGCCGCCGTTCGGTCGCCATGGCCTGACCTCCACCAGAGTCGGATCCTTACAACATTACAAGTCCGACCTGTAAAGCCTGACAGATCGACTTCGCAGGGACTCGATTCTCCGTCACGCCTGCGTCACAGGGCAGGCCGCCGAAGGCCCCGTCTGGCGGGCGCCCGGTGAGCAAGGGATTTCAAGGCCATGTCGTACCAGGACGAGATCAGCAAGGTCGAAAAGCTCATCCGCAGCAAGAACGGGACGTGGGACGGCATCAGCGCCGAATCCGTCGTGCGCATGCAGGTGCAGAACCGGTTCCGCACCGGCCTCGACATTGCCCGCTACACCGCCGCCATCATGCGCAAGGACATGGCCGCCTACGACGCCGACCCGGCCAACTACACCCAGTCCCTGGGCTGCTGGCACGGCTTCATCGGCCAGCAGAAGCTGATCTCCATCAAGAAGCACTTCGGGACGACGGACCGGAAGTACCTCTACCTGTCGGGCTGGATGGTCGCCGCCCTCCGCTCGGACTTCGGCCCCCTGCCGGACCAGTCCATGCACGAGAAGACCTCCGTGCCGGCCCTGATCGAGGAGCTCTACACCTTCCTCAAGCAGGCCGACGCCCGTGAGCTCGGCATGATGTTCCGCGACCTCGACGCCGCCCGCGCCGCCGGCGACAAGGCCAAGGAGGCCTCGATCCTCAAGGCGATTGACGGCTACCAGACCCACGTCGTGCCGATCATCGCCGACATCGACGCCGGCTTCGGCAACGCCGAGGCCACCTATCTCCTGGCCAAGAAGATGATCGAGGCGGGCGCCTGCGCCCTGCAGATCGAGAACCAGGTCTCCGACGAGAAGCAGTGCGGCCACCAGGACGGCAAGGTCACCGTCCCGCACGAGGACTTCCTCGCCAAGGTCCGCGCCTGCCGCTACGCCTTCATGGAGCTTGGGGTCGAGGACGGGATCATCGTCACCCGCACCGACAGCCTCGGCGCCGGCTTGACCAAGCAGATCGCCGTCAGCCACACGCCCGGCGACATCGGCGACCAGTACAACGCCTTCCTCGACTGCGAGGAAGTGACCCCGGCCCAGTGCAACCCGGGCGACGTCCTGATCACCCGCGACGGCAAGCTGATGCGGCCCAAGCGCCTGCCCTCCAACCTCTTCCAGTTCCGGGAAGGCACCGGGGCGGACCGCTGCGTCCTCGACTCCATCACCTCGCTGCAGAACGGCGCGGACCTCCTCTGGATCGAGACCGAGAAGCCGCACGTCGAGCAGATCGCCAGCATGATGGACCGGGTCCGCGAGGTCATCCCGAACGCCAAGCTGGTCTACAACAACTCGCCGTCCTTCAACTGGACCCTGAACTTCCGCCAGCAGGTGTTCGACGCCTGGAAGACGGAAGGCAAGGATGTCTCGGCCTATGACCGCGACAAGCTGATGAGCGTCGATTATGACGGCACGGCCCTGGCCTATGAGGCGGACGAGAAGATCCGCACCTTCCAGGCCGACGGCGCACGCCGGGCGGGGATCTTCCACCACCTCATCACCCTGCCGACCTACCACACGGCGGCCCTGTCCACCGACAACCTGGCCAGGGAGTACTTCGGCGAGGCCGGCATGCTGGGCTACGTGCTGAACGTCCAGCGGCAGGAAATCCGCCAGGGCATCGCCTGCGTGAAGCACCAGAACATGTCCGGCTCGGACATCGGCGACGACCACAAGGAATACTTCGCCGGCGAGGCCGCCCTGAAGGCGTCCGGCGAGGCCAACACCATGCACCAGTTCGCCTGACGGCGGGCCGGTCCAAGGCGAAAAGTCAGGGCCCCGGAGCGATCCGGGGCCCTTTTTCTCAGGAGGGTCAGCGCACCTTCACGAAGCGAAGCGTCATGCGGTCGCTCTCGCCGATGGCGTCATATCGGGCGCGGTCGAAGTCAGGGGCGGGCTGGGCGCCGGGCGCAGAGCTGCGCCTGACGGGCGGGAGCGTCCAGACGCCGAAGGGGTGATCCTTGGTGTCCTTCGGGTTGGCGTTGATCTCCGAACGGGCGTCCAGCCGGAAACCGGCCGCCTCGGCCGCGGCGATCACTGCCGCTTCGGAGACATAGCCGTCGCGGCCGTCGGCGGCCATGGGACGCGGATCGGAACGGTGCTCCTCCACCGCCAGTATTCCGCCCGGCTTCAGCACGGCGTTGAAATCGTTCATGACCTTCGGGAGCATGCCTGGGATCGACATCCAGTTGTGGATGTTGCGGGCGGTCAGGACCAGGTCCGCCGAACCGGGCGCGCCGAGGGGGCCGGAGGTGGCGCCGAAGCCGACATACTCCACCTTGCCGTAGCGGGCCGTATCGGCGAAGCGGGCCTCGAAGTCGGCCCGGGCCTTCCGGGCGCCGTCCGAGAGCTTGGGATTGGCGAGGTCGGCGACACCGGCCACGTAGCGGCCCTTGGTGGCGGCCGCGTAGGGCGCCAGGATTTCGGTCCAGTAGCCGCCGCCGGGCGAGATCTCGATCACGGTCTGGCCGGGCTTCAGGCCCCAGAAGGAGAGGGACTCAGCGGGATTGCGGAACTTGTCCCGGGCGCGGTCGGCGGCGGGACGGGTCTCGGAGGCCACCGCCTTCGCAAGGGCGGCGTCGGCGGCCTGGGCCCCCACGGCGGCGGTCAGGACAAGGGCGGCGGCGGCCAGGCCAAGGGTCTGGCGTCGGGAGGCGGTCATTCGGGAGCTCCGGGGAAAAAGATCTGGAGACCGAGACTTGGGCGCCTGAGCGCGATCCGCAAGGGGTCAGCACCAGCTGGCCGACCCGGCCTGCGGCTCGCGCAGCAGCTCAGCGATATTGGCCTCGATGACGCGAAAGCCGACATTGCCGTAGAGGGTCTGGCGTCCCTCGTTGAGCACCAGGCTGGGGCTGCCCTTGACGCCCAGGGCCTGGGCCTCCTGATAGTCGGCCATCAGCGCGGCGTGGGCCTCCCCGCGGGCGAGCCGGGCGTGGACGTCGGCCAGGTCGGCGCCGGCGTCGGCGAGCACCTCGTCGAGGACGGAGGCCGCCGATATATCCCGTCCCTGCTCGAAAAAAGCTCTCCGAATCATGAGGATAGACCGGTCGCCGAGGTCAGGGGCGCCGCCTTCCGCCGCCTGCGCCTGGACGGCCTTCAGGGCCAGATGGGCGGGCAGGGAGGAGGCCGGGCGTACGCGGCGCCACAGGTCGGGGCTGGCCGTCAGCTCCGGAAAGCCCTCCAGCACGTGGGCGAGGTGTCCCGCGAAGCCGTCATAGCCGCCTTTGGCGCCCCAGTTCGCCTGTATTTTCAACGCCGTAGCGCCAAAGACGTTGCAGAAGCGCTGGGTCATCGCCACGGCCTCGCCATGGGTCCGGCGCACTTCGGCCAGGCGCAGCTCGCCGATCCAGGCCCAGACGCAGAGCACGTCGGTGAAGCAGGTGAGGGTGACGGTCTTCATGGGGGGCTCCGTCGTCGCAGCGTCGCGGCGGGGTCTTGGCAGGGGCGGGGCAGGGGGTGGAGCACCCTACACCCCTGCGTCCCTCCGGGCACCTCCGGGCCAGACCGGGCGCCCCCTTCGTTCGTATGTCACCGACTCGACACAGGACCGCCATAAACGCACAGTTATCCACAGCCTCGCCCCGGCGCGCGCTAGATGCCCCTTCCCGACCTCAATAGCCCTTAAGGGTACAACCTGAAGGGCCGGGGGGCGTCCTGGCTCATGTGGCCGCGCCTGCGGCGGACCTCGCGAGGACTCTTCATGAAAACGCCGACGTCGGCCAAGAGCCGCCTGACCCTCTCCTGCGGCGTCGCCGCCCTGACCGCCGCGCTGGCGCTGACCGCGCCGGCCCTGGCCCAGGAGGCGACGGTGGGCGAGGTGGTGGTCACCGCCCAGAAGCGCAGCGAGAACCTGCAGGACGTGCCGCTGTCCGTGGCCTCCGTTTCCGGTGAGCGCCTCCAGAGCCTGTTCGCCGCCGGCGACGACATCCTGACCCTCTCCTCCCGGGTGCCATCGCTCTATGCGGAGTCCTCGAACGGCCGGGTCGCCCCGCGCTTCTATATCCGCGGCCTCGGTAACGCCGACTTCGACCTCGCCGCCTCCCAGCCCGTTTCCGTCATCATGGACGACGTGGTGATGGAGAATGTGGTGCTGAAGAGCACGCCGCTGTTCGACCTCGACCGGGTGGAAGTGCTGCGCGGGCCGCAGGGCACCCTGTTCGGCCGCAACACCACAGCCGGCATTGTCAAGTTCGACACCATCCGACCCAGCCAGACCCGCTCGGCCCGCGGCACGGCGACCTATGGCAGCTACGGGACCCTGACCCT
>NZ_JADBZL010000005.1:0-20400 GCF_020402505.1 Phenylobacterium sp. | reverse complement strand
TAGTGACGGTTCTGCGTCTCATACTCGACATGCGCCGTGTTGATCGTGATCCCGCGCGCCTTCTCCTCAGGCGCCGCGTCAATCTCGTCATACTTCTTCGCCGTCGCGCCGCCCGACTTGGCAAGCGTCATCGTGATCGCCGCCGTCAGCGTCGTCTTGCCATGGTCAACGTGACCAATCGTGCCGATGTTGCAATGCGGCTTCGTGCGTTCGAATTTCTCTTTGGCCATTTCAAGCTCCAGCCCTCTCCGGGCCTGTCCTCTGTATTGGGGTGGGTTCTGGGTTAGGCGTACTTCTTGATCACTTCATCGGCCACCGCTTGCGGCACCGTCTCGTAATGGTCGTACTGCATCGTGAAGTTTGCGCGGCCCTGCGAGAATGAGCGAAGCGCATTGATGTAGCCGAACATGTTGGCGAGCGGGACAAAGGCCGTGACCACCTGGGCGTTGCCGCGGGTCTCGGTGCCCTGAATCTGGCCGCGGCGGCTGTTCAGGTCGCCGATCACGTCGCCCATGTACTCGTCGGGCGTCAGGACCTCGACCTTCATGACGGGTTCGAGCAGGCGCGGACCCCCCTTTTCGCGGAGTTCGCGGAAGGCCGCACGGGAGGCGATTTCGAAGGCCAGGACGGACGAGTCCACGTCGTGGAAGCCGCCGTCATAAAGGGTCGCCTTGAAGTCAATGACCGGGAAGCCGGCGAGGAGGCCGTTTTCCTTGGCCGACTCGATCCCCTTCTGGACGCCGGGGATGTACTCCTTCGGCACCGAGCCGCCGACGACGGTGTTCTCGAAGACAAAGCCCGAACCGGGCTCGCCGGGCTCAAACTTGATCTTGACCCGGGCGAACTGGCCCGTGCCACCGGTCTGCTTCTTGTGGGTGTAGTCAATGTCCGCTGCGCGGCCGAGGCTCTCACGATAGGCCACCTGGGGTGCGCCGATATTGGCCTCGACCTTGTAGGTCCGCTTCAGGATGTCGACCTTGATGTCGAGGTGTAGCTCGCCCATGCCCTTCATGATCGTCTGACCGGACTCCTGGTCGGTGAAGACGGTGAAGGACGGGTCCTCGGCAACCATCTTGGCCAGGGCGACGCCCAGCTTCTCCTGGTCAGCCTTGGACTTCGGCTCGATCGCGATCTCGATGACCGGCTCTGGGAAGGTCATCTTCTCCAGGATCACAGGTGACTTCACCGGATCACACAGGGTGTCCCCGGTCCGGGTGTCCTTCAGGCCGGCCAGAGCGACGATGTCGCCGGCGTAGGCTTCCTTGATGTCCTCACGGTTGTTCGAGTGCATAAGCAGCATGCGGCCGACCCGCTCGCGCTTGTCGCGCGTCGAGTTCAGGAGGCCCATGCCGGACTCCAGCTTGCCCGAATAGATGCGGCAGAAGGTCAGCGAACCCACGAAGGGGTCATCCATGATCTTGAAGGCCAGGACGGAGAGGGGTTCGTCATCGGACGCCTTGCGCTCGACGGGCTCTTCGGTCTTGAAATCCAGGCCCTGGGTAGGGGGAATGTCCACCGGCGAGGGCAGGTAGTCGACCACAGCGTCAAGCAGGGGTTGTACGCCCTTGTTCTTGAAGGCCGAACCCGCAAGGATCGGATAGAAGGCGCCGGACAGCACAGCCTTTCGGATGCACTTCTTGATCACCTCTTCCGAAGGCTCCTCCCCGCCGAGATAGGCCTCCATGGCCTCGTCGTCCATTTCGACGGCGTTCTCGATCATGTAGTTGCGGGCTTCCTCGGCCTTGGCGAGCATGTCGGCCGGGATGTCCTCGTCGTGATACTTGGCGCCAAGGCCCTCGGACTCCCAAACCACAGCCTTCATCCGGACCAGGTCCACCACGCCGCGGAGGCTGGCTTCGGAGCCGATCGGCAGCTGGATCGGGACCGCCTTCACGCCAAGGCGCTCTCGGATGGTCCTCAGGCACATGTCGAAGTCGGCGCCGATCTTGTCCATCTTGTTGACGAACACAATCCGCGGGACGTTGTAGCGGTCGGCCTGGCGCCAGACCGTCTCGGTTTGAGGCTCAACGCCCTGATTGCCGTCCAGCACCGCCACGGCGCCGTCCAGCACGCGCAGCGAGCGCTCCACCTCGATGGTGAAGTCCACGTGCCCGGGGGTGTCGATGATGTTCAAGCGACAGCCGGCCCAGAAAGCGGTGGTCGCGGCCGACGTGATGGTGATGCCGCGCTCCTGCTCCTGCTCCATCCAGTCCATGGTGGCGGCGCCGTCATGGACCTCGCCGATCTTGTGGCTCTTGCCGGTGTAGAAGAGGATCCGCTCGGTCGTCGTCGTCTTGCCCGCATCGATGTGGGCCATGATTCCGAAGTTACGGTAATCTTCGATCTTGTGGGTGCGGGGCATCGCGGGCGCTCGGTTTGAGGGGCGTCGGTGTCTTGCAAGAACGGCGCGGGCGGTCTTTGGGGAACCACCCGCGCCGGTGAACTCAGGGGTCTGCGGGCCTTACCAGCGGTAGTGCGAGAAGGCCCGGTTGGCTTCCGCCATCTTGTGGGTGTCTTCGCGCTTCTTCACGGCGGTGCCCCGGTTGGAGGCGGCGTCGAGAAGTTCGCCAGCGAGCTTTTCCGTCATGGTGTTCTCGCCGCGCTTGCGGGCGGCGGTCACGAGCCAGCGGATGGCGAGGGCCTTGCGGCGATCCGGACGGACCTCCACCGGCACCTGATAGGTCGCGCCGCCGACCCGGCGGGAGCGGACCTCGATGCCGGGGGCGACGTTGTCGAGGGCGGCGTGGAAGGTTTCCAGGGGGCCCTGGTCCTTGCGCTTGGCCTCAAGGATATCGAAGGCGCCATAGAGGATGTTCTCGGCGACGGCCTTCTTCCCCTCGTACATGACGTAGTTCATGAATTTCGTGACGGTGAGATCACCGAACTTGGGATCCGGCAGGACTTCACGTTTCTCGGCGCGACGGCGGCGGGACATGGACTCGTCTCCTTACTTCGGACGCTTGGCGCCATAGAGCGAACGGCGCTGCTTGCGGTCCTTGACCCCCTGGGTGTCGAGAACGCCGCGCAGGATGTGATAACGGACGCCCGGAAGGTCCTTCACCCGGCCGCCGCGGATGAGCACAACCGAGTGCTCCTGCAGGTTGTGGCCTTCGCCGGGGATGTAGCACACCGCCTCAATGCCCGTGGTCAGGCGGACCTTGGCGACCTTCCGGAGGGCGGAGTTCGGCTTCTTCGGGGTCGTGGTGTAGACGCGCGTGCAGACGCCGCGACGCTGGGGGCACCCCTTGAGGGCCGGGACCTTGTTCCGCGAAGGCTTGTCTTGCCTCGGCTTGCGGATGAGCTGGTTGACTGTGGGCATCTATTCTCTGCTCTGGAGGCGTGTGCCGTTGGGCCGGGGCGCCTCATGGGGGTTCCAGTTGTCGTCTCGCTTCCGCGGCCGGGACCTCCGAACGCAAAAACTCGCCGGCGCGGCCTTGACCGCTCCGACGGGTCCGCCGAGGTTCGAGGGAACAGCGGCCGTTCATCGGTGACCGGAGGGACTTCCCCCGGCCTCGAAAGAGCGCGGTTCATACTCGCAAGGCCCGCCGCCGTCAACGCCAGCGGGCGCTTTGGAGGCGTATCGTCAATCGAAGATGTCGAAGATGTCGAAGCGCTTCTTCTTTTTCTTCGAGTAGTAGTCGTCATCGTCCCATTTGTAGCTGCGACGGCCCTCGTCGTAGGGGTGGCGACGCACCCACTCCTGAGGATCGCGGCGGAACGAATCGGCCTCGCGCTCCAGGGCCTGACGGGCCCGGACCTGGTCCTCCGACTCCGACTTCACGGCGCCAAGAACCTTTTCGAGTTCACCCCGGTCCATCCAGATCCCGCGGCAACTCGGGCACATGTCAAGTTCGACGCCAGACCTGGCGACGGTCTGCATCGAGTCATTGCAGTTCGGGCATAGCAGCAAGGGCATGGAAGGCTCCGGTTCAGCCTCTCACATGTAGGGGCCGCCAGACGGATCACAACCTTCGATACGAGAAGGGGGCGGCCCCGACACGCGGAACCGCCCCCTTTCGGAAAGCCTGCGGAGGTTCGGCCGGGGTCTAGAGCCCCAGGCCCTCCTCCTCCGCCTCGACCGCGATCACCTCGGGCAAGGGCTCCATGGCCTCTTCGCGGCTGGCGCTGAGCGCCGCGTCGCGGCGGGCGGCGACCCGCTGAAGGCCGCGCAGGAACGAACCCGTGCCCGCCGGGATGAGCCGGCCGACGATCACGTTCTCCTTCAGCCCCTCCAGGGTGTCGGTCTTGCCCTGGACGGAAGCCTCGGTGAGGACGCGGGTGGTCTCCTGGAACGAAGCTGCGCTGATGAAGCTGCGGGTCTGGAGCGACGCCTTGGTGATCCCGAGCAGGACCGGCTGGGTCACGGCGGGGCGACCGCCGCGCGCCTCGGCCTTGGCGTTCTCCTCGAGGATGTCCGCCATGTCGAGGTGGTCGCCCTTCAGAAGGCCGGTGTCGCCGGGTTCGAGGATCTCGCCCTTCTGCAGCATCTGACGGACGATGGTCTCAATGTGCTTGTCGTTGATCGGCACGCCCTGCAGTCGGTAGACCTCCTGGATCTCATCGACCAGGAACTCGGCCAGGGCTTCGATGCCCTGGATGCGCAGGATGTCGTGCGGATCCGGGTTCCCGTCGATCAGGTACTCGCCCTTGCGGATGACGTCGCCGTCATGGACCGCGATGTGCTTGCCCTTGGGAATCAGGAACTCGACCGCCTCGCCGCCGTCCTCCGGGGTGATCTTGATCCGGCGCTTGTTCTTGTAGTCGCGACCGAACTCGACCCGGCCGTCCATCTCCGCGATGACCGCGCAATCCTTCGGCCGGCGGGCCTCGAACAGTTCGGCCACCCGGGGCAGACCGCCGGTGATGTCCCGGGTCTTCGCGCTCTCGGTGGACATGCGGGCCAGGACCTCGCCAGGACGGATCTCGTCGCCATCGCCCATCGAGAGGATGGCGCCCACCGGCAGGAGATAGCGGGCCTCGGTCCCGTTGGCGAGGCGGCGATAGGCGCCGGTCTCGTCAAGCACGGCCATGGCCGGACGCAGGTCGCCGCCCTTGGCGGACGCCCGCCAGTCGACCACGACGCGGTTTGAGATGCCCGTGGCCTCGTCGGCTTCCTCGCGGAAGGAGACGTTTTCGACCAGGTCCTCGAAGCGGACGCGGCCGCCGACCTCGGTGATGATCGGCGTCGAGTAGGGGTCCCACTCCGCCAGGCGCTCGCCGCGCTTGACCTTTTCTCCGTCCTTGAACTTCAGGCGCGCGCCGTAGGGCGGCTTGTAGGTCTCGCGGTCCTTGCCGTCGACCTGGACGCTGAGCACGAGGTTGCGGCTCATGCAGATCAGGGCGCCGTCAGGGGCGACAACCGTCGCGCCGCCGGTCAGGCGGACCACGCCGGCGTTGCCCGCCTCGAAGAAGGACTGCTCGGCCACCTGGGCGGTGCCGCCGATGTGGAAGGTCCGCATGGTCAGCTGGGTGCCGGGCTCGCCGATGGACTGGGCGGCGATGACGCCGACCGCCTCGCCGATGTTCACCGGAGTTCCGCGGGCCAGGTCGCGGCCGTAGCAGGCGGCGCAGACGCCGAGCTTGGCCTCGCAGGTCAGGACCGAGCGCACGCGCACGGACTGGACGCCCGCCGCCTCCACGACCTCGATCATGTCCTCGTCGAAATAGGCGTCGGCCGGCACGATCACCTCGCCGGTGTCCGGATGGCGGACGTCCTCGGCCGAGTGACGACCCAGGATCCGGGCCCCCAGCGAGACCAGAACGTCGCCGCCCTCGACCACGGCGCGCAGGGTGATGCCCCGGCTGGTGCCGCAGTCTTCCTCGTTGATGATGCAGTCCTGGGCGACGTCGACCAGACGGCGGGTCAGGTAACCCGAGTTCGCCGTCTTGAGCGCCGTGTCGGCCAGGCCCTTCCGGGCGCCGTGGGTGGAGTTGAAGTACTCCTGGACGGTCAGGCCTTCCTTGAAGTTCGAAATGATCGGCGTCTCGATGATCTCGCCGGAGGGCTTGGCCATCAGGCCGCGCATGCCGCCGAGCTGCTTCATCTGGGCCTGCGAGCCCCGGGCGCCGGAGTTCGCCATCATGAAGATGGAGTTGATCTCCCCTTCCCGGCCCGTCTTGTCCTTCTCGGCGGTCGAAATCTCGGCCATCATCTCGTCGGCGACCCGGTCCGTGGCCTTGGCCCAGGCGTCGACGACCTTGTTGTACTTCTCGCCCTTGGTGATGAGGCCGTCCGCGTACTGCTGCTCGTACTCCTCGACCAGCTTGCGGGTCTCCTCGACGATCGGCTTCTTCCGCTGCGGGATGATGATGTCGTCTTTGCCGAAGGAGATTCCGGCCTTGGCCGCCTCTCGGAAGCCCAGGCCCATCATCTGGTCGGCGAAGATCACCGTCGCCTTCTGACCGCAGTGCCGGTAGACCGTCTCGATCAGGTTCCCGATTTCCTTCTTGGTCAGGTTCTTCTCAAGAAGGCGGTGCCCCACGGCCGGATGCTGCGGGAAGAGGGCGACGATCTTCATCCGCCCCGGCGTCGTATCGATCACCTTGCGGACGAGATTGCCGTCGGCGTCCATCTCGACGTGGCGGGCCTTGATCTTGGTGTGCAGGGTCACCACGCCGGCGTCGAGGGCCGCGTCGATCTCACCCAGATCCGCGAACAGCTTGCCTTCGCCCGGCTCGCCGTCCTTGGCGAGGGACAGGTAGTAGAGGCCCAGGACAATGTCCTGCGACGGCACGATGATCGGGCGTCCGTTGGCCGGGGACAGGATGTTGTTGGTCGACATCATGAGCACCCGCGCCTCCAGCTGGGCCTCGAGGCTCAGCGGGACGTGGACGGCCATCTGGTCGCCGTCGAAGTCGGCGTTGAAGGCGGCGCAGACCAGCGGGTGCAGCTGGATGGCCTTGCCCTCGATCAGCTTGGGCTCGAAGGCCTGAATACCCAGGCGGTGGAGAGTCGGCGCCCGGTTCAGCAGCACCGGATGCTCGCGGATCACCTCGTCCAGGATATCCCAGACCGCCGGCTGTTCGCGCTCCACCATGCGCTTGGATTGCTTGACCGTGCCGGACAGGCCCTTGGCGTCCAACCGCGCATAGATGAACGGCTTGAACAGCTCGAGGGCCATTTTCTTGGGCAGGCCGCACTCATGCAGCTTCAGCTCAGGGCCAACCACGATCACCGAGCGTCCGGAATAGTCCACGCGCTTGCCGAGCAGGTTCTGGCGGAACCGGCCCTGCTTGCCCTTCAGCATGTCAGCGAGGGACTTCAGCGGACGCTTGTTCGCGCCGGTGATCACCCGGCCGCGGCGGCCGTTGTCGAACAGGGCGTCGACGGCCTCCTGCAGCATCCGCTTTTCGTTGCGGATGATGATGTCCGGGGCCCGCAGCTCCATCAGGCGCTTCAGGCGGTTGTTCCGGTTGATCACCCGCCGGTAGAGGTCGTTCAGGTCGGAGGTGGCGAAGCGGCCGCCGTCCAGGGGCACCAGGGGGCGCAGTTCCGGCGGGATCACCGGAATGACCGACAGGATCATCCACTCGGGCCGGTTCTTGCTCTCGATGAAGCTCTCGATGAGCTTGAGACGCTTGGACGTCTTCTTCAGCTTCATCTCGGAGGTGGTGGTGAGGAGGTCCTCACGCAGCTTGTCGGCTTCCTTCGGCAGGTCGATGGCCTTCAGCAGGCCCTGGATGGCCTCGGCCCCGATCTCGGCCGTGAAGCTGTCATCGCCGAACTCCTCCTGGTAGCGCAGGTAGTCGTCCTCGGAGAGCAGCTGGTGCATCTTCAGGGCCGTCAGGCCCGGCTCGGTGACGATGTAGTACTCGAAATAGAGGACCCGCTCGATATCCTTGAGGGCCATGTCCAGCATCATGGCGATGCGGCTGGGCAGGGACTTCAGGAACCAGATATGCGCGACCGGGCTGGCCAGCTCGATGTGACCCATGCGCTCGCGCCGGACGCGGGCCAGGGTGACCTCGACGCCGCACTTCTCGCAGATGATGCCCTTGTACTTCATCCGCTTGTACTTGCCGCAAAGGCACTCGTAGTCCTTCGTCGGACCGAAGATGCGGGCGCAGAACAGACCGTCGCGCTCCGGCTTGAAGGTCCGGTAGTTGATGGTCTCGGGCTTCTTGATCTCGCCGAAGGACCAGGACCGGATCTTCTCCGGGCTGGCGAGGGCGATGCGGATGCGGTCGAAGGTCGGGGCGGCCTGGACCGGGTTGAAGATGTTCAGGACTTCCTGGTTCATGGGTCTTCCAGTTCGTCAGAGATTCCGGAAGCGGATCGGGAGGGACTGACGGCCCCTCCCCCCGCGATTGGGCGGCAGGCGGCTTCGCCTCAGGTGTTCTCAAGCTCGACGTTGAGGCCGAGGGAGCGCATCTCCTTGACCAGCACGTTGAAGCTTTCGGGGATGCCGGCCTCGAAGGTGTCGTCGCCGCGGACGATGGACTCGTAGACCTTCGTCCGTCCGGCCACGTCGTCCGACTTCACCGTCAGCATTTCCTGCAGGGTGTAGGCGGCGCCGTAGGCCTCCAGGGCCCAGACCTCCATCTCCCCGAAGCGCTGTCCGCCGAACTGGGCCTTGCCGCCCAGCGGCTGCTGGGTGACCAGGGAGTAGGGGCCGATGGACCGGGCGTGGATCTTGTCGTCGACCAGGTGGTGCAGCTTCAGCATGTAGATGTAGCCCACCGTGACCGGCCGCTTGAACTGCTCGCCGGTCTGGCCGTCGTAGAGGATCGACTGGCCCGAGCGGGCGAGGCCCGCCTGCTCCAGCAGGTTCTCGATGTCCTCGATGTGGGCGCCGTCGAACACCGGCGTGGCGAAGGGCACGCCCTTCGACAGGTTACGGGCCAGTTCGACCAGCTCCTCGTCAGTGTCCGGCAGCTCCTGGTCGGGGCCGTAGACCCCCCGCAGGTGGTCGATCAGGGCCTGCCGCTGGCCGCCGTTCCGCCAGGCCTCGAGGACCTCGGCGATCTGCCGGCCAAGCCCGGCCGCAGCCCAGCCCAGATGGGTCTCGAAGATCTGACCGACATTCATCCGGCTGGGCACGCCCAGCGGGTTCAGAACGATGTCCACGTTCCGGCCATCTTCCAGGTAGGGCATGTCCTCAATGGGAAGGATCTTGGAGATGACCCCCTTGTTGCCGTGGCGGCCGGCCATCTTGTCGCCGGGCTGGAGCTTGCGCTTCACGGCGACGAAGACCTTGACCATCTTCATCACGCCGGGGGGCAGCTCGTCACCACGCTGGAGCTTCTCGACCTTGTCGTCGAAGCGGCGGTCGAGGCGCTTGCGGGCCTCGTCGAACTGCCGGCGCATGGCCTCCAGCTCGCCCATGGCCTTCTCGTCCTCGAGGGCGATCTGCCACCAGAGGCCGGGGGCCACTTCCGCCAGCTTTTCGGGCGTGATCTCGCCGCGACCCACGCCCTTGGGGCCCGAGATCGCCACCTTGCCGGTCAGCAGGGTGCGCAGGCGGGAGGTCATGTTTCGGTTCAGAATGGCGAACTCGTCGTCCCGGTCCTTGCCGAGGCGCTCGATCTCGTCGCGCTCGATGGCCTGGGCGCGCTCGTCCTTGTCCACGCCGTGGCGATTGAACACCCGCACCTCGACCACCGTGCCGGCGACGCCGGGAGGCAGCCGCAGGGAGGTGTCGCGGACGTCGGAGGCCTTCTCGCCGAAGATGGCCCGGAGAAGCTTTTCCTCGGGGGTCATCGGGCTCTCGCCCTTCGGCGTGACCTTACCGACCAGGATGTCACCGGGCAGGACCTCGGCGCCGATGGCCACGATGCCGGCCTCGTCGAGGTTGCGCAGGGCCTCCTCGCCGACGTTCGGGATGTCGCGGGTGATTTCCTCAGGGCCCAACTTGGTGTCGCGGGCCATGACCTCGAACTCCTCGATGTGGATCGAGGTGAAGACGTCATCGCGGACGATGCGCTCGGAGATCAGGATGGAGTCCTCGAAGTTGTAACCGTTCCAGGGCATGAAGGCGACGAGAACGTTCCGGCCCAGGGCCAGTTCGCCCAGCTCCGTCGACGGGCCGTCAGCGATGACGTCGCCGGCCGCGACCCGGTCGCCCACCTGCACCAGCGGACGCTGGTTGATGCAGGTCGAGGTGTTCGAGCGCTGGAACTTCTGCAGGCGGTAGATGTCGACGCCCGACTTGGAGGGATCGCTCTCCTCGGTGGCCCGGATGACGATCCGGGTGCCGTCGATCTGCTCCACCACGCCGGTGCGGCGGGCGACGACCACCGCGCCGGAGTCCACCGCCACGACGCTCTCCATACCAGTGCCGACCAGGGGCGCATCCGACTGGATGAGCGGCACGGCCTGCTTCTGCATGTTCGAGCCCATCAGGGCGCGGTTGGCGTCGTCGTTCTCAAGGAAGGGGATCAGCGAGGCGGCGACCGAGACGACCTGCTTGGGCGAGACATCCATCAGGTCCACGTCGGCCTTCGGCAGCAGGGAAGGCTCGCCATTGATCCGGCCGGGGACCAGGTCCTCCGCGATCTCGCCGCCGTCGAGCTTGATGTTGGCCTGGGCGATGACGTGCTTCGCCTCTTCCATGGCCGACATGTAGACCACTTCGTCGGTGATCCGGCCGTCCTTGATCCGGCGATAGGGGCTTTCGATGAAGCCGTACTTGTTGACCACGGCGTGGGTGGCCAGGGAGTTGATCAGGCCGATGTTCGGGCCTTCCGGCGTCTCGATGGGGCAGATCCGGCCGTAGTGCGTCGGGTGCACGTCGCGCACCTCGAAGCCGGCGCGCTCGCGGGTCAGGCCGCCCGGGCCAAGGGCCGACAGGCGGCGCTTGTGGGTGATCTCGGACAGCGGGTTAGTCTGGTCCATGAACTGGGACAGCTGGGACGAGCCGAAGAACTCGCGCACCGCCGCGGCCGCCGGCTTGGCGTTGATCAGGTCGTGGGGCATGACCGTGTCGATGTCGACCGAGCTCATGCGCTCCTTGATCGCCCGCTCCATGCGCAGCAGGCCGACCCGGTACTGGTTCTCGAGCAGTTCGCCCACCGAGCGGACCCGGCGGTTGCCGAGGTTGTCGATGTCGTCGATCTCGCCGCGGCCGTCGCGCAGGCCCACCAGGGTCTTCAGCACGGCCAGGATGTCGTCCTTGCGCAGGACGCGGACGTCATCCGGGCAGTCCAGCTCGAGGCGCATGTTCATCTTCACGCGGCCGACCGAGGACAGGTCGTAGCGCTCGGAGTCGAAGAACAGCGACTTGAACATGGCCTCGGCGGCCTCGACCGTCGGCGGCTCGCCGGGGCGCATCACCCGGTAGATGTCGAACAGGGCGTCCTCGCGCGCGGTGTTCTTGTCGATCCGCAGGGTGTTGCGGATATAAGCGCCCATGTTGACCTCGTCGACGTCGAGGAGGTCGAAGCTGGTGAAGCCCTGGGCCTCGAGATCGGCGATGACGCCCGGGTCCAGCTCGTCACCGGCCTCGGCGTAGATCTCGCCGGTCTCCATGTTCACCAGGTCGCGGGCCATGTAGCGCCCCGTCAGGGCCTCTGACGGCAGCAGGAGTGTGGCCAGACCCGCATCCGCGAACCGCTTGGCGTTCCGGGCGGAGATTTTTTGGCCGGCCGGAGCGATTTCCTCTCCCGTGTCGGCGTTCACCAGGGCGAAGGCCGGCTTGACGCCGCGCCAGCGCTCGGGCCGGTAGGGGGTGGTCCAGCCGCCTTCGCGCTTCTGGCAGGGCACGCTGTCGTAGAAGGTGCCGAGGATTTCCTCGCCATCCATTCCCAGGGCCATCAGGAAGGTAGTCGCGGGCAGTTTCCGGCGGCGGTCGATGCGAACATAGACCACGTCCTTGGCGTCGAACTCGAAGTCGAGCCAGGAGCCGCGGTAGGGGATCACCCGGGCTGCGAACAGCAGCTTGCCCGAGGCGTGGGTCTTGCCCTTGTCGTGGTCGAAGAAGACGCCGGGCGAGCGGTGCATCTGCGAGACGATCACCCGCTGGGTGCCATTGACGATGAAGGTGCCCTTCTCGGTCATGAGCGGGATGTCGCCCATGTAGACGTCCTGCTCCTTGATGTCCTTCACGGAGCGGGCGCCGGTTTCCTCATCGGTCTCGAAGACGATGAGGCGGAGCTTGACCTTCAGCGGCGCGGCGAAAGTCATATCGCGCTGGACGCACTCCTCGACGTCGTACTTCGGCTCCTCGAACTCGTAGGAGACGTATTCGAGCACGGCGCGCTCGTTGAAGTCCTTGATCGGGAAAACCGACTTGAAGACCGCCTCGATGCCCTCGTCCCGGCGTGGGCCCGAGCGCGCGTCGCGCTGCAGGAACTGCTCGTAGGACGACCGCTGGACCTCGATCAGGTTCGGCATCTGCACGGCTTCAGGAATGCGGCCGAACGACTTGCGGATCCGCTTCTTGCCGGTGAAGGACTGAGCCATTGTATTCCCTTGAACAGCGCGCGGGACGGACCCCGGGCGCGGAGTGTGCATCCTGTCGTCCACCCTGGGCCCCCGGTTTCCCGGGCGCCGGACGCTGCAGGCCCCCTACCCGCCGGGGGCGTTCCCTCGCGCGGCCTAAGGGCGACAGGCCGCGCCTCGGAACAAAGGCGCACGAAACGGCTGGCCAGAGCCAGTGGAATCGCGAATGGGGGGAGTTAGGCGATTATGCCCGGGAAGGGAAGAGATTTATGACAGTACCCGACGGCGATCCGCGCCTCATCCCGCGCCGCACCTTCACCCTCTCCGCCCTCGCCGCCTCCATGAGCCCGTCCCCCGCCGCCCGAGCCGCACCTCCCAGGACACCGGACTTCGGTCCCTGCAGCGGCTTCATCGCCGCCTCGCCCGATCATCGCCGGGTCTGGACCCGCGGCGAGGCCCCGGTGGGACGTCTCTTCCGGCCGGACAGCCCCTTCCGGGTGGCGTCGGTGTCCAAGATGGCGGCGGCCTCGGTGATCGCCCCCCTGGCGGCCAGCCTGCCCGGAGGCCTCGACGCCGATGTCTCGGATCGCCTTGGGTTCCGTTTAAGGCATCCCGGCTGGCCTGAGACTCCCATCCGCCTGCGTCACCTCCTGTCCCACACCAGCGGCCTGCGGAATGGGCCCAGCTACCCGGTCCCGGCGGGACGTCCCCTGTCCGCGGCCCTCGTCCCCGGTGGCGTGAACTATGACCAGGGCGGCTGGTTCGGACCCGCCGAACTGGCGCCCGGGGTGCGGTTTTCCTATGCCGACGTGAACTACGCCGTGCTGGCCCAGTGGGCGGAGCGGGTCACAGGCCAGAGGTTCGACCACCTGATGCGGGACCGCCTGCTCGGGCCGGCCGGCGCGGACGCCGGCTACAACTGGAGCGGCGTGTCGCAGGCGGCGCGCCTAAGGGCCGCCCCGGGACTGCGCCAGCAGGGCGGAGGCTGGGCGCCGCAGGTCGACGCCGCCCCTCCGCCCGCGCCGCGCGCCGCCATCCTTGCGGCGCCGGAGACCCCGGGCCTGACCGACGCCGGCATCGCCCCCGGCGAGAATGGCTTCGCCTTTTCCCCGCAGGGGGGACTTCGCCTGAGCCTGGACGACATGGACGGTCTCGCCCGGCGTTTCCTGGCGTCCCCGGGACCGTTCCGGGCCATGGAAACGCCCGCCTGGCGGATCGGCCCGGAAGGCGCCGACAACGAGGGCGGCGTCATGCTGGCCTACGGCCTGGGAGTCCAGGTCCTGCTGGGCCGGAGGGGCCCCGCCGGCGACGCCTTCTTCGGTCCTGGATCGGCGGACTGGCGAGGTCATCTGGGTGACGCCTACGGCTGGATGACGGGACTGTTCTGGAACCGGCGGACCGGGGAAAGCCTCGTCTGGGCGCTGAACGGCATGCCCGAGTCCGACCGCCCGCCGGGTCGCCGGACGGCCCTGACCGCACCGGAGGAAGACCTGATCGCCGCCGGCCTTGCAGCCCTTGGACGCAAAACGGGCCCGGGGTGATCCCCGGGCCCGCCTGAAGAGACGCGAAACCGCGCGGTCCGGATTACTTGATCTGGACGGTGGCGCCGGCTTCCTCGAGCTTCTTCTTGACCTCTTCGGCCTGCTGCTTGGAGACGTTCTCGACCACGTTCTGGGGCGCGCCTTCCACCAGGTCCTTGGCTTCCTTCAGGCCAAGGTCCGGACGGACGCCGCGGACTTCCTTGATCACGTTGATCTTCTTGTCGCCGCCGGCGGTCAGGACGACGGTGAACTCGGTCTGCTCTTCGGCGGCCTCGGCCGGGGCCCCGCCGCCGGGGGCGGCCACAGCGGCGACGGCCACCGGAGCGGCGGCGGAGACGCCCCACTTCTCTTCGAGAAGCTTGGACAGCTCGGCGGCTTCCAGGACGGTCAGGGCGGAGAGGTCTTCAACCAGCTTTTCAAGCTTGGACATGGTTTGGTTTCCTTGGGATCAGGGGATGAGGGGAAATCGGAAAGTGACGGTCAGGCGGCGTCCTTGGCGGCGTAGGCGCCAAAGACACGGGCCAGCTGGCCGGCCGGAGCCTGGAGCACGCCGGCGACCTTGGTCGCGGGCGCCTGCAGGAGGCCGATGAGCTTGCCGCGAAGCTGGTCCAGCGACGGCAGGGTCGCCAGAGCCCCCACGCCGGCGGCGTCCAGGACAGTCTCGCCCATGAACCCGCCGCGAATGGCGAGCTTGTCGTTTTCCTTCGCGAACTGGCTGGCCACCTTGGCGGCGGTCACCGGGTCCGGCGCAAAGGCGATGGCGACTGGACCGGTGAAGAGGGCGTCGCCCGCCTCCCCGAGAGATCCGGCCAGGGCCTTCTGGGCCAGGGTGTTCTTGACCACCTTGAAGTGGGCGCCTTCCTTGCGGAGGCGTCCGCGAAGTTCCGTCATTTCCGCAACGGTCAGACCCAGGTTGTGGGTCACGACCACGGCGCCGGCGCCTGCGAAATCGCCCTTGAGCGTTTCGATGGCGACCTGCTTTTGAGCGCGGTCCATTGCGGTCTCCATACTCGGAACCGGCTTCGGGACCATTCCCGGAGCCGTACGCACGTCCGCCGGCCCCGAAGAGGAGCCTTGGGACGACCTGTCCGTGTGAGAAGCCGTGGGGCCGGTCCGCGGCGAGCCGCCGGCCGGTCATCCTCATCTTCCCGTCTCCCCGCGATGCCGGAGGGGCTCCCCCGACGATTACGGACCCGGCGACCCCGGGACCCCGCAGTTCTTGGACAGGATCGGGGGCGAACCCCCGAACCCGCCGCCTCCCGAAGGAGGGGCGTAACTCTAGAAGGCGCGGTGGCTACACGAAGCGCCGCCGCAAGGCAAGGCCGGTGACGGCCTCAGGGCCGCTCGAAGATGGCCGCGATCCCCTGCCCGCCGCCGATGCACATGGTCTCCAGGCCGTACCGGCCCTTGCGGCGGTCCAATTCGCGCAGAAGGTTGGCGAGGATCCGGCCGCCGGTGGCCCCGATCGGATGGCCGAGGGAGATCCCGGAGCCATTGACGTTCAGCCGGTCGCGGTCATCCCAGCCCCAGCCGCGCAGGACCGCCAGGACCTGGGGCGCGAAGGCCTCGTTCAGCTCAACCAGGTCGATGTCGTCCCAGGACATGCCGGTGCGCGCGAACAGGCGCTCCACGGCGGGTACGGGGCCGATGCCCATGCGCGACGGATCGCAGCCGGCGGCGGCCCAGCTGACGAACCAGCCCATGGGATCGAGGTTCAGCTCGGCAAGCTTGTCCTCGGCCACCACCAGGCAGGCGGCGGCGGCGTCGTTCTGCTGGCTGGCGTTGCCGGCGGTGACCACGCCGCCCTTCTCGATGGGCCGCAGCTGGGACAGGGACTCCGGCGTCGCGTCCGGCCGGACGCCCTCGTCCTTGGCGAACAGGATCGGGTCGCCCTTCTTCTGCTTGACCGACACGGGCACCAGTTCGTCGTCGAACTTACCGGCGGCCCAGGCCGCGGCCGCGCGCTGGTGGCTCATGGCCGCGTACGCGTCGCATTCCTCACGGCTGATCTGATAGTCGCGGGCCAGGTTGTCCGCCGTCTCGATCATGCCGGAGATCACCCCGAAGCGCTCGATGGGCTGGCTCATCACCCGGCCGCGGGCCAGGCGGTCATGCATTGTCACCGAACCCGCGCGGGCGCCGCTGCGCATGTCGAGGGAGTAGTACTCGACATTGCTCATGCTCTCGACACCGCCGGCGATGACGACGTCGGCGACGCCGGTCTGCACCATCATGGCCGCGTCGATCACCGCCTGCAGGCCGGAGCCGCACCGGCGGTCCAGCTGATATCCGGGAACCGAGATCGGAAAATCGGCGGCCAGGGCCGACCAGCGGGCGATGCAGGGAGCCTCGCCGTTGCCGTAGCCCTGGGCGAAGATCACGTCGTCCACCCGGCCGGGATCGACGCCGGTGCGTTCCATCAGGGCGCGGAGGATGACCGCGCCCAGTTCGCCGGCCGTCAGGCTGACGAGGCTGCCCTGGAACTTGCCCACGGCGGTGCGGATCGGGCTGACAATGGCGGCGCGTCTCATGGGGCTCTCCCTCGGCGAACGGTTCGAAGCGTCAGGAACCCCGGCCCGGCGCAGGGGTCAAGCGCCAGATCGCTGCAGACGGCAAAAGGGGGCGGAGCCCTGCGGCCCCGCCCCCTTCCGGAAGTCCCGTCTGGCCGGGGACAGCGTCAGGCGCTGACCGAGCCGGTGTCGATGCGGAAGCCAGGCCCCATGGTCGAGGAGAGGCTGATCTTCTTGATGTAGGTGCCCTTGGCGCCCGAGGGCTTGGCCTTGTTCAGGGCGTCGACCAGGGCGCGCACGTTGGCGGCGATCTGCTCGTCGGTGAAGCTGGCCTTGCCGATGCCGGCGTGGATGATGCCGGTCTTCTCGGTACGGAACTCGATGGCGCCGCCCTTGGCGTCCTTGACGGCCTGGCCGACGTTCGGGGTCACCGTGCCGACGCGCGGGTTCGGCATCAGGCCGCGGGGGCCCAGCACCTTACCCAGACGGCCGACGAGGGCCATCATGTCCGGCGTGGCGATCACGCGGTCGAACTCCATGAAGCCGCCCTGGATCCGCTCGACCAGTTCCTCGGCGCCGACGATTTCGGCGCCGGCGGCCTTGGCCTCGTCGGCCTTGGCGTCGCGGGCGATGACGGCGACGCGGACGTCGCGGCCGGTGCCCGAGGGCAGGTTGACAACGCCGCGGACCTGCTGGTCGGCGTGGCGAGGGTCGACGCCCAGGTTGACGGCGATCTCGATCGACTCGTCGAACTTGGCCTTGGCGTTTTCCTTCACGAGCCGGATGGCGTCGCTCACGGGGTGGGCGGCCAGACGGTCGCCGGTCCAGGCCTTGATGCGCTTGGTTTGCCGGGTCATGCGTCAGCCCTCCACAATGGTGAGGCCCATCGAACGGGCGGAGCCCTCGATGATGCGTGAGGCGGCCTCGAGGTCGATGGCGTTGAGGTCCTTCATCTTCTTCTCGGCGATATCCCGCAGCTGGGCGCGGGAGATGCTGCCGGCCACATCACGGCCGGGCGCCTTTGAGCCGGACTTCAGGCCGAGGGCCTCCTTGATGTAGTGCGTCGCCGGAGGCGTCTTGGTGATGAAGGTGAAGGACTTGTCCTGGTAGACCGTGATCACGGTCGGCAGGGGCGTGCCGCGGACTTCCTTCTCGGTGCGGGCGTTGAACTCCTTGCAGAAGCCCATGATGTTGACCCCGCGCTGGCCCAGGGCCGGCCCGATGGGCGGCGAGGGCGTGGCGGCGCCGGCGGGCACCTGCAGCTTGATATAGCCCAGAATCTTCTTGGCCATCTTCTCCTCTTTGACCGGACGTCCGGTCTGTTGAGCCGTGGTGCGGGGTCAGACTGGCCTCCCCTCCCACGGATTTGAAGTCCCCGAATCCATGCCCGGGAACGGTTGCCGGTCAGGCGACTTTCTCGACCTGACCGTATTCGAGCTCGACCGGCGTGGCGCGTCCGAAGATGGACACCGTCACGCGCAGGCGGGCGCGATCCTCGTCGACCTGCTCCACCGAGCCGTTGAAGCTGGCGAAGGGGCCATCCGTGACCCGGACGGTCTCGCCGATCTCGAAGGTGATGGTCGGCTTCGGCCGCTCCACGCCCTCCTCGATGGCGCCGATGATCCGGGCGACCTCGCGCTCGGAAACGGGCTGCGGCTTGTTCTGGCTGCCCAGGAAGCCGGTGACCTTGGGGGTGTTCTTGATGAGGTGATAGGCCTCGTCGGTCAGCTCCATCTTCACCAGGACGTAGCCGGGGAAGAACTTGCGCTCGGCGTTGACCTTCCGGCCGCGACGGACCTCCACCACGTCCTCGGTGGGCACCAGAATGTCCGAGAACTTGTCCTCGAGCCCCTGGTTGCGAGCCTGCTCACGGATCGCCTCAGCCACCTTCTTCTCGAAGTTCGAGTAGGCGTGGACGATGTACCACTTGTGGCGCGGATTGGCCGCGACGGCCGCTTCGGCGTTCATGGCAGGCTCAACCCCCGTTGGCGAAATTCAGAATGAAGGAGAGGCTCCAACCCAGGATCAGATCCACGAGCTGGAGGAAAAGGGCGGCGACGACCACCATGATCCCCACGAAGACAGAAGTGATCCAGGTCTCCCGAGGCGTGGTCCAGGTGATCTTCCGGCCCTCTGCGCGAACCTCCCGAAGGAACTGCAGCAGGCCGACGCGCTTCTTGGGCGCGGCCCCTGTCGCCAGGGCGGATGACGGCGCCACGGCGGCTGCGGTGCGCGCCGCCCGTTCCTTCATCGCCTGAGGCTTCGAGCCCTTGTTCCTGGCCATGGCCGTTCCTGAAACTCTCTCTTCCCGGTCCCGAACCGCCGGAACCCGAACCCTGCATCGTCAGCCCGTGGCAGGAGTGGAGGGACTCGAACCCCCGGCCCTCGGTTTTGGAGACCGATGCTCTACCAGCTGAGCTACACTCCTGTGCTCCGCCCCCGAGGGGCGCGGACACGCCGGGGAAGGACCTTGCGGGCCCGGTTCTCCGGAGCCGGCTCGTTTAGCAGCGCCTCCACCGCGGAGCAAGGGGCGCTCGGTCTTGCGTCCATCCCCGCCGCGATCAAGGATGTCGCCCGGCGGGCGGAGGGCGTCGCGCCGCAAAGGGAGAAACGCCATGCTTCGCCTGCCAGGCCTTGTCGCCACCGCCACACTGATACTCGGGCTTTCCGGCGGGGCCGCGATTTCCCAGGAACGGGGCGCGCAGCCACCCCCGGGAGACTACTGGGACAGTTGCCGGAATGTCTCGACAACCGGCTACGGCCCTAATGCCGTGATCACCGCCCAGTGTCGGGATCGCTACGGGCGCTGGAACAACACCAGCAGTCGGATCGGGAACTGCAGCTTCCTCACCAACATGGACGGGCGCCTCGAGTGCCGGTCCGGCGGGGACTGGAACGGTGGTTCTGGGGGCGGACGCCCGCCCTACGGCCAGCCTCAGGCGATGCTTTACTCGGGCCTGAACTTCAGCGGCCAGTCCTTCGAGACCTCCCGCGAGTACTCGAACCTGCCCCGGCAGTTCAACGACAAGGCGCTCAGCCTGCGTCTGTCCGGTCGCACCGCATGGGAGGTCTGCTCGGACGCCAACTTCCGGGGTAACTGCCAGGTCCTGGACCGCGATGTCCCGGACCTTCGGCGCTATGGCCTCGGATTCGCCGTCAGCTCCCTGCGCCCGGTCGATGGTCCGGGGGGCGGCTATCCGCCCTACCCGCCCTCTCCCCCGCCGTGGAGCGGGGGCGGCGGCTACCGGCCCTCGACCCTGCTGATGTATCCCAGCGTCAATTTCAGCGGTCCGGGCTTCGAAACCCGCAGCGAGTACTCGAACCTGCCCCGGCAGTTCAACGACAAGGCCCACAGCCTTCGGATCGTCGGGGGCGGCGCCTGGGAGGTCTGCGCAGACGCCAACTTCCGGGGACGCTGCCAGGTCTTTGATCGGGATGCGCCGGACCTGCACCGGTTCGGGTTGGCGGAAGCCATCAGCTCGGTCCGCCAGGTGCGCTGAGCCGGGCGCGAGCCCGCGCAAGAAGAAGGGGCCGCGGAGGTGTCTCCGCGGCCCCTGTCGTATCCCGGCGAGGCCGGGGGATGGGCAGGGATCTACTCGACGATCTTCGAGACCACCCCGGCGCCCACCGTCCGGCCGCCCTCGCGGATCGCGAACCGAAGGCCCTGGTCCATGGCGATCGGCGTGATCAGCTCCACGTCCAGCTCGGCGTTGTCGCCCGGCATGATCATCTCAACGCCTTCCTTCAGGCGGATGATCCCCGTCACGTCCGTCGTCCGGAAGTAGAACTGAGGACGATAGTTCGTGAAGAACGGCGTGTGACGGCCACCCTCTTCCTTCGTCAGGATGTAGGCCTCCGCCACGAACTTCGTGTGCGGCGTGATCGAGCCCGGCTTGCACAGCACCTGGCCGCGCTCCACGTCCTCGCGCTTCGTGCCGCGCAGCAGAACGCCCACATTGTCCCCCGCCTG
>NZ_JADBZL010000049.1:0-16153 GCF_020402505.1 Phenylobacterium sp. | reverse complement strand
GCGGCCGGCGATATAGGGGGTGGTCGAGGTCAGCATCGGGGTCTCCGGGGTTCAGGATGCAGACTCAGATAGTCCCGGCGGGACGAAAGGGAAGATGAAGCCGCTCAGGGCGCCGGTGGCGACCTGTGGCTGGACGCAGAGGCTCCGAATCTTGACGGCGACGAGACCAGCCGGCGCCCGCCAGACCTTGACCGGACCCCGCCTCCAGGGGCTCAATCATTTTCCGGGCCGGGGGCGGCGACGGAGGAGACCTCATGGTCGGACAGGGCCGCGCCCACCGCCGAAGGCGCCCGATCACCGGGCAGCGGTTCAGTCCCCTTCTGGGCGCCCTCGCGGGCGGTTTCATCCTTCTGGCGTCGGCCTGGCCCGGGGGAGCGGCCCCCCCGCCGCCGGCCCCGGCCTCCTATCCGGTCGTCGGGACGGCGCAGGACCGCTGCTACGGCGAGACCGGCGAGGTCATCGCCTGCCCTGCGGAAGGGGCCTTCCTGTCGGGCCAGGACGCCCAGAATCCCGGCCGCCAGCCCCTCTATCGCGACAATGGCGACGGCACGGTCACCGACCGGGTGACCGGCCTGGTCTGGGCCAAGGCGCCAGGCGCGCCGATGGCCTACGCCGAGCTCGACGGCTTCGCCCGGGCAAGCCGGCTGGGGGGTCATGACGACTGGCGCGTCCCCACCATCCGCGAGCTCTTCTCCCTCATCGACTATCGCGGCGGCTACACCGGCGATCCGCGGACCTCGCGCCCCTACATCGACGCAGCCGTCTTCGACTTCGCCTACGCCGCGGGCTCGGGCCTGGGCGACGCCGCCCACGGCCGAAGGCCCATCGACGTCCAGGAGTGGAGCGCGACCCCCTATGTCGGCCGCACCATGGGCCGCGACGAGACGGTCTTCGGCGTCAACTTCGCCGATGGCCGGATCAAGGGCTATCCGGTCATGGACCCGGCCAACCGCATGCAGACGCCCCACCGGCTGGCCGTGCGCCTGGTCCGCGGGCCCGCCTACGGGCGGAATGACTTCCATCCCGACGCCGAGACGGTGACCGACCGGGCCAGCGGTCTCGTCTGGCAGCGGCGCGAGACCGCAGGCGCCCTCAGCTGGGCCAGGGCCCTGGCCTATTGCGAGAGCCTCTCCCTGGCCGGTCACCGGGACTGGCGCCTCCCCGACGCCAAGGAGCTTCACTCCATCGTCGACTATTCCCGCATCCCGGCCCTCGACCCGGTGTTCGCCCTGAGCGACCGGGAGGCCTACCTCTGGTCCTCCACCACCCATCTGGAGGGACCGCCGCCCGCCACGGAACCGGGCCGCGCCTTCTCCCGGACCGGCGAGCTGGCGGTCTATGCGGCGATCGGCCCGGCGCGGGGCTATATGGAAGCGCCCCCCGGCTCCGGTCGACGCCAGTGGATGGACGTGCACGGCGCCGGCGCCCTGCGCAGCGACCCGAAGACGGCCCGCCCCGGCGCCTTTCCCAAAGGCTTCGGCCCCCAGGGCGACGACATCCGCGGCCACAACCACGTGCTTTGCGTCCGCGACCTGGCGGGGTGAGGGCGGGTCGGCGCGGTTGTGATCGGAAAGCCGTGGCAAAGCACGATAGAGATGGCGAGCTGTTGTTGCCTGAATACTGGCCTTACCGATATCGTTGGCCCGACAAGGTATGCTGCATCAACTCGGCGATCTCGTCCGAGATATTGGCGCGATCCAAGTTTTAGTCGTTGCCGTACTCGGGCTCGTATTCCATTTCGCGCTCCTGCTGATCCTCATGGATGTAATTGAGGCCAGAGGCATCTATCTCGTCGCTTCCTATGAGTGTGAGCTCACATGTCGGGCAGCGAAATTCCTCGCCGACGAACTCGCGGTCGACGATTTCCCATATCGCGTGCTGGTCGCGCTCTTCGCTGATTTCTTCGCCAGTCTGCTCGCCGGTCATAAAGGCGCGGCAATTGCAAGCTGGGCAGCATTCAATCCAGATCCCGTCATAGCGACCCTTGAACAGTCCTGCCTGGTGGTTGGGTTCACGCATACCGGCTGTGGCCGCCAGACGCTCTCGCTCAGCGCTGTCGAGTTTCTTGAAGCGATTGCTCGCAGCTTCAACTCGCAGTTTGACCGCCGATTGGAGGGCATTTGCAGCTTCGTCGAGTAGCCGTCGGGGAGCCTTTGAGTCGGCCGCGCCAAGCCACTGCTCCAGAGAAGATTCCATCGCATCGAGGATCGTATCGCATGCATGCCAATAGCGCGCTTCCCAAGCATCGAGACGCATAGTCCGGAAAGGCAGGTCAGCCGAGTGCAACTCTGAGTTTCGACGTTCGGCGATTTTCTGGCAGAACTCTTTAACCGTCGCGTCAAAGCGGGGGACCAAGTACGTGAGCCGGTCGAACACGGTCCTTGCAGCAATCGTCTTGACGTCAGTCGTCACGTTGATTCCGGCGGCAACGAGTATCGATTGCGAGTGCGTTGGATCGACCACGAGGCTTGGGTGTTTCCGGGCGAGCGCAGCCTTGCCCAGCAACTCGAGCGCGAGAGATGCCCAAAGCTGATACTCGTCGAGATCGCCGGCACCTTTCCGTGCGAGGGCACGGCTAATGTAGACCTTCGACTTCGCATGCAGCGCATCGCCGTTGATGGCGATGAAGACGTCCTCAGGCATCAATGAGAATCCTTGCTAAGCGTCGGCCGGATCCTCGGTCCGACGGGCTGCGTCCATGCAAGACGCGCCAGTTGTCAATGATGAGGATGTCGCCTTGGCGCCAATGATGCGCGCCTGAGGGAGCGCCGGCTATCCGGTCTTCGACAAGGCGTAGTGCTCTTTGCCCGCGGTCGTCTACGGCTTTGAGGCAGCCAGGATCATACCGCAAGAAGGCTCCACCCCTCGCCAAAATGGTCGAATAAAAGGAGCGTCGCCCTGAGCGCACAAGGACAGGAGCCTCTTCGAGAAGGTTCTGCTCCTCACTCGAAAAGCCGAGCATTCGCCAGTCGAGAAGCATAGTCGCCGTAGATGGCGATCCAGGGTCAATGCACCCAAGAAGAATGTAGCGGCAGGGTCTGGTGCGATGGCTGAGTTCAACGTGGAACGGCAACGCGCCAAGGCCGTAGCGAGCGCTAAGGGATCTAGGGTGCGCTTCATCAAAATGCCGAGGCTCAACGACCTCTTCGAGCGCACCGGCGCGACCTCCAACGCGTCGACCTAGCCGATCACCGACCTTGCCAATCTCACGAAGGATGGAGCCGTGATGCATCGCCTCGCCGCTATGGCAAAACCAACCTCGCTTCGCGAGTAGGCCGAGCACTTGCTGCGGATCATCGACGACGGTTTCTCTTTCAAGCATCTGGCCGACCTATGGATCTAGGTGCCCGCCAGCCAACGAGCGCGCTCACGGATCATGTCGGCAAACTGCTCTAAAGCCGTTGGGTTCAGTCCTAGACGCGAAAGCTCCGACGCGACGGTGGTTGCTTTTTCAACGACGCCTTTGCTGATCTCCGCGACCCGCCTTCGCACCAGCGGTACGCCGAGGCCCGCGTCCGCCGCAAACGCCGCCCAGGCGGCGGCGTCCAGTTCGGCAAGCGTCGCCCGATTCCCGATCCTCATGGCGAAGCTTGGCGAGAGTTCAGGATAGGCGACGGTCGCCAGCAGGTCATAGAGCGGGGCGAGGCGCGGGCCTTCGGCGTCGTAGAGGATCGAGAAGTTCTTGCCGTGGGCGTCCGCGTTCCCGGCGATCACGTTGAAGATCACGGCGTCGAGAAGCTTCAGGACATCCACAGCGGGCCTTGCGGCGACGCGGCGGAGCAGCGCGAAGCAATCCTTGAAGGTCGGGCCGCCTTCGCTCGCGTATTTGGTCTCCGGCGGCACGCCGAGCGCCTGGCAGAAGTCCTCCTGATGAATCCTGCGGACGCGTCCATCGTCGCCGAGGGCGCGGTCATAACGCTGGACCAGCAGAAACCTGCGATCGCGAACGATACGCGGCTCGACTGGCGCCACATCGAGGCCGACTGCGGCGGCAAGGCGCATGACAAAGGCCTCGTTCTCGGTCGTCGCCTCCAAACGCGATATCGGCGGCTTGAGAATATGCGTGGTCGGCTGGCCCGGCGCCGGCAAGGCCACCGCCCCGTCCACCAGAACCACAGGCGCCTTCGATTGCGCGCCCGCGAGAGAGAGGCGCAGGCCTTCCTCGCCCGCGAGCAATGGGCGGACGGGCAGCGCGTCCAGCACCCGGATCAGGCCTGCATCGTCAAGCGGGGTCGCCTGCCGGTCGAGGGTCAGAGCGGGAGGTGGCTCGCCCGGCGGCAGAAGCTGGAGCGCGCCTGCGACATCGCCGCCGAGGCGATCAAGAAGGGCGAAGTCATTGGCGCGCGAGACGCCGAGCACCTGAGCTGCGGCGTCGCGCTGGCCTTCCTCCGGCAGGAGACCGCCGAAAAACGGGCGGCACTCGCGGCGAGTAAACGGCTCCGCCCGCTTTGGCAGCGAGGCGGACAAGGGCTGGGCCGCCTCGTCGTCGATCCAGGCCGGTGCATAAGCGAAGCCGAGTTCACCGTGCTTGTCCTGGGTCAGCTGACCCACCCGGCGCCCCTCCCACCAGATGTCGAGGGTGCGCGTCATGGCTTCTGAGGATCTTTTGGCCGCCCGCCGTTGGGGTCGGGCGGTGGTGTGATTTCGAGCGAGCAGCCCAGCGCCGCCAGGACCTGAAGCGTCTTGCCGACCTGTGCGGTCGGCTTGCCCGCTTCGAGATCGACGATGAAGCGCAGGCCGACGCCGGCGGCGCCGGCAAGCTCGTCCTGCCGCAGGCCAGCGGCCTTGCGGGTGGTTCGCACAATGTCGCCGATCTCGGCGGTGGTGAGGTTGCGTCTGGCCATGAACTTTACCGAACGGGAAAGTATCATGAATTTCGAACGATTTCCCACGAGATTTTCCCGTTCGGGAAATCTTGCGCTTCAAACTCACTCTCAGGTCAGAAATATTCCCGATCGGGAAAACGTCCCAGGTGAGCTGACGTGATTGGGCGGTCCAGAGTCAGCCACCCGAATTCGCTTCACGCGGCGAATGCTCGCGGCATCCCGGGTCTGCGCCAAAGGACGCTCTGGACCCTGAAGGGCAGGGCCACGCATCATCCCTGCAGGGCGTGAACGCCACCCTCCTCAAGAGCTCCCCATCTTGACCCCGCCGCCCCGATAGGCGCTGAATCTCCCTCACGCGGCGGGGACCGCGACGGAGGAGATGTCATGGCCGGACGGGAACGCGCCTACGACCTGGTGATCCACGGCGGGACGGTGTTCGACGGCTCGGGCGCGCCGGGCCGCGAGGCCGACGTGGCGGTGAAGGACGGGCGGATCGCCGCCGTCGGCGCCGTCAGCGGGTCCGGCGCCGAGGAGATCGACGCCCGCGGCAGGATCGTCACCCCCGGCTTTGTCGACATCCACACCCACTATGACGGCCAGGTCACCTGGGATAGCCGCCTGACGCCGTCGGCCTGGCACGGGGTCACCACCGCCGTCATGGGCAATTGCGGGGTCGGCTTCGCCCCCTGCCGGCCCGAGGACCACGACCGGCTGATCCGGCTGATGGAAGGGGTGGAGGACATCCCTCACCCGGTCCTCGCCGAGGGCCTGCCCTGGAACTGGGAGAGCTATCCCGACTACCTCCAGTCCCTGTCCGGCCGGGCCTATGACCTCGACGTCGGCGCCCAGCTGCCGCACGCGGCCCTGCGGGTCTATGTGATGGGCGAGCGCGGCGCGAACCGGGAGCCGGCCAGCCCCGCCGACATCGCCGCCATGTCGGCCCTGGCCAAGCGGGCCATGGAGGCCGGCGCCCTGGGCTTTTCCACCTCGCGCACCCTCAACCACCGCACCTCGGACGGCCAGCCGACGCCGACCCTGACCGCCGCCGAGGACGAGCTGATGGGCATCGCCCTGGGGCTGAAGGCCGCCGGGCGCGGCGTCCTGCAGTTCGTCTCCGACTTCGCCGACCCGAAGGCCGAGTTCGGCCTTATGCGCCGGCTGGTGGAGGCCTCGGGCCGGCCCCTGTCCTTCAGCCTGCTGCAGGGCCCCAAGGCGCCCGAGGCCTGGCGCGACCTCCTGGCCGCCCTGTCCTCGGCCACCGCCGAAGGCCTGCCCATGCGGGCCCAGGTCTGTGGCCGGGGGGTGGGCGTGCTGCTGGGCTTCGAGCTGACCCTCAACCCCTTCAGCCACACCGAGGCCTGGAAGTCCGTCGCCGCCCTGCCCCTCGAGCAGAGAATGGCGCGGCTGGCGGAGGCGTCCTTCCGGGCCGCCCTGCTGGACGACGCGGTCCCGCCCGGCAGCGCGGCCATCGCCTCGCGCCTGACCCGGGACTGGGACAACATGTTCCTGATGGCCGAGACGCCGGACTACGAGTCGAGACGCGAGGACTCCATCGCCGCCCTCGCCCGGGCCCGGGGCGTCGCCCCCGAATCTGTGGCCCTGGACCACATGATGACCCGCGGCGGGCGGGGTATGCTCTACCTGCCCTTCCTCAACTACGCCGACGGCGGGCTGGACCCGGCCTATGACATGCTGCGCCATCCCGACTGCGTGGCCGGCCTGTCCGACGGCGGCGCGCATGTGGGCATGATCTGTGACGGCAGCTTCCCGACCACCAACCTGACCCTCTGGGCCCGGGACCGGACCCGTGGCCCGCGCCTGCCGCTGGAGCACATGGTCCGCCTGCAGACCCGGGCGACGGCCGAGACGGTGGGCCTTCTGGACCGGGGCCTGGTGGCGCCCGGCCTGCGCGCCGACCTCAACGTCATCGACTTCGACCGGCTGGCGGTGGAGCCGCCCACCGTGGGCTACGACCTGCCGGCGGGCGGGCGGCGGCTCCTGCAGAGGGCCCGGGGCTATGTCGCCACCCTGGTGGCCGGCCAGGTCACCTACCGCGACGGCGAGCCCACAGGCGCCCTGCCCGGCCGACTGGTGCGCGGCGCCCAGGACGCCCCGGCGGCCCTCGCCGCCGAATAGACCCGGCGCGGCGCCTTCGGCCCCTTCGCAGCCGCAGCGGGGCGGGCGATAGAGGGGCATGTCCGACGATTCGCTACAGGAGGCGCAGGAGGTCCTGCGCCGTGTCTTCGGGCACGCCGGCTTCCGGGGTCTGCAGGCGCCGGTGATCGCCGAGGTCCTGGCCGGGCGTCCGGCCCTGGCCGTCCTGCCCACCGGCGGCGGCAAGAGCGTCTGCTACCAGATCCCCGTCCTGCTGCGCCCCGGCCTCGGCCTGGTGGTCAGCCCCCTCATCGCCCTGATGGCTGACCAGGTGGCGGGCCTGGTTCAGGCCGGGGTCGCCGCCGCGCGTCTGGACTCCCTCACCGCCCCCGAGGACCGGGCCGCCACCTGGGCGCGGATCGAGGCCGGGACCCTGGACCTCCTCTATGTCTCGCCCGAGGGCCTCCTGCAGCCCTGGATGCTGGAGCGGCTGTCCCAGGTTCCCCTGTCGGTCATCGCCATCGACGAGGCCCACTGCGTCAGCCAGTGGGGCCATGACTTCCGCCCCGAATACCGGCTGCTGGGGCGCCTGGCCGAGGTCTTTCCCGGGGTCCCGCGGCTGGCGGTGACCGCCACCGCCGACGCCCGCACCCGGCAGGACATCCGCGAGGGGCTGAGGCTGGGCGCGGCGCGGGAGTTCGTCGCCTCCTTCGACCGGCCGGAGCTGGCCCTCTCCGCCGAGCGCAAGGCGGGGACGGGGCGCAAGCGGGTGCTGGAGCTGGCCTCGGCCCGGCGCGACCGGCCGGGGGTGATCTACGCCGGCTCCCGGGACGGAACCGAGGCCCTAGCCGCCGAGCTCTGCGCCGCCGGCCTGCCCGCCATGGCCTACCACGCCGGCCTCGACCGGGAGGTGCGCGAACGCCGCCTGGCCGAGTTCCTGGCCTCCGACGCCGCCGTCATGGTGGCCACCATCGCCTTCGGCATGGGGGTCGACAAGCCGGACGTCCGCTACGTCATCCACGCCGACCCGCCCGCCTCCATCGAGGCCTACTGGCAGGAAGTCGGCCGCGCCGGGCGCGACGGCGAGCCGGCCGAGGGGATCACCCTCTACGGCGCGTCGGACATGGCCTGGGCCTTACGTCGGCTGGAGGGACAGGCCCTCTCCGACGAGGTCCGGGCGGTGCAGGCGCGCAAGGTGCGACAGCTCTACGCCCTGCTGGACGGGGGGGCCTGCCGCACGGCGGCGGTGCGGCGCTATTTCGGTGAGGAGGGAGTCGCGGACTGCGGCCGCTGCGACAACTGTCTGAGTCCGCCGAAGGCCGAGGACCTGACCCTCCAGGCGCAAAAGGTCTTGTCCGCCGCCCACCGTCTGAACGGTCGGTATGGCCGCGGCCGGCTGGTGGAGCACCTCCTCGGCAAGACCCGGGAGCCCTCGGCCTTCGAGGCGGCCTTGAGCACCTTCGGGGTGGGGGCGGAGCTTCCGGCGGGCGCCTGGCGGGGCCTGATCGACCAGCTGATCTTCGACGGCCTGTTGCGTGAGGACCCGAACGAGGGCCGGCCCCTCATCACCCTGGGCGACGCCGAAGCGGTGCGCGCGGTCTACCGCGGGGAGCGACGGGTGGAGGGACGCCTGGCCCCGCGTCACCCCGACGGGTCCCGGGACGCCGGCGGGACGCCCGGGCGACGCCGTCGGGACGGTCCCGGGACGGATTTCGAGGGCGATCCGCAGCTCTTCGCCGCCCTGCGCGCCTGGCGCCGGGCCGAGGCGGTGCGCCAGAAGGCGCCCCCCTATGTCATCTTCAGCGACCGCACCCTGGCGGAGATCGCGACGGTCCGACCGGCCGATTCTGCGGCCCTGTCCCGGGTCAGCGGCGTCGGCGAGACCAAGCTCGCCCGCTACGGCCCCGCCGTGCTGGCCCTGGTGGCCGGAACCCCGGTGGACTGAGGCTCAGAAGCGCAGCCGCACCCCCACCGAGCCGGTCCGCGGCGCCCCCGGCTGGACCCACAGGGTGGCGAAGCTGTTGGTGTAGTAGGTCTCGTCAAAGAGGTTCTGCACCTCCCCGAAGACCTCCACCCGTTCCGTGGCCCGCCAGGCGCCGAACAGCCGGACAAGGGTGTAGGCGGGCAGCTCGAACTTCGTCGCGGTCTCGCCCAGGCGCTCGCCCACATGCTGGACGCCGGCGCCGAGACGGACCTCGGTTTCGCCCAGGGTGAAGTCCCTGGCGAGCTGGGCGTTCAGGCCATGACGCGGCACATTGATGAGCCGGTCTCCCTTGCGGATCTGCAGGGAGAAGTTGGGATCCAGGACATCCGACCGGGCCTCGGCCTCGACATAGGCGTAGGACAGGAGGGCCTCGACCCCGCCCGGGAGGCGGCCGTTCAGGTCGAACTCGACCCCCTGGCTGCCGGCCTTGCCGATGGGCAGGGAAAAGCCCGGATTGGCGGGGTCGGCGGCGAGAACCTGGCTCTTTCGCATCGAGAAGACGGCGAGGGTTCCGGACAGGTCGCCCTCCAGGAGGGTGAAGCGCAGGCCCGCCTCAAAGGCCCGGCTGACCTCGGGGTCAAAGATTTCACCCTTCGCCGTCGCGCCGATGTTGGAACGGAACCCCTCGCCATAGGCCGCGAAGAGCGAAAGAGACGGCGTCGCGGTCCAGACCAGCCCCACCTGAGGGCTGAGGCGGCTCTCCGAGCGGCTCTGGGACACGCCCGTCGCCCGGTTGACGCTCTCCAGGGAGAAGTCGTCATAGCGGACGCCGAGCCGGATCTGCAGAGCGTCCGAAAGGCTGATCTGGTCCTGCAGATAGAGGCCGGCGGCCTCCTGGACGTCCAGCCGGTTGGTCTGGGGGCCCGGCGCCGGGAGGGGGAAGCGGCCATAGACCGGGTTCAGGACGTCGATCACATTCGCCGCCTGGTCGGAGGGATTGCCGCTCACAGCCGCCGGGCGGAACCGCAGGAAGAGCTGGCTGTTCTCAAACCGGTCGAAGTCGGCCCCGACGAGGAGGCGGTGCCTGACCCCAAGGGCCTGGAAGTCGCCCGACACCTCGGCCCTCAGGACCCCGTGGTCGGCCTCGTAATCCCGGAAACGCCTCTGGCGGGAGAGGGACTTGCCGTCGACGTTCAGCTTCTGCCGCGAGGCGGCGAGCTCGGCTTCGGTGGAGAAGCCGGAGAGGCTTGTCGTGCGGAAACCCGCGCCCAGGAGCAGGCTCCAGGCGGGGCTGAAGTCGTGCTGGATCTCGAGCTGCTGGCCGGTCGCGTCGGCCTTGATGGGGCCGTCGCCGGGCTCGCCCAGGAAGGTCCGGCGGTCCACCTTGCCGAGGACGCCGCCGATGGCCGGGACGCCGCGGTCGAAGGGCGCCTTCTGGCGGGTGATCTCGAGGTCGTAGGTGACGGTCGTGTCCTCGCCCAGCCGGAATCCGAAGGAGGGCAGGAAGCCGTAGCGCTCGGTGTTGACCGTCCGCCGGAAGCTTTCGGCCTCCTCGTAGAAGCCGATCAGCCGGGCGCCGACGACCTCGCCCGCCGCCAGGTTCACGTCGGCATCCGCCCGGCGGGCGTTGAAGGCGCCGACGCTGGCGCTCACCTCACCTCCGGTCTCGCCGAACCGGGCCTTGCGGGTGACGATGTTCACCGTACCCCCAGGCTCGCCGCGGCCGAAGAGGGCGGCGTTGGGGCCTTTCAGGATCTCGATGCGCTCTACGCCGGCGACGTCCCTGGGGCCGCCGAAGCCGCGCCCGCCGTTGAAGCCGTTCACGAGATAGCCGCTGGGCAGGTTCTCGTCCCCGGCGAAGCCGCGCACCGCATAGGCGTCCCAGAGGCCGCCGAAATTGTTCTGCCGGGCGACCCCGGCGTTGAGGTCCAGGGCCTCCGTCAGACCGGTGATGTTGTTATCCTGCAGGATGCGCTGCGAGATGACCGCGAGACTCTGCGGGGTCTCCTCCGGCGTGAACTGGCCGCGATAGGCCTGCCTCTGGCCCGTAACAACGACCTCGGAAACGCTTGAAGCGCTTTCCGCCAGGGCGGGGCCGGCGACGCAGGCCAGGGCCGCGGTGAGGAGAAGGGTCGACTTGGATGCAGAGTTCACCGGGGCCCCCAGGGGTGTTACATTGTATCGATCCCCGTCTTAGCTGCGAGATGCCCGCTGTCAATGCTACGTTATATCAGCATTGACAGCGCGGCGGGCCCGCGGGATCAGACAGACATGTCGGACCTGACCCCCACCGAGCCCGCCATCCACATCCGCGACCTCTGCGTCGAGAGGGGCGGCGGCCCTGTCCTCAGGGACCTTGGCCTGTCGGTGAACGCCGGCGAGGTCTACGCCCTGCTGGGCGGCAACGGGGCCGGGAAGTCGACCACCCTGGCCGTCCTGATGGGTCTGCTGCGGCCCGCCTCGGGATCCGTGCGCGTGATGGGTCTCGACCCGGCGACACAGGCCGACGCGGTCCGCCGGCGGATCGCCTACCTGCCGGAGACCGTCGCCCTTTACGAGACCCTGAGCGCCTACGAAAACATCGCCTATTTCCTGGGCCTGTCCGACGCCCGACCCTCCCAGGCGGAGATGGACGCCGCCCTCGACGCCGCAGGCCTCCAGGCCGAGGCGCGGAGCCGGCGGACCGGGGGATTCTCAAAGGGCATGCGGCAGAAGGTGGCGATCGCCATGGCCCTCCTGCGGGAGGTCCCCGTCCTGCTCCTGGACGAACCCACCACCGGCCTCGACCCGGTTGCGACGGCGGACTTCAACCGGCTGGTCGGCGGATTGCGCGCCCGGGGGGCCGCAATCCTGATGGTGACCCATGACCTTCTGGGCGCCGCGGACTGCGCCGACCGGATCGGCGTCCTGGCGGGCGGCGGGATCGTCGAGGAGACACCGGTCCGCGACGGCATCGACGTGCTGGCCCTTCACCGTCGCTTTGGCGCAGCCGCCGCCGGATGAGCCCGATCCTGCGCATCGCCGCGAACGAACTGCGTCTCCTGGCGCGGGCGCGGGTCGCCCAGCTGGCCATCGCCCTGGTAGTCGTCCTGTCCGCCGTCGCCGCCCTGACCGCCATCTCACAGGGCCGGGAAAGCCAGGAGATCCGGAGCCGGTTCCAGGCCCAGGCGGACAGGGAATTCGACGGCCAACCCGCCCGCCACCCGCACCGGATGGTGCATTACGGGCACTTCGTCTTCCGGCCCCTGCCGGCCTTGGCGGGCTTCGACCCCGGTGTGGACGCCTTTACCGGCTCCACCCTGTTCCTGGAGGGACACAGGCAGAACAGCGCCAACTTCGGAGACGTCCGCCAGTCCTCCCTGCTGGTCCGGTTCGGCCAGCTGACCCCCGCCTTCGTGATCCAGGCTCTGGGGCCACTGGTTCTGATCTTCATCGGCTTCGGGGCCCTGGCCCGGGAGAGGGAGTCCGGCCTCCTCAGGCTGCACCTCGCCCAGGGCGTCGGCGCCCGGCAAGTGCTGGCCGGCAAGGTCGTCGCCCTCGCGGCCGTGGCGGGTCTGATCCTGGCTCCAGCGCTCCTGGCCCTGGTCTGGCTCGCTGGGTTCGCAGGCGCGCCGGCGTCCGCCGCCGCCATGCTGGCGGGTGGGTACGCCGTCTATCTCCTGATCTGGGTTCTGATTGCGACGTCAGTGTCCGCCCTGGCGCCGAGCAGCCGCAGCGCCCTGGCCCTGCTGGTCGCGGGGTGGGCCGTTTCCGTAGTCCTCGCGCCGCGCCTCGCGACGGACATCGCCCTGGCGTCTGCGCCCCAGGCGAGCCGGCTGGAGACGGATATCGCCATCCAGCGGGACCTGAAGATGATCGGCGACAGCCACAACCCCGACGATCCCCACTTCAACGCCTTCCGGGCGTCGGTCCTGAAGTCCTATGGTGTCTCGCGCGTCGAGGACCTGCCGGTGAACTACCGCGGCCTCGTCGCCATGGAAGGAGAGCGCCTCACCTCGGCCCTCTTCGACCGCTACGCCCAACGCCAGTTCGCCGGCCAGCGCGAACAGTCGAGGCTGGCCCTGGCCCTGGGCCTCGCCAGCCCGACCCTGGCGGTGCGGAGCCTGTCGATGGCAGCCTCGGGAACGGACCTGGAGGGGCATCGCCGCTTTCTGCAGCAGGCCGAAGCCTATCGCTACACGATCGTCCAGAGGCTGAACCGCCTGCAGGCGGAGGCGCTGACCTTTTCCGACGACACCAACCGAAACCGGGACCCGGAAGCCGGACGCAGGGTCCGGATCGAACCTGGCGCATGGCGGCGGACGCCGGACTTCGTCTATCGGCCGGCTTCCACCGCCGAGGCGATGGCCGCCGCCCTTCCCGGACTCGCCCTTCTGGGCCTGTGGGCGGGACTCGCAGGCGGCCTTGCCTGGAGCGCGGGCCGGCGGCTGGAACGGGAGACGGCGTGATGCGCCTCGGTCAGGAGCTACGCCTCTTCGTCCGGCAGAGACTGGCGGTCCCCACCCTGGTGGTGCTGGCGCTCCTGTCCTCCGTGAGCGTCGCCGCCGGGCTGTGGGAAATCCGCCGCCAGGCAGAGACCATCGCCCGGATCCAGCCGCTTCAGGCGGAGGAGGAGAAGGCGGTTTCGGCCTGGGTCTCCAGGGACGGCGACGCCGGCAACGCCGCCTATTACACCTTCCATGCGACATGGGACCCGCCCTCGGCGCTCGCCTTCGCCGCCCTGGGTCAGCGCGACGTCGCCCCCTATGTTCTCCGGGTCCGGGCCCTGGCGCTCGAGAGCCAGATCCATGAGGGCGAGGCCTACAACGCCGAGCTGGCCCTGTCCGGCCGGTTCGACTGGGCCTTCGTCGCGACCTTCCTGGCCCCGCTGATCCTGATCGTCCTCCTGCACGACCTGGTGTCGGGCGAGCGGGAGGCCGGCCGGCTTCAGGCCCTGCAGGCGGCGGGCGGGTCGACCGGTCTCTGGCTGGGACGCACCGGCCTTCGCCTGGGCCTGGCCTTCGTCGCGCTGGGAGCGCCCTTTGCGGTGGGCGCCTGGATTTCGGGGGCCGGCGCCGGGGTCAGCCTGGCGGCCCTGGGGGCGACGGCGCTCTATCTCGCCTTCTGGGCCCTGGTCTGCCTTGGCGTGGGCGCCCTGGGACGGAGCTCGGTGGAGAACGGAGCCCTGCTGGCGGCGACCTGGGTCGCCCTGACCCTGGTCCTGCCCGCCCTGGCGCATCTCCTGATCAACTCCACCATTCCCGTCCGACAGGGGGTGGAGCTCACCCTTGCGCAGCGCGAGGCTGTCCACGCCGGCTGGGACAAGCCCAAGGACGCCACCCTCAACGCCTTCTTCGCCGCTCACCCGGAGTGGCGGGACACGCCGCCGGTCCTCACGGGATTCCACTGGAAGTGGTACTACGCCTTCCAGCACCTCGGGGACCTGAGCGTCGCAGACCAGGTCGCCGCCTATCGCCGCGGTCTCGAGGCGCGGGACGCCTGGACCGCGAGGGCGGGATGGTTCCTCCCGGCCGTGGGGCTCCAGACCACTCTGCACCGGATGGCGGAAACGGACCTTGCGGCCCAGCTCGCCTATCAGGACCGAATCCGGGCCTTCCACGAGCGGCTCCGGCGGTTCTACTACCCCTACATCTTCAACGAGACGCCGTTCCGCAGGGGCGACTTTGGCAAGGCCCCCCGCTGGGCGGAAAGCGGCTGATCATACGTCGACCTCGGCGTCCAGGGCGTTTTCCTGGATGAACTCCCGGCGCGGCTCGACCAGGTCGCCCATCAGGCGGGTGAACATGTCGTCGGCGTCATCGGCGTGGGCGACGCGGACCTGGAGGAGGGTGCGGGCCTCCGCGTCGAGGGTGGTCTCCCACAGCTGCTCGGGGTTCATCTCCCCCAGGCCCTTGTAGCGCTGGATGGTCAGGCCCCGGCGACCGGCGTCCATGATGGCGGCGGTCAGGTCGAGGGGGCCCCGGACCCGGGTCGTGCGGTCCCGGCGCGTGAAGGTGGCCGTCCCGGAGAAGGGCTCGGCCAGGGCCTGGGCGCGCTCGGCCAGGCGGCGGGCGTCGGCCGCGGCGATCAGCAGGTCGTCGAGAACCACGCGCTCCGTCACGCCCCGGCGACGCCGGGAGAAGGCGAAGCCGCCGGCGGGCGCGGCCTCTCCGGACCAGGGGCCATCGCCCTCCTCGGCGTAGAGGTCGAGGCGGCGGGCGGCGGCGGCCGGATCCCCGTCCTCGCCGAACAGGCCGGCCAGGGCCGCCTGCTCGATGGCGAAGGCGGGCGCCCGGGCGGTGAGCCGCTCGATATTGGCCCGGGCCGCCCGGGAGGCCTGGACGAGGTTCAGGAGGTCCTGGCCAGCGAGGCGCTCGCCCGAGGCCAGGTCCAGGGTCGCCCCGTCCACGCCCTCTTCGGTGAGGTAGACCTCCAGCTCGGCGTCGTCCTTCAGATAGCGCGAGGACCGCCCCTTGGCCGCTTTGTAGAGGGGCGGCTGGGCGATGTAGAGGTAGCCGCGCTCGATCACCTCGGGCATCTGCCGGTAGAAGAAGGTCAGCAGCAGGGTCCGGATATGGGCGCCGTCGACGTCGGCGTCCGTCATGATAACGATCTTGTGGTAGCGGATCTTCTCGATGTTGAAGTCGTCGCGGCCGATGCCGGCGCCGAGGGCGGTGATCAGGGTGCCGATCTGGTCGGAGCCCAGCATCCGGTCAAACCGGGCCCGCTCGACGTTGAGGATCTTGCCGCGCAGGGGCAGGACGGCCTGGTTCTCGCGGTTGCGGGCCTGCTTGGCCGAACCGCCGGCGGAGTCCCCCTCGACCAGGAAGATCTCGGACTTGGCCGGATCCTTCTCCTGGCAGTCGGCGAGCTTGCCGGGCAGGGAGGTGATGTCGAGGGCCGACTTGCGGCGGGTCAGCTCCCGGGCCTTGCGCGCCGCCTCGCGGGCGGCGGCGGCCTCGGCGATCTTCTGGACGATCATCCGCCCCTCGGCGGGATGCTCCTCGAACCAGGTGGCGAGCCCCTCGCCCACCAGGCCCTCGACGGCGGGGCGGACCTCGGAGGAGACCAGCTTGTCCTTGGTCTGGGAGGAAAACTTGGGGTCCGGCACCTTGACCGAGAGCACGCAGGTCAGGCCCTCGCGAGCGTCCTCGCCGGACAGACTGACCTTCTCCCGCTTCATGGCGCCGCTGGTCTCGGCATAGCTCGAGATGATCCGGGTCAGGGCTGAGCGGAAGGCCGCCAGGTGGGTGCCGCCATCCCGCTGCGGGATGTTGTTCGTGAAGCAGAGGACGTTCTCGTGGTAGCCGTCGTTCCACCACATGGCGAG
>NZ_JADBZL010000048.1:0-22966 GCF_020402505.1 Phenylobacterium sp. | reverse complement strand
TTCAACTTCACCCAGGGCGCCCACCAGGGCATCCTGGCCTCCCTCGGCCAGATGCTGGGCGGGGTTGGCGGAGGGGAGAGCTTCGCCCAGGCTTGCCCGGGCGGGATGGCGCCCGCCGGGTCGCCGGCGGAACTCGCCGGAAGGTGCCAGACCAGCCTGGTCGAGGCGACCCGGTCCGGCGTGATCGTCTCGCTCTGCTTCTACCTCTGGGCGGCCTTCCACTACTTCCTGGGCTCCATCGGCCTGGTGAAGGCCCTGGCCGAGGCCCGCAGGGTGCGGGGCGAAGACTGATGTTCGAAGGCTTCGCCCGGGTCTGGACCCCCCTCGTCCCCCTCCTCAGCCTTGCGAAGGGGCCGGTGGGCGTCCAGCTTGCCGGGGAGCGCCTGGCGGTCTTCCTGGGGGCCGGCGACGCACCGGGAGTGCTTGTGGACCGGTGCCCGCACAGGGGGGTCCGGCTGTCTCTTGGCCGGGTCACGCCTGAGGGCTGCCTTGAGTGCCCCTTTCACGGCTGGAGCTTTGGAACCGACGGGACCAACCGCCGAGTTCCGCTGAACCCCAAGGCCCGGCTGGACACCCTGGGCGCGACATCCCTGCCGGCCCGGATCATCGGCGACTTCGTCTGGGTCTATACCGACCCGGCGGGAGACCCGCCCGGCGAGCCGATGGTCCCGGAAACCCTGACCGACCCGTCCCTGGCCCGGATCATCGTCGAGCGGACCTGGAACTGCCACTGGACGCGGGCCATGGAGAACATGCTCGACAGTCCGCACCTGCCCTTCGTGCACCGCAAGACGATCGGCAGGTTCGTCAGCCGCTACATGAAGCCCGACTCCGAGATGGTGGTGCTCTCGGAGGACACGCCCTTCGGCGGGACGACGCACGCCCTCATGGACGGCCGCGATGGCGGCGGGCGCCTGGACTTCCACCGCCCCAATGTCATGACGCTGCACATTCCGATCCCGAAGATGCGCCTGAAGATTCACGCCCTGGTCGTGCCGATCGACGCCACGCATACCCGGCTCTTCGTGGTCGGGGCGCGCAGCTTCCTGAAGTGGAAGGGCTTCACCAGTCTTTTCGAGGGCAACGCGGCGAAGATCGCCGACGAGGACCGGGACGTGGTCGAGAGCTCCTGGCCAAAGGAGGTCCCCCACCCTTCAGAGGAGCACTCCGTCGGCTCCGACCGGGCGACGCTGGCCTTCCGCCGGTACTACCTGGAGACCCTCAAGGACTCTTCGGCGGGCTGATCCCGCCGGCGGCTTTGCATCGGCCTTCACTTGGGCCTAGAAGCCAGGGCCATGATCCCTCGCTATACCCGGCCTGAGTTCGCCCGCATCTGGGAGCCCCAGACGCGCTTCACCATCATGTTCGAGATCGAGGCCCATGCCGCCGACAAGATGGCGGAACTCGGCGTCATCCCGAAAGAAGCCGCCCGGACCATCTGGGAGAAGGGCCGGGGCGTGATCTTCAACGTCGACCGGATCGACGAGATCGAGCGCGAGGTGAAGCACGACGTCATCGCCTTCCTGACTCACGTCACCGAGCTCGTGGGGCCGGAAGCCAGGTTCCTGCACCAGGGCATGACGTCCTCCGACGTCAATGACACCGCCCTGGCGGTCCAGCTCGCCCGGGCCACGGACCTGCTGATCGAGGACGTCGACCTGGTGCTGGCGGCCCTGAAGCGCCGGGCCCTCGAACACCGGATGACCCCCTGCGTGGGCCGCAGCCACGGCATCCACGCCGAGCCGACCACCTTCGGCCTGAAGCTGGCCGGCCACTACGCCGAGTTCCAGCGGACGCGTCAGCGCCTCGTCACCGCCCGCGCGGAGATCGCCACCTGCGCCATCTCCGGCGCCGTGGGCACCTTCGCCAATGTCGCCCCCGAGGTAGAGGCCCACGTGGCCGGGAAGATGGGTTTGGCGGTGGAGCCCGTCTCGACCCAGGTCATCCCCCGCGACCGGCACGCCGCCTACTTCGCCGCCCTGGCGGTGGCCGGCAGCGCCATCGAGCGCCTCGCCGTGGAAATCCGGCACCTGCAGCGCACGGAGGTGCTGGAGGCCGAGGAGCCTTTCGATCCCGGCCAGAAGGGGTCCAGCGCCATGCCGCACAAGCGCAACCCCATCCTCACCGAGAACCTCACGGGCCTGGCCCGTCTGATCCGCTCGGCGGTCACCCCCGCCCTGGAGAACGTCGCCCTCTGGCACGAGCGCGACATCAGCCACTCCAGCGTCGAGCGGGCCATCGCCCCCGACACCACCATCCACCTGGACTTCGCCCTGCGCCGGCTGGCCGGCGTGGTCGAGCGCCTTGTGATCTATCCCGAGAACATGATGCGCAATCTCGACCGACTGGGCGGCCTCGTCCACTCCCAGCGCGTCCTTCTGGCCCTGACGCAGAAGGGCATGTCGCGAGAGGCCGCCTATTCGGCGGTCCAGACCAACGCCATGAAGGTCTGGCGGGGTGAAGGCGACTTTCTGGGCTTCCTGAAGGCCGACCCCGCCATCCAGCCGCACCTGAGCGAGGCGGAACTCGCTGAACTGTTCGACCTCGGTTACCACTTCAAGGCCGTGGATACGGTCTTCGCCCGGGTGTTCGGCCGCTAGTCGCGCAACGGGCCGGAAGGGGTCTTCGGAGACGGGGATTGACCCCCTCACCGACCTTCGGTCGGAGCTCCCCCTGGGGGGAGCAATGGCTTCCTAATTCCTCCCCACCAAGGGTTAGGTGGCGCGCGAACGCGCGATAGAGGGGTCTGCGGCGACCGGGATTGGCCCTCGCCGGGCTACGCCCTACTTGCCGTCGCGAATCTGCTGGCGCGCCGAGGCGAGGAACTCGCCCATCTTGTTGCGGACATCGGTTTCCGAAACGGTCACGCCCGCGCCCTTGAGATCCTCGAAGACCTTGCGCAGCACGTCGTCATCACCGGGCAGTTCAAGGTCGGACTTCACCACAGCCTTGGCGTAGTCGGCGACATGATCTCCCTGCAGACCCATCAGGCCTGCCGCCCACTCTCCCAGCATGCGGTTGCGCCGGGCGGTCGCCTTGAATTCCTGTTCCTGGTCGAGGGCGAACTTGCTCTCGAAGCCGCGCTCACGATTTTCGAAGGAGGTCATGGTGTTCCCAAACAGGCTTTACCCGGGCTGTCTATCCCCTGCATCGCCGGTCCGCAATCGAAAGCCGCGCCGTTTGCGAACGCCCCTCGGTTCGGCTAGTTTGCAGGGGCCTCGACGGGACGCGAACGTCGAGTCGTCCGAATAAGCGCGGGCCCTCGCTCCCGCGCCTTTTTGTCTCCGGACGACGCACGCCGACCCTGAGGCCTGGAGAAGGCGCCGATGAGCACTCGCCGCAAGAAGATCTACGAAGGGCACGGCAAGATCCTCTACGAGGGTCCCGAGCCCGGCACGCTGATCCAGTATTTCAAGGACGACGCCAGCGCCTACAACAACGCCAAGCGGGCCGTGCTCGAGGGCAAGGGCGTGCTGAACAACCGGATCAGCGAGTATTTTATGACCCGGCTGAACACGATCGGCGTGCAGAACCACTTCATCCGACGGCTGAATCTGCGAGAGCAGCTGATCCGCGAGCTGGAGATCATTCCCCTGCAGGTGGTGGTGCGAAACGCTGCGGCCGGCTCGCTTTCGCAGCGCTTCGGCCTGCCGGAGGGCCAGGCCCTGCCCCGCTCGATCATCGAGTTCTACCTGAAGGACGAGAAGCTCGGGAACCCGATGGTCACCGAAGAGCACATCACCGCCTTCAACTGGGCCTCGACCCAGGAGATCGACGACATGATGGCCCTCTCGCTCCGGGTGAACGACTTCCTCAACGGGGCCTTCGGCGCCGTGGGCATCTCGCTGATCGACTTTCGCGTGGAGTTCGGGCGGCTCTGGGAGAACGACTTCCCCCGCATTGTGCTGGCCGACGAGATCAGTCCGGACAACTGCAGGCTGTGGGACGCCCAGACCCGCGAAAAGCTGGACCTGGACCGCTTTCGCCGTGACCTTGGCGACGCCATCGAGGGTTATGCCGAGATCGCCCGGCGGCTGGGGATCATGAAGGAAATGCCGACCGTCATCCAGGGAGGGCTGCACTAGTGCGCGCTACAGTACATGTATTCCTGAAGCCGGGCGTCCTCGACGTCCAGGGCAAGGCGGTGGAGAACGCCCTGCACGGACTGGGCTGGAGCGGCGTGTCTGATGTCAGGGTCGGCAAGATCCTCGAGTTCGATCTCGCCGGCGTCGACTCCGGCGCGGCGGAGGCCGAGGTGCGGCGTATGTGCGAGACCCTCCTGGCCAACACCGTGATCGAAGGCTACCGGATCGAGCTGTCCTGACCATGAAGGCCGCCGTCGTCGTCTTCCCGGGATCCAACTGCGACCGCGACTGCAAGGTGGCGGTCGAACGCTCGACCGGCGCTGCGGTCGAAATGGTCTGGCACGCCGAGACCGCCCTGCCCGCCGGCCTGGATCTCATTGTCCTGCCAGGCGGCTTCTCCTACGGCGACTACCTCCGTTGCGGCGCGATGGCGGCCCTGTCGCCGGTCATGGCCGAGGTGCGGAAGGCCGCTGGGCGCGGTGTCGCGGTGGTCGGTATCTGCAACGGCTTCCAGGTTTTGTGCGAGTCCGGCCTCTTGCCGGGCGCCCTCCTCCGCAATTCGGCCCTGAAGTATGTCTGCAAGCCGGTGGAGCTTGAGATCGTGCGGGGAGATACCCGGTTCACCCGGGCGTTCGGGGCGCGTCGCAGCGCCGTCATGACGGTGGGCAACGGCGAGGGCGCCTTCTTTGCCGACGCCGAAACCCTGGCCCGGATCGAGGGCGAGGACCAGGTCCTCTTTCGCTACGCCGATAATCCCAACGGCTCGCTCAACGACATCGCCGGCCTGATCAACGCCGGCGGTAACGTACTCGGCCTGATGCCGCATCCGGACCGCGCCTTCGAAGAAGAGCTGGGATCGGCGGACGGGGCTCTGCTTTTTCAGAGCCTGCTCGAGCCCGCCTGAACCGTCTCAATGAGACCGAGGGGGCCCCGGCGTCCGGCCCCCCCAAGCCTGAACGTCAGTCGTCCTTGTGCGGCAGCTCCATGGGCTGGGCTTCGTGGCCGGTGACCAGGATGCCCTTGCCCAGCTTCGAGCTGCGCATGCTGTAGACGAAATAGACCACCATCCCGATCGCCAGGTAACCCAGGAAGAAGGTCCGGGTATGGTCGCTCCGCGTCAGCAGGGACAGCAGCAGCAGGCCGCACATCAGCACACCGAGGATCGGCACCACCGGGTAGAGCGGAACCCGGAAGGGTCTTCTCAGATCGGGCGAGGTGAATCGAAGGTAGATCACCGTCGCACAGACAACGCCGAACGCGGTGAGCGCGCCGACATTGGAAAGGTCCGCCAGCGCGTCGAGCGACATGAATCCGGCGGCGAAGCAGGCAAGGAGGCCGACCAGAAGGGTGTTCACCCAGGGAGTCTGGAACTTCGGGTGCACCTTCGAGAGGACGCCCGGCAGGAGGCCGTCGCGGCTCATGGTGTAGAAGATCCGGGTCTGGCCATACAGCAGCACCAGCATCACCGAGGACAGGCCCGCCAGCGCCCCGATCTTCACCAGGAGAGCGAACCAGCCGAGCCCGATCTCGTTCACCGCCAGGGCGATGGGCGCAGGATTGTCCAGCGACTGGTAGGGCACGATCCCCACCAGAACCGCAGAGGTCAGGATGTAGAGGATGGTGCAGATGGCGAGGGAGGCCAAAATCCCGATCGGCATATCCCGGGCCGGGTTGCGGCTTTCCGCGCCGGCGGTGGAAACCGCCTCGAAGCCCAGATAGGCGAAGAAGATGACCGCGGCGGCGTGGATGACCCCGCTGACCCCGAAACGCGACTCCTCGCCGGTGACGATCCCGACAAGAGCGCTCCAGATCTGGCTGAAGATGTCCGTGGCGGTCCCCGGGGGCGGGGGCGGATCCTGCGGCGGGATCAGGGGAGTCCAGAGATCCGGGTTCACATAGAAGGCGCCGATCCCGATGAAGGCGACCACGACCCCGACCTTGATGAAGACGATGATATTGTTGACGGTGGTGGACTCGGTCACCCCGCGGACAAGAAGCGCCGTCACCGCCAGCAGGGCCGCCATGGCCGGCAGGTTCATCAGGCCCGTGGCGATGACGTTGCCCGCCGCGTCCTTGACGGCAACGCCGGGCGCCGCCGTCAGTTCCGGGGGAATGATGATGTTGACGTCCTTTAGGAGACTGACGAGGTAGCCGGACCAGCCGACGGCCACCGTGGATCCGGCAAGCCCGTACTCGAGGATGAGCAACAGCCCCATCACCCAGGCGACCACCTCGCCCATCGAGGCGTAGGAATAGGAGTAGGCCGAGCCGGAGACCGGCAGGACAGAGGCCAGCTCGGCGTAGCAAAGGGCGACAAAGGCGCAGAGTGTGCCGGTGATGATGAACGAGATCATGATGCCGGGACCGGCGAAATCCGCCGCGGCGCGTCCGGTAAGGACAAAGATTCCCGTGCCGATGATGCAGCCTATACCCAGGAGGGTGAGATTCAGCGCCCCCAGTGTTCGCTTGAGTTCCCCGTGCTCATGCTCGGACTGAATCTGGGCGACAGACTTACGTCTGAAAATCCCGCCGTTGGCCATCTGCGTCTCCTCGCTCGCCCCCCACATGCGGGACTCGTAGGAAGGACGCTAGCCAGCATTGCAGGTTCGGGCAATGGCGCAGAGAGGTCAGGCGCCCTCCGGGCGCCCCGCCGACACCTGTATGCGCTGACGCGCCTCCTGGCGGGCGCCGGTGGCGTCCCGCAGATCCCCGGCCGCGCCCATGCCGAAGGCCGGCATGTTGTTGTAGACATTCTCGTATCCGCCGCTGCGGATCAGAAAGGTCTCATGCCAGATGCCGACGTCGCCGTTGGACCCCACGGCCTTGTTGAAGGCGTGCCAGGCGGGAAGGTGCTGAAGCTCCCGTGAGCGGGCGTAAGCCTCCAGGTGGTCGAAGCTGCGCCAGTACTGGACCAGGAAGATGTTGGGGAAGCCGAACTGAGTCCGGGTCGAGAGCAAGCCCAGTTCCGGACGTCTCTTGAGCTCGATGAGCATCCTCACCATGGCCAGGAAGGCGGGAACCCATTTCCAGACCTTCCAGGGCCTGTTCAGCCTCATGCCGATCAGGAAGAGGACGAAGTCGCCCTCGATTTCGGCGCAGACGCGCCTGTCAATGATGGCTGACATGGAGACCCTACCCTGCTTTCAGCATCAATTATACATCGTAAATTTGCAAGATCAAGACGACCGTCGTCCGCCTATCGCCCTTGGTCGCGAGTCCGGATAGAAGCGGGCCATGACCTCCGCGACCCAATCCATGGCCCAGACGGCCGCCCAGTTCGGGCTCAAGCCCGACGAGCATGACCTCATCCTGAGACGGCTCGGCCGGGAGCCGAACCTGGTCGAGCTGGGCGTCTTCTCGGTCATGTGGTCGGAGCACTGCTCCTATAAGTCGAGCCGACGGCACCTGTCGAAGTTCCCGACCACCGGGCCCAGGGTTATCTGCGGCCCCGGCGAGAACGCCGGCGTGGTGGACATCGGCGATGGTCAGGCCTGCATCTTCAAGATGGAGAGCCACAACCACCCCTCCTTCATCGAGCCCTACCAGGGCGCGGCGACGGGGGTGGGCGGGATCATGCGGGACGTCTTCACCATGGGCGCCCGGCCCATCGCCCTGCTTAACGCCCTGCGCTTCGGCGATCCGGACCACCCGCGGACACGCCGGCTGGTATCCGGCGTGGTCTCCGGCATCGGCGGCTATGGCAACTGCGTGGGGGTGCCCACCATCGGGGGCGAGACCAACTTCCACCGGGGATACGACGGCAACATCCTGGTCAACGCCATGTGCGTGGGCCTGGCCGACGCCGAAGCCATCTTCTATTCAGCGGCCCCCGCCCCCGGCCTGCCCGTGGTCTATTTCGGTTCGAAGACGGGCCGCGACGGCATCCACGGCGCGACCATGGCTTCGGCCGAATTCGACGACGCCTCCGACGAGAAGCGGCCGACGGTCCAGGTCGGGGATCCCTTCGCCGAGAAGCTGCTGATCGAGGCGACGCTGGAGCTCATGGCCTCCGGCGCCGTCGCCGCCATCCAGGACATGGGCGCCGCGGGCCTGACCTCCTCCTCGGTCGAAATGGCCGGCAAGGGCGGTGTCGGAATCGAACTGGACCTTGACCAGGTTCCCCAGCGCGAAACCGGCATGAGCGCCTATGAGATGATGCTCTCTGAGAGCCAGGAGCGCATGCTGGCCATTCTCAAGCCAGGCCGCGAGGCCGACGGGCGACGCATTTTCGAGAAGTGGGGCCTGGACGCCGCCGTCATCGGCCAGACCACCGACACCGGACGGATCGTGTTGCGCCACCAGGGCGAGGTCGTCTGCGACCTGCCCCTGGGGCCCCTCTCGGACGACGCCCCGCTCTATGACAGGCCCTGGGTCCAGCCCGCCCTGCAGCCCAGGGTCGAACCCGCCAGCGTCCCGGCGCCGCCGGACTTCACCGAGGCGGTCCTGCGGCTGATGGCCTCGCCGGACATGGCCTCCAAGCGCTGGCTGTGGGAGCAGTACGACCGTCACGTCATGGCCGACACCCTGGAGGACAGCGCCACCGGCGCCGACGCCGGGATCGTGCGGGTGCACGGGACCCGCAAGGCCATCGCCGCCACGTCAGACTGCACCCCCCGCTACGTTCAGGCCGACCCGTATGAGGGCGGCAAGCAGGCTGTGGCCGAGGCCTGGCGGAATCTAACGGCCGTCGGGGCGGACCCCATCGCCATCACGGACAACCTCAACTTCGGCAATCCGGAACGGCCGGAGATCATGGGCCAGATCGTCCGGGCCATCGACGGCATGGCCGAAGCCTGCCGAATCCTCGACTTCCCGGTCGTGAGCGGCAATGTGAGCCTCTACAATGAGACGAGCGGTGCGGCGATCCCGCCGACCCCCACCGTGGGCGGCGTCGGCCTGATCCCGGACTATGGGCGGCGGGCGGATTTTGCAGGGCTCAGGGACGGCATGTCCCTCGTCCTGGTGGGCGAAACTCGCGGGGAGCTGGGCGCTTCCATGTACCTGCGCGAGATCCTCGGTCGGGAGGACGGCGCGCCCCCGCCCGTGGACCTGGCCGCCGAGCGCCGGAATGGCGACTTCGTGCGGAGGCTGATCCGCGACGGTGTTGTCGGCGTGGTCCACGACCTCGCCGACGGCGGCCTTGTCGCCGCCGCCGCCGAGATGGCGATGGCCTCAGGGACGGGGATCACCCTGAAGATGGACGGCGCCCTGCCCGTTCAGGCCTGGTTGTTTGGGGAGGACCAGGGTCGCTACCTCATCGGCTGCCTGGACCCCGCCGCAGTGCGCGCCGCCGCCGCCGCCGCCGGAGCACCGGCCGTGGTCGTCGGCTCGGCGGGGGGACGCGCCCTGGCCTGCGAAGGCGTCTTCAGCCTGTCCCTTGACGACCTGCGCCGCCGTCACGAGGGCTGGATGCCGGCCTACATGGGGTAGGGCTCAGCCCGCCGCCGCAAGGCCCCGGTCCAGGAGGTCGAGCGCCGCCGCGGCGAAGGCTTCCATGTTGGCCCGGCGATCGGGGCTGCCGGTCTCCAGAGTGACCACGGTTTCGATAGGCCCCGAGATGGCCACGCAGGTGTGCCCGGCCGCATCTCCGTAGCCGTTTCCTGTCGGCCCTGCCGCTCCGGTCTCTGAAACCCCCCAGGTGGCGCCGAACTGCTCGCGGATCGAGCGGGCCAGCAGCAGAGCGTAGGGCTCGCTGGACGAGCGCATGCCGGCGGTCGCCTCCCGCGGGATATCCAGCAGAGCAAAGCGGGCCTTGGCGGTGTAGATCACCCCGCCGCCGAGATAGTAGGCCGAGGCGCCGGCCACTCCGAGCAGCGCCGCCGAAACGAGGCCCCCGGAAGAGCTTTCGGCGACGGCCACCGTCTCGCCCCGGGCGCGAAGCCGCTCGGCGATGGACTCCGCAACAGAGTCGAGGATGACGGACATGGGTCGCTTCCTTCAGTATCACGGGGCTGGCCACGCCCGGCTTGCGAAGGGCATGATGCCCCGGAAAGCCTGACAGAGAAACCAGGGGGAGAGCCACAGCCATGACGGCCAAGAACGCAACCGGATTTGACCTTTCGCGCCTGGAGCGCATCGGCGAGCACCTGGAGCGCAACTACGTCGGACCCAGGAAGATCGCCGGTTGCCAGATCGCCGTCGCCCGCCGGGGCGCGCCGGCCTATTCCCGGTCCTTCGGCAGCATGGACCTTGAGCGCGACAAGCCCATGCGCGACGACGCCATCTTCCGCATCTATTCCATGACCAAGCCCATCACCTCGGTAGCCCTGATGATGCTCTACGAGCGGGGCTACTTCCAGCTGAACGACCCGGTCCACCGGTATGTCCCGTCCTGGAGGAACCACCGGGTCTGGGTGTCCGGTGAGGGCGAGGACCTGGTCACCGAGCGGCCCCGCCGGCCGGTTTCCTTCCGGGACGTCCTGTCCCACACGGCGGGCCTGACCTACGGCGGCGGGCTTCCGGGCGTGGGTATCCAGCACCCCCTCGACAAGGCCTACAGGGCGCTCAGGATCCGCTCCTCCGACACCACCGACACCATGACGGAGTTCATGGACAAGCTGGCCCAGGTGCCCCTGCGCTACCACCCCGGCGAGCGCTGGATGTATTCCCTGGCCACCGACGTCTGCGGCGCCCTGGTCGAGATCATCTCCGGCCGGCCCTTCGCCGACTTCCTGCGCGAAGAGATCTTCGAGCCGCTCGGCATGGTCGACACCGCCTTCCACGTCGCCCCCGGCAAGGTCGACCGCTTCTGCGCCAACTACCAGCGGGGGCCGGACAAGGCGCTGAAACTGATCGACGATCCGGCGACCAGCAACTTCACTCGCGATCCCGCCTTCAAGTCGGGCGGCGGGGGTCTGACCGGCACGACGGCCGACTACATGCGATTCTGCGAGATGTTGCGCCGGGGCGGCGAGCTGGACGGCGTGCGCATCCTCGGGCCCCGGACCCTGGAGATGATGCATATGAACCACCTGCCGGGCGGCAAGGACCTGACCCAGCTGGCGATCGGAACCTTCTCAGAGACGGCGAACGAGGGCGTGGGCTTCGGCCTGGGCTTCGCCTCCACGCAAGGCGTGGTCGAGACCGGGGCGCTCGGCGTCGGCGACTACTACTGGGGCGGCGCAGCCTCCACCATCTTCTGGGTCGACCCCAAGGAGGACATGACCATGGTCTTCATGACCCAGCTCATGCCCTCGGGAACCTTCAACTTCAGGGGTCAGCTGAAGAACCTGATCTATTCGGCCATCGTCGAGTGAGGCGCCCTATCAGGCCGGGCGTGAGTCTGCCCAACAGCTCATCGATTGTACGCCTGCCCTGCCGCCCAGAGCACGCAGTCCAAGAGAACATTTGCTCCAGCCTCAACGTGCTCAAAGCGCGCGTACTCCGACTCGTTGTGGCTGATCCCATCCTTGCATGGGATGAACACCATCGCCGTGGGACAAACCCTCGCCAGATAGACCGCGTCGTGACCGGCGCCACTCACGACATCCATCCATGGATAACCACGGTTCATTGCTGAATTACGCACATGATCGACCAGCTGAGTATCAAACTCCATAGGAGCCCAGTCGTTGGTCTTTTTCAGAGAGGCATCAACGCCTCGTCGGCTCGAAACCTCTTCAACGAGCGCCAGGAACCGTCCAGACATATCGTTACAACCTGATTGGTCGGGGTGCCGAAGATCAACCGAGAACTTCGCTTGGCCGGGAATGACGTTGCGAGAGTTGGGCCAGACCGAAATCATCCCGACTGTGGCGCGCGCTTCAGGGTGTATTCGTCCGATCGCTTCTATCCCGGAGATGATCTCCGCAGCGGCCTGAAGCGCATCCTTGCGTCGGTCCATTGGCGTTGGGCCTGCGTGGGCTTCATACCCGATGATTTCTACCTCAAACCAGACTTGCCCGAGGGCCCCGCGAACCGCGCCGATGGCTCGATCTTGCGCCTCCAGGATCGGCCCCTGTTCTATATGGGCCTCAAGGTATGCGGCGGCAGGTCGCGAAACCAGACCTGCTGTTCCTGTATACCCAATGCGCGCAAGCTCATCGCCGAAGCGAGCCCCGTCACTTGCCCGAGCATCCAAAACGGTATCGGCGTCATAGACTCCCGCATACACGCCCGAGCCCGCCATGACGGGAAGAAATCGAGAGCCCTCCTCATTCGTCCATGCGACAACCTCGATCGGCAGCTCGGTCAGGATGTGCTGTTCGGCAAGAACACGGCACACTTCTAGCCCGGCGAGTACACCGAACGCGCCATCGAACTTACCACCGCTCGGCTGAGTATCTATGTGACTGCCAATCAAGACCGGGGGCATATCGACTTTGCCAGCCCGTCGGAGATACATGTTCCCGACCACATCAATCGACACCGCTAGGCCGGCCGCCTGCGCCTGGCGCTTCAACCAGTCACGGCCCAGTCGGTCCTCGTCAGTCAGCGCCAAACGACGAACTCCACCCGCCGGGGTGGCTCCAATTTGCGCCAACTCCATCAGGCTTCCCCACAAGCGTTGGCCGTTCACGGAAGTCAGCGAAGACGCTCCCACGTTCGCAAGTAGTGCCTAGCGATCTCCAGTAGTCGCGATCGTCCGAAGGCAGGACCATGGCCAGGGAACACCGACCGAACCGGCAGGCTCAGGAGGCGCTCCATGGTGCGGCAATAGGCTCCACGATCTGCACCCTCGATATCGTCCAGCAACGGCCCGTCATAAATCACATCACCGGAAAAGAAGGCGCCAGTCGACCGCTGAAACAGCCCAATTGAACCTGGCGAATGCCCGGGAAGGTGAAGAACCTCAAAGCACTGATCCCCGAGATCAATGATATCGCCTTCATCTACAAGTTGTGAAACCCGGGCCGGTTTGAGGTGCTCGTCGACGGCCGAGAAACCCGAAAATGGCAACGCGCTCAAGGTTCCACAGCGACATTGATACCCTTTTCGCTCAAAACCCGCCAAGAGCTCATCTGGCCACATGGAAACATCCAAAGGGATGTCATCGGTAGCTTCTTCAATCGCTTGCGCCTCAAGACGATGCGCACATAAGTCCAAGAACTCATGCGCGGCGCCCACATGGTCACGATGGGCATGAGTGGCGACAAGCGTAACTGGGCGATCCGCATCAGTAGGGAGATACGGCCTCAGGGGCACTAGCCCCAAGCCTGCATCAATGACGAGATCCCGATCTCGCCCGGACACCATCCAGATATTGCTCCGAAGCAGCGGAACGACATGCGGTTCCGTGATCAAAACAAACCCACCGATGTTCCTACGCCGGCGCCAATGCCTTGCAACCTCCATCGGAGAACTTTGAGCGACGGTGGTCAACTGCCCACCGCCCCTTCCAGGCGGCGTCCCTGCGAGATATCGTTCGGAATCCCCCAGCGTGCCAATACTGTATCCTTGAGACGCTCCTTCAGAAAAACAGCCTGATCACCCAATGTGATGGCGGCGACGACCAGACCATCCGCCAGAGTGATCAGGAGCCCGGCTTCATTATCGAGATCGAGCTCATCACTGAGGCGGCCCGCCCGCCTCGCCATATCCAAGGCATCTCGAACGATGCGCGTTGTCTCCAAGTATGTCTCCAAATCCACCCGCTTCATCGAAGACTCCGCGCGCGTTCCCATCACAAACGCGATAATCGATCGGGCGAAAAAGATATCGGCTGCAGACCGTTCAAGCAGGCACTCGACCAAACTAACCAGACGACCCAGCTCATCGCGCTGATTCTCGGCCACACGCCGTAGCTCTCCAATGGACTTCTCAGAAAAATACTGGAAGGCAAACTCGAACAAATCGTCCCGAGACTGAAAATAGTGCAACGGTGCAGCGGGACTCCGCCCGCACTCGGTTGCAATCATTCGAATCGAAGCGCGGTCGATACCCACGCGCGCGATAACCCGCGCGGCGGCCTCCACAAGCTCAATCCGAACCTGTGCGTGGTCCACGACCTTCGGCATCACTCTACCACTCGATCTATTGCGAAAAACGGTACCAGCGAACGCGCCAACAAATTCCCCAATTCCTCCGAGAGATTGTGCCCCGCCCCGTTCACGATCTTAAGCTCGCACCCGAGGCGCCGGGCCAGGTCATCACCGTGATCCTCACCAAAGAAACAGTCATGACTCGCCTGAATGACAAGACACGAACATGAGATCCGGCTGAGCTCATCGTAAACCGATCTGGATTGAGTCATTGCTTCCAAGTGTCTCGCCACACCTTCGGGGCGATATGCGCGATCAAAATCTGCATTAGCAATCGCAGAAGCGACCCTTTCGTCCGCCTGAAACCCTGGACCACTCGCAACCCGCATGAGCTCGATACGCCTATTAATCGCTTCCGGTCTCGAGACACGCTCAGAAATCGAGATACTGCCGGAAATAGCGGCCCAACTGGGTTTCGACAAATCAGGCGCTCCCGACGTTGAGAACAATAAAGCAAGCGATCGCACCCGTTCAGGATACCGCAACGCCGCGCGCATAGCAATCTGGCCCCCCATCGAATAACCTAAGATGTTTATACTTTGCGCATTGGGTACAACAGCAGCTGCTATCGATATGAGGTCATCGGCAAGATCATCAAGCCTATACCCATGCGATTCAGACGAAAGACCGGCATCCCTCGTATCAAATGACAGAACTTGGAAGCCGCTGTCCGCTAATGCGCTCTGCAACGAGATCGGCCAGACGGTGAGTTGGTCACCGAACCCGGTCGATAGGACCACCACATCCCCGTTGGGAGGCCCAATGAGGCAGTATTCGAACTCAAGGTCACCCGCCGGAATACTTGGCATCAGCGCTCATCGCTCCGCTTAAGGCCCAGGTCAAGAACAACCTGCTGCGTGAAGCTGTAGTGAGGTCGATCCCAGAACGGAGCGTAATAACCTGGTGCTGAGACAGGCGATGAACGTGCGGCATGGATTGCCGCTATAATTTCTGCATCCTCCTCACCAGCAGATGCCCAACCCGCTTCAACTAAAGAGCGAAGCTCATTGTATTCAGGCGAAGTCGCAATTTCCCTATCGAAGTAGGATGCCGACTCGGCTGAAACGCCATCCTTATCAACTGGATTCACAATAGTGAGATGTAAATGCTCCTCAATGAGCGATACATACAAATTCGGGTAAAGAGATACGATGATGTTACAATCGAATGGCTGCCCATCTCTTGTCTTCAGGTCAGGAACGCCCAAACTGCCGTAAGTCGTTCCTACGGCGTTTCGTCTAAAGGCGAGGCCACGCAGACCCTTATCGACGATTTCCTCGTAGCGTTTGACGCCACCCTTTGTGACTCTCGGTACCTCGTCTGATACACGATACCTATAGTGTACCGTACTCTCGTGATAGATATTGATACAGGCATTCTCATGATGCGTCTTCCAGTTACCATTCCAGGTCAGCTTTGAGATCGCCCTGGAGCCTCTGGAATCTCTCCCCACCTCGAGCGCAGCAAAATCGAGGTTCTCGAACCGCTCTCTGAGCGGCGCAACATACTCGTCGAAATCCACAGTAGAGCGACCCGACACATTAACAAATACGACTTTACCAAAAACATTGCTAGATACTTCCGACAGGTTCCGTTCGGAACGACTGATCGAGTCAGCCGAATCAGACGCGCCTCCGTTCCAGAATGGCGCAGAAACCAAGATTCCATTCAGATCGTACTTCAGGCCGTGATAGGCTCCTGAGAGTGTTTCGGCTCCCCTCACAGGTCCAAGAAGAACCGGACACTGATCATATGGACACAGGTTGTGGAAGACGCGGACCGCTGTTTCGCTGACACGCACCAGGAGTAAAGGTGCACCAATAAAAGAGAGCGGCACCGCATCCCCAATCTCTGGAACAGCGTCGACTAGGCATAATGCAGCCCAACCACCATAGAAAATCGCCTCTCGCTCAGCCTCGAAGAATGCACGATCCGTAAATGCGCGGGGAGGCAAGGTCGACGCACTCTCTATGGGAGCAAACACAGCGTCGATCTCGGCATCGAGCAAGAGGGAGTTGTTTGAAGGAACTAGTGTCAACGTCTTAACCCCATCACACACAGCGCCGAGTCGGCGGCGCTCTTTCCGCTCTGAATAGCGCCCTCGATCTGGCCGGGCATAGAAAGAGCCGTTTCGCTACCCGCCCAAATGATCCGCCCAACCGGTTCGCGCAGGGCGGAACCAAAGTTGGTCCATACGCCTGGCCCCGGCGCGGCTACACAGCCATGGCTAAATGGCTCGTCCAGCCAAAACCTGTCCTCATAGTGCATCGCTGATTTAGCCCTCGCACCAAAAATGGCCTCAAGCCGATCAATCGCCAAGCGAGCCCGATCGCGCTTGGGCCACCGCCAGATATCGAGCGCTTCACGGGCGCCGAAAAACCCGACGATCACCCCGTTGTCGTCGCTCGCAGTACCGTCAAATGTCGAGAAGTTCGGTCCTGAAACATTGCCGGAGAAACCTGCATCTCTCCAGAATGGCGTCTGATACACCACGTGGAACTTGAGGCGACTGAACGGTATGTATCTCCTCTGGACGCACAGTCGCCTCGGCGGAAGCTCAGGTTCGAAGACGATGCCTGCCGCCACCGCAGGCGGCAGGGCCACAATGACCGATTGAGCCCTGAAGGTCGCGCCCGAAGAAGTCCTCGCTGATACCTCATTCTCGCTGACCACAATGCGCTCTACCGGGTCCCCAAGCCGCACGGCGGATCTCAAGTCAAATGCAACTTGCTCGGCGAGAGTTCCGAGACCCTGTGGCAGGACCTCGCTATCGTGGCGGACCCCACCCAGGCCGAGAAGCGACGCAAATCCCCCATTCGCACGCGCATAGAAGAGAGCATGCAGAAAAGAGACTTGCTCTGGCAGACCGAGAAAACCTTCGCAGATCTGGTCAACCACGGCAGTTGCGCCGGAAGAGAGCTCCCTAGCGCACCATGCCGCCACCGTTTCTTTGTCGAACGCTTTAGACCGCTCATCATTAGCGGGTAACTCTATGTCAATAGTACTCGCAATACTATCCAAACGACGGATAACAATCTCAGTCTCTGCCGGATCGAGATCGGAAAGCTTGAGTACATCCCCAGGGAGGCCATCGGCAGCAGAGCGACCGTAGATCCAATCAACTCCACCTATTGGGCGCGGGCGAATCTCAAACCCGAACTCAGACGCCAGGTTACGGATTTCGGGTTGACCAGGCCCAATCCACTGGGCGCCCATCTCAAGACGGGCGCCCGCCACCTCGGTGGTCTGCGCACGTCCCCCAGCGCGTCCGCGCCCCTCTAGGACGATCGGTCGCGCGCCCATTGCGCGCAATGCTCTGGCGGCGGATAGCCCGGCAAAGCCACCCCCGACTATGATTACGTCAGTTTGTTGTTGGATCATGGCGACGCGCCCTAGAAATCTGCCTGGACGCGGATGCCCCAAGTCCGGGGCTTACCCCACGCGCCTGCTGCATTGTCAGCGAAGACATTCGAATTGAAAGAGAGGTATATTTCATCTAGTACATTATCAATGAACCCTTCAATAACGTAATGGCCATTCGGATCCTTCCACTTTAGACTCGCATTCAAGAGACCGTATCCATCAGAACGCTCGTTTGCTTCATCGGCGCCCGTTGCAGAGAAGCTAAACTGGCTCCGCCAATCGCCGTCAACCTGAAAGATCAAGTCGCCACCTCCGCCAAGCCCGAGATTATACTCTGCAAGCCAATTCAAGGAGATCTCAGGAGCCATTGGCAATGGATTCCCATTGACCGAAACAAATCCCGGTGGAAATGGAGTCGACTGAACATTTGTTGAACTTATTTCTGTTTTCAAGACTCCAATACCAACCATTAATCTAATTTCCTCTATAGGCCTCAGACTAATATCTCCGTCTAACCCAATTATAGATGCATCCCCAAGAGACACTAATTTAGTGATATTTATATTCGAATTTGTATCTAGCGCAATCGATTGAACATTCTTGTATTCATAGGCGAATGCGGCTCCGTTCAATAAAACACGTCCTCCATAGTATCCAGACTTAACTCCTACCTCAAATGAGCTGATTGTCTCTGGCGCAACAGGACCTATCGAGTCTGGATCAAAGACAAACGTCGCATTGAAACCACCCGCCTTATATCCAGTCGAGAAGCTAGAATATAAAAGTGTTTTTTCATTCGTCCTCCAGCTAACTCCTACAGTTCCAGTGATGCTGTCTTTGCGAATCGAACGACTTTCTTTGGACATAAAGCCTGGTGATACTACATCAATTGATTTACTGTCATATGTATAACGTGCGCCAGCTGTCGCAGTGATATCTTCCGACAATGGGTAATCGGCTCTTGAAAATACAGCCCAAGATTTTGATTTTTGGTCAGCGAAAGTGGCGAAGTTTGGTGGTGATTCAACTGAAGAAGAGCGATTCTCGCTGAAATAATAGACACCCACGATCCACTTCAAGCTATCGTCTTCCCCTCCATTCAAACGCAATTCTTGGGTAAACTGGTGAGCATCAAGTGCATATGATGTAAATCCCCGGTCTAGCGCAGCTGCATCGGCATCTTCTTCAAATATTTTGTCCACGCTCTGAAATGCTGTGATTGAAGTAAGAGATGCGCCACCGAAGTCGTGGGTGTACGTGGCCGATCCCAGACGGAATTCGAACTCATTCCGCAAATGTGGAATGTTCGAAAGTCCTACGCGGGGATCTCGAACACCGCGCTCTCCGGCGCTGTTGAAGCACAAGTTGGCCGCAGCTTCATTCTGCGTGCAATACGTCACGAGATCAGCCTTCAGCAATCCGGTGAGCGGATAGAGAACGGATGTCCCATCACTCCGGGCGTAGTCTGTGCGCAGCAACAGGGTGGATTGTTCAGAAACGTCTACCTCGAGTTGTGCGCGACCTGAGGCTACATCAGCCTGCCCGAAGCCACCCTGATTGGTCGTGAGGCTACGCTGCCAACCGTCATCTCGGTTTGACCGAAAAGAGACGCGACCTCGCGCCGAGGCCGCGAGCGGTCCCGAAGCCGACGCCTCATAAATCTGTTGTCCGAAACTGCCGAACTGCACGCCGAAACGACCCTCGAAATCCGATGTCGGACGCGCAGAGATCACATTAATGACCCCACCCGTTGCATTGCGGCCGTACAAAGTTCCCTGAGGACCTTTCAGGACTTCAACTCGCGCAACGTCGAAGATTGGTGCTGCCTGTGCGGCCTGTGTACCGAGGTAGACATCGTCAAGGTTGAGCGCGACAGGAGTCTCGGTGACATCCCCAAAGTCAAGCAGGCCGACGCCGCGCATGAAAAATGTTGGATTCGTTCCTTCTCCAAAGACTGTAGAAACCTTGAATCCGGGCGTCTGAGCAGCCAGCTTTGCTGGTGTATCTATGCCGAGGTCTAACAGCGCCTCTCCGCTCAGCACGGTCACCGTCAGCGGAACGTTCTGAAGTGGCTCCCCCCGTCGCTGTGCGGTCACGATCACCTCTTCCGTCGCCCATTCCTGCGCAATCGCCTCAGAGCCGGCGGGGGCGCAGACCAAGCCGGCCAACCCCAGAGCCGACAGCACTGTTTTTCGTGACATTCTCGGTTCCCTTTTGTTATAATTGTGTTTAATAAAAACGTTATGTGTGCTTGTCAATCGGGATGGCGCTCTGCACGCGCTGATCAGGAGGCGCACACTGCGCCTCATGGTTTGGCTTTGGTCATCGAACAGGGAGCGGAAGGAGAGGTGATGGCCATGCGCAAGCGCCCATCTTTATCCAACCACAGTCTCTCTCCACGTCAGGATTGGCGCGGGCAACTTGGAAGCCACGGACACCCATGATGTCGACGATTATCGGCTCGCTCGGCGTTGGCCTGATACTCTTGGCTTTCGCCGCACTGCACCTACGGCGCGCCGCACCCACAGGTCGCATATATCTCACGGCAAATGCGATCGGCGCAGGTCTAGCGTGCTTGTCCTCCGTGATGATTGAGTTTCTGCCCTTCGTCATTCTGGAGGGCGTCTGGTGCGCGATTGCAGTGGGCGGCCTTGTTCGCAGCTTCCTCGGCGATCGCCCTATGCACTTTGGCCGAAAAGACGATAGCCGACCCACCTGAACTCTCGATCGAGTAGATCGCTCATGTCGCCAAGCCAAGCTTGACCCACCTGGCTATCAGAGTCGCCACAGATGGGCGATTTGGGTTAGCGGTCGGAGACGCAGATGCACCGGATCATGGTCCAGTCAGAGTTTTCCCGGCTCGTAGGCGCTAGAGTATCGTGCGTTTAACCGGAGGCATACCCGGCGTCCTTAAGGGAGTTCCAGTACTCGTCGAGCTCGTAGGGGTTGCAGATTTAGCCGACAGCGCGCCACAGGTCCTCAGAGGTTCGGGCGAAGATGGCGCGCAGGTGGGCCTTGAGCTTTGAGAAGGCCATCTCGTTTCGGATGTCCGGCGGGAAGGCGAACAGCGGGATCACGTGTTCCCAAGCCCGGCGCCAGCCCTGGCCGACGGCAGGATAGCGGGCGCCCCAGCGATCCTCGAAGTCGGCCAGTCGACCCCAAGGAGGACATGACCATGGTCTTCATGACCCAGCTCATGCCCTCGGGAACCTTCAACTTCCGCGGTCAGCTGAAGAACCTGATCTATTCGGCCATCGTCGAGTGAGGCGGTCCCGCGCGGATCACTGTGACCTCCGCGCCCAGACGGCCGTGCGCCCGACGTCCGCCTCGCCGCCCTCAAAGGCGGCGGCCTCAGCCCGACGGACGGCGACCAGGACCTCCTCGGCGGTCCTGACGCGGCATCCTGAGCGCGGACAGGCGGCCGGCCAGATCCGGGCCCGGATCACCCAGCCCTCGTCGTCCACCGCCAGGGGCCGGAAACCGTAATAGCTCCAGGCCTCGGGGCCGCCCCTGCCCGTTTCCACCTGCAGAACTCCCGGGTCCCCCGGCCAATAGCGGAAGCGGCGGGCCGCGCCGGCCTTGTCCGGGGATGGGCGGGACAGGGCGGTCTCGCCAAACTGAAGGGGGTCTGCGCAGTCCGGCCATTGGGGAAGGGCTGCGCGAAGGTTGAAGCGGCAGTCCTCACGGGCCAGGGTCCAGAGGCCCGGCTTCGGAGGCGGGCCGGAGACCTTTGAAGCGCCGAGGAGGGGCGCCGGCGAAACCGCCTGTCCTCCCGTGGCGGTGAACAGGGCCGCCGCAGCCGCCATCGTCGCAATGATCATCAGGCCCCCTCGTCTCTCCGGAATCACCTGAACCAGCCAACTATGCCATGATGCGGGCCTGACTCGCGCCCCGGAGGTTGCCTATGCCGATGACCCAGACCGCCCTCGAGACAGAGCTTCGCGAAGCCTTTCCAGACGCCGACATCCGCATTGAGGACCTGGCCGGAGACGGCGACCACTACCGCGCCCGGATCGTGAGCAGCGCCTTCAACGGCCTGCCCCGGGTGCGGCGCCACCAGCTCGTCTACGCTGCGCTCAAGGGAAAAGTCGGAGGCGAGCTCCATGCCCTCGCCCTGGAAACCCTGACGCCGGAACAGGCGGGCTGAACCTGCGCCTTGACCCAGGGCCGGCAGGCGCCTAGCTGAAAGGCAGCCTTCGGGAGATCCCCACATGTCCACTGACAATCCCGCCCACGACTTCATCGGCCAGACCATCGCCGCCAATCCGGTGGTGCTGTTCATGAAGGGTGTGCCCGACCAGCCCCGGTGCGGCTTCTCCGCCCTGGTGGTTCAGGTGCTCGACCACATGGGCGTTGACTATGTCGGGGTTGACGTCCTGCAGGACCAGGAGCTGCGCGAGGGGATCAAGTCCTTCTCAGACTGGCCGACCATTCCCCAGCTCTACGTGAAGGGTGAGTTCATCGGCGGGGCGGACATCGTCAAAGAGATGTTCCAGTCTGGCGAGCTCAAGACCCATATGGCCGAGCAGGGCCTGATCGCCTGACCGGCGCGCCGTGAGCCGCCTGTTCGAGCCGCCCGAGGGCCAGCAGGTCTTCATCCGGGACTTTGCGCCCGGGCCCGCCGACATCGACGCCAACGGCCACGTCAACAACGTCGTCTACCTGTCCTGGGCGCAGGACCTGGCCATCGCCCACTGGGAGGCCCGCCAGACGGCGGAGGACCAGGCCCGCTGGGCCTGGATCTGCCTCCGGCACGAGGTCGACTACCGTCGCGCCCTCATGCCGGGCGAGACGGCGACGGGCCGGACCTGGGTGGCCCGCCAGGCCGAGGGGCCGCGATTTGACCGCTATGTGAGGATTGACGGCCCCGATGGCGCCATGTGCGCCCAGGTCCGCACCACCTGGTGCCTGATCGAGCGCGAGGGGGGCCGCCCCCGGCGCGTCCCGGCCGAAGTGGTCGCCCGCTTTACCGATCCGGTCCCGCCGACAGCGGATTGAGGACAAAGACCGGCTCGTTCGCAGACAGGCCCAGTTCCACACGGCTGAATATCACTTCCACCCATCCCGGGGGCTGGCCGCGGCAGGTCTGCAGCCGACGTCGGGCGAAGGCGACCGTCGCGACCCCTGCGCGGCGCTCGACGTGGAAGACGATGTCCGGCCGGCCCTCGCAGCCCCGGCTGGCGATCTCGATCACCAGGCCCTCCGGCCCGACCTGGACCAGACGCACCGGCTCCAACTCTGGGAAGGGACCTGCCGCCGGGTAGGGTTCAGGGCGCGACAGGCTCGCGCAGCCCGCGAGGGCCAGGGTTCCGGCGAGGAGGAAGCGGCGGGACAGCACGGCTCCATTCGGCGGCAAAGCGGCGCCGACCGCAAGCACCGGCCGACGAAAAAGGGCCCCGGATCGCTCCGGGGCCCCTGTTCGACTCAGGTCGGTGTCCGGATCAGGACGCGTAGAATTCGACCACGAGGTTGGGCTCCATCTTCACCGGATAGGGCACCTCGGAAAGCTCCGGGGTCCGGATGAAACGGGCCGACATG
>NZ_JADBZL010000047.1:0-7136 GCF_020402505.1 Phenylobacterium sp. | reverse complement strand
TTTCCTCGACCGCGAGACCGCCCGGATCGACGCCCTGATCGAGGAGCAACAGCGGCTGATCGAGCTGCTGAAGGAAAAGCGCCAGGCCGCCATCTCCCACGCAGTCACCAAGGGCCTCGACCCCACCACCCCCATGAAGGACAGCGGCGTCGAATGGCTCGGCGAGGTGCCGGCGCCGTGGGACGTCAAGCCGATCAAAGCGGTAGCGTCGGTTAATGACGAGGTTCTGGCCGAAGCGACAGACGCGGAGATGCAGATCGAGTACGTCGAGATATCCGATGTCCAGGCTGGTGCTGGTATCAAGGGATCAACTAGCTACTCATTTGGTGAAGCTCCCTCACGAGCCCGCCGGCTTGTGCGGGACGGTGACATCGTGGTTTCCACGGTAAGAACCTATCTGCGAGCGATAGCACAGGTCGAAAATCCACCTGAAAACATGATTGTATCGACAGGATTTGCAGTGGTTCGCCCAAAGCTCTGCTTATCTCGCTTTCTCGGATACTCTATTCAATCAGAGGCAGTAATAAGCAAAATTATCGCTCAGTCGACAGGTATCAGCTACCCAGCGATAAATGCGAATGAACTTGTTAAGATTTCTTTGGCTATTCCCCCTCAAACAGAACAGGCCAATATTGCTAAATTCCTTGATCGAGAAACCTCCCGTATCGACGCCTTGATCGAGGAGCAGGAGCGACTGATCGCGCTCCTGAAGGAAAAGCGCCAAGCCGTCATCTCCCACGCCGTCACCAAGGGCCTCGACCCCACCGCCCCCACGAAGGACAGCGGCGTCGAATGGCTCGGGGAGGTGCCGGCGCATTGGGAGGTGATCCCCCTCAAGCGCCTCGCGACCATTAGATACGGCATTGGGGAACCGCCGCCTTACCGAGACGATGGCGTCCCCCTAATCCGTGCAACAAACGTGGATCATGGAAGGCTATCCCTCTCAGGACTTGTGCTGATTGACCCTTCGGATCTTCCTGAAAATCGCGTTATCTGGTTGGAAGATGGAGATATTATCATAGTACGTAGTGGTGCGTATACTGGAGACTCTGCGATCATCAGGTCTGAAAATCTCCCGGCAATCGCTGGATTTGATATGGTGATAAGACCATTCGGATGCATGTCAGAATTCCTAAGTTTCTCTCTACTCAGCGCCTACCTGAAGGAAGGGCAGATCGATATCGAACGGATGCGAGCTGCACAGCCGCATTTAAATGCTGAGGAGTTGGGAGGATGCATGGTTGCTGTTCCATCGCCTGCTGAACAAGCTGAAATCTCGGCCCGTATAGAGCGCGAAATCGGAGCCTTGGACTCCCTCAATAGAGAGGCGGAGGCTGGAACGACACTGCTACGGGAACGCCGCAGCGCCCTGATCTCCGCCGCCGTCACCGGCAAGATCGACGTCCGCGAGTTCGCCCCAGCCGAATTGGAGCCCCCCCGATGACAAATGTCGCCGGTCGCTCGCTTGAGCTCTACTTCATCGATGGACGCCCCGATGGGATGCTCACCGCTGAGGTCTTCAACTGGACCGGTCACCTTCTCATGGCTCCGCGCACCCAGATCGCCGCCGCGCTTGGCCGCAAGGAAGCCCGCTACACGGGGGTCTATCTGCTCCTGGGCGAAAAGGACGGGGAACCCAGAGCCTATGTTGGCGAGGGCGAGGACATCAGCGAACGCATCCGCAGCCACGACATCCGCAAGGACTGGTGGACCACGGCAGTGCTCGTGACTTCAGCAGCAAACAATCTCCACAAGGCCCATGTAAAGTATCTGGAAGCCCGCCTGGTCGAGCAGGCTAGGCTGGTAGGTCGAGTCACGCTCGACAATGGGAACACCCCCCCTCGGCCCGGGCTCTCCGAAGCGGCGGAGGCCAATATGGAGGCCTTCCTGGACTATCTGTTCATGGTGCTTCCGGCCCTGCAGATCGACATGTTCGTGCAATCGGTCAGGCCGAGTGCAGCGCCTGCGACAGACACCCTGGCTGGCGACCGCGTTCGCTTTGAACTGGTCAACCGGAAGCACCGTCTCAGGGCGACGGCAAGGCTTGAAGGCGCCGACTTCATTGTCGAGGCTGGATCCGTAGCGCGCGGAGCCTGGGAGGGGCGGAACACAGAAAGCAGCGGTTACGCTCAACAGCGTAACGAGTTGCAGCGAACGGGAGTGCTCGTCCCTCAGGGGGAACGCTGTGTGTTCAGCAAGGACTACGCCTTCAAAAGCCCATCCGCAGCCGCCGCCGTCGTGAACGGACGCCCATCAAATGGCGCCCAAGAATGGCGACTGGAGGGCGGCGCCACTACTTACAGGGAGTGGGAAGACCAGATCATTGAGGCCGCCCAGGAGTTCATCTGATGGCCGCCCTTCACCAGGAAATCAGCTTCGAGTCCGAGGTCTGCACGGTCCTCTCCGCCGCAGGTTGGCTCTACGATTTCGGCCAGGACGCCCAGGCCTATGACCGGGCCCGGGCGCTCTATCCGCCGGACCTCCTGGCCTGGGTGCAGGAGACCCAGGGTGACGCCTGGGCGGCGCTGGAGAAGACCCACGCCGCCGCCGCCGGAAGCGTCCTGCTCGACCGGGTGCGCAAGTCGCTGGACGACCGGGGAACCCTGGAGGTCCTGCGCACCGGCTTTGAACTGGTCGGATTGAAGGCCCCCATCCGGCTGGCCCAGTTCAAGCCCGCCATGGGCATGAACGAGAAGCTGGTTGCGAACTACAAAGCCAATCGCCTGAGGGTGATCCGGCAGGTCCGTTACAGCGAGGCCAACCAGAACAGCATCGACCTGGTCCTCTTCCTCAATGGGCTGCCCATCGCCACGGTGGAGCTGAAGACTGACTTCACCCAGAGCGTCGAGGACGCGGTCGCCCAGTACCGGTTTGACCGCAACCCCCATCCCAAGGGCGGCAAGGCCGAGCCCCTGCTGACCTTCCCGTCCGGGGCGCTGGTGCACTTTGCGGTGTCGAACACCGAGGTCATGATGACCACCAGGCTGGCCGGTCCGGCGACCCGGTTCCTGCCGTTCAACAAGGGGAACGAAGGCGGCAAGGGCAATCCCCCCTCCCCCTTCGGCCATCCCACGGCCTATCTCTGGGAGGAGGTCTGGCAGAGGGACAGCTGGCTGGAGATCCTGGGCCGCTACCTCGTGACCGAGCGGGACGCGAAGAAGAAGATCACCGCCATCCTCTTCCCCCGGTATCACCAGTTGGACGCCACCCGGAAGCTGGTTGCAAAAGTCCGCGAGGAAGGCCCCGGCGGGAAGTTCCTGATCCAGCACTCCGCTGGATCGGGCAAGACCAACTCCATCGCCTGGACCGCGCACTTCCTGTCCGAGTTGCACGACGCGCAGGACAAGAAGGTCTTCGACTCGGTGATCGTGGTCTCGGACCGCAATGTCATCGACAGCCAGCTCCAGGCCGCCCTGTTCGAATTCCAGCGCACCACGGGCGTGGTCGAGACCATCACAAGCGAGAGCGGAAGCAAGTCGGGCCAGCTGGCCAAGGCCCTGGCCGACGGCAAGAAGATCATCGTCTGCACGATCCAGACCTTCCCCTTCGCCCTCCAGGCCGTGCAGGAACTGGCCGCCACCGGGGGCAAGCGGTTCGCCGTCATCGCCGACGAGGCGCACAGCAGCCAGACGGGCGAAGCCGCCGCCAAGCTCAAGCAGGTGCTCTCGCCCGAGGACACGGAGGCCCTGGCCGACGGCGGCGAGATCGACGTCGAGGACCTGCTGGCCCTCCAGATGGCCGAAAAGGCCAATCCCAAGGGGGTGACCTATGTCGCCTTCACCGCGACGCCCAAGGCCAAGACCCTGCAACTCTTCGGCCGTCCGGAAAAACCGGAACTCCCGGTCGGCGAGGGGAACCTGCCGACCGCCTTCCACGTCTATTCGATGCGGCAGGCGATCGAGGAAGGGTTCATCCTCGACGTCCTGAAGAACTACACGCCCTACAAGCTGGCCTTCAAACTCGCTTCCAACGGCGAGGACTGGGAAGAGACCGAGGTCGAGAAGAGCGCGGCCCTAAAGGGCATCATGACCTGGGTGAAGCTGCACCCCTACAACATCAGCCAGAAGGTGAAGATCGTCGTCGAGCACTTCCGCACCTCCGTGGCGCCCCTGCTGGAGGGCAAGGCCAAGGCCATGGTGGTGCTGGCCAGCCGCAAGGAGGCCGTGCGCTGGAAGCTGGCGATTGACGCCTACATCAAGGAAAGGGGCTACGGCCTGGGAACCCTGGTCGCCTTCTCGGGCGAGGTGAACGACCCTGACAGCAGCCCCGAACCCCTTGCCGAGACCAGTCCCCAACTGAACCCGACGCTCAAGGGCCGCGACATCCGCGACGCCTTCAAGGGCGAGGACCACCACCTGCTGCTGGTGGCCAACAAGTTCCAGACCGGCTTCGACCAGCCCCTCTTGTGCGGCATGTACGTGGACCGTCGCCTGGCGGGCATCCAGGCGGTGCAGACCCTGTCACGCCTCAACCGCGCGCATCCGGGCAAGGACACCACCTACGTCCTCGACTTCGCCAACAGCGGCGAGGACGTCCTGGAGGCCTTCAAGACCTATTACGACCGGGCCGAACTTGAGGCCCTGACCGATCCCAACCTCGTCCTCGACCTGAAGGCCAAGCTGGATGGCGCCGGCTGGTACGACGACTTCGAGGTCGATCGCGTGGTCAAGGTGCTGGTCAACCCGAAGTCCACTCAGGGCGACCTGATCGCGGCCATCAACCCGGTTGCCGACCGCCTGCTGAAGCGGTTCGCCGCCGCAAAGGCCGCCAAGCTGGCCGCAGAGGACGCGGGCGACGAGGCGGCGGCCAAGTCGGCGTCGGAGGAAATGGCGACGCTGGTCCTCTTCAAGGGGGACCTGGGGGCCTACATCCGCCTCTACACCTTCCTCAGCCAGATTTTCGACTACGGAAACACGGCCGTGGAGAAGCGCTTCCTGTTCTACAAGCCCCTGGAGCGCCTGCTCGAGTTTGGCCGCGAGAAGACCGGGATCGACACCAGCCAGCTGATCCTGACCCACCACGCCATCAAGTCGCTCGGAAAACAGAATTTTCAGCTCGGCGAGGGCGATACTCCAGGGATCCCGCCCATCGAGGGCGCGGGCGGCGGGGCGGTGCACGACCCGCAAAAAGCCCTGATCGCCGAAATCCTGGAGAAGGTGAACGGCCTCTTCGACGGCGACCTGACCGACGATGACCAACTGGTCTACGTGAACAATGTCCTGAAGGGGAAACTACTGGAATCCAAGGAGTTGGCGACCCAGGCCAAGAACAACACCAAGGCCCAGTTCGCCGCCTCTCCGACCCTGGAGACCCAGATCCTAAACGCCATCATGGACGCCCTGTCCGCCCACCAGGCGATGAGCAAGCAGGCGCTGGACTCCCCCCGGGTCCGCGAGGGCCTGAAGGACATCCTGCTCGGACCGGGCCAACTGTACGAGGCCTTGCGCGAGCAGGCCTGACGCCGCCCTACCCCTCCGACACAAAATACGCGCTGTCCTCATCCTTCCCCGGCAGGCGCACCACCCCCGCCGCCTTCAGCCCGATCTTCTTCAGCACTGCTTGCGAAGCGGTGTTGGCCGGGGTGGTGATGGCGACGATGCGGCCCAGGCGCAGGTGGCGGCGGGCCAACCGCACCGGGCCAATGTACCATTCAATACATTTATTGCATTTATTGCATCTAATGCCTAAATCGGGGGCAGGATAAGGAAATTCCCATGACCCTGCTCGCTCACCGACAGCCCCCGCCCTCCGCGCAGGACGCCGCCCTGGCGCGCGCCTCGGGGCAGCTCCTGTCCCACTTTGCGCGGGGGCATCGCCCCCTCACGCTTCGCGTCCGGGACGCCGGCCAGGATCAGCCCCTTGAGCTGCCCACAGGCGCGGCCGCCCTGCTGATGGACATCCTCGAAGCCATGGCCGCAGGACGCGGCGTCACCCTGATTCCGGAGAACGCCGAACTGACCACCGTGCAGGCCGCCGAGATCCTGAACGTTTCCCGCCCCTTTCTGATCAAATTGCTGGAGGAGAACGCCATCCCCCATCGCAAGGTGGGCAAGCACCGTCGAATCCGCATGGAGGACGTCATGGCCTACAAGGCGAGGATCGACCGTGAGCGGGAGGCCGTTCTGGACCAGCTTGTGACCGACGCGCAGGCGCAGGACATGGGCTATGGCCCTGCATGAGCCGCTTTTCGGCGCTTCTCGACGCCAACGTCCTCTATCCCGCGCCCATGCGGGACCTGTTCCTGCAACTGGCCGTTACGGACCTCTTCAAGGCCCGCTGGAGCGCCGACATCCACCGCGAGTGGATCGAAGCGCTCCTTCGCAATGAGCCCCACCGCGAGCGCGCCGCCCTGGAGCGAACACGCGACCTCATGGACCAACATACCCGCGACGCCCTCGTGACCGGCTACGAAGGGCTGATCCCGACGCTTGGGCTTCCCGACCCAGAGGATCGCCACGTCCTCGCCGCCGCCATCGCGGGGCGCTGCGATGTGATCGTGACGCAGAATCTCAGGGATTTTCCCGACTTGGCCCTTGAGCCCTTTGGCATCGAGGCCCAGCATCCCGACGAATTTCTCTGCAACCAGATGAGCCTTGCGCCCGGGCTCTTCTGCAGCGCCGTCCGGAAGGTGCGCGCCCGCCTCAGGAACCCGCCGTATTCTGTAGAGTCGTATCTGAAGGCCCTGACCCGGCAGGGCCTCGTGGCCACGGTGGCCGAGCTGGAACCGTTCGCCGATGGACTTTAAGGCGGACCAAGATGGGCTTGGGCGTTCATGAGCTTTTGATCGCCCCCCTACCCCTCCGACACAAAATACGCGCTGTCCTCGTCCTTCCCCGGCAGCCGCACCACCCCCGCCGCCTTAAGCCCGATCTTCTTCAGCACCGCCTGCGACGCCACATTGCCCGGGGTGGTGATGGCGACGATGCGGCCCAGGCGCAGGTGGCGGCGGGCGTGGTCGAGGCAGGCGCGGGCGGCTTCGGAGGCGTAGCCCCGGCCCCAGGCGCTGGCGAGGAAGGCGTAGCCGAGGTCCGGGTCCTTCAGGCCGTCGCGCTTCAGCACGCCGCACAGGCCCACGGGGCGGCCGCCGTCGCGCTCGGTCGCGCGCCACAGGCCATAGCCCTGGCCGGCGTAGGAGG
>NZ_JADBZL010000046.1:0-28180 GCF_020402505.1 Phenylobacterium sp. | reverse complement strand
GGCCGATCTGCATGATGTCGTTCTTGTCGAAGCCCATGAGGGGGTTGGCGGCGACCACACCACTACCGAGACCGTCGGCGCTGGGGAACTGGACATTGATCACCGTCACCTGGTCGCCGCGCTGCTGGTCGAAACCTACAGCCGTGCGCACCAGTTGTTCGATCCTCTGCATCTCCGCCGCAGGACGCGGAGTATAGGCGCCGGGCTTCCCATCCTCACCCGGGGGGGCTGTGACGCCATCCACAGCGACGGCGACGGACAGGCGCTTGATCTGCCCGGGCTCCTTCACCTCCGTTCGGATGGTCTTGGAGATGTCATAGTTCGTCGTGGTGCCTGTGCGACCCGAGTTCGAAGCGATCAATCCCTCGGGATTCGGCGGTGCGCCCGGAATGTTGGCCGCCGCCGTCACCTGCCCGGTCTGGGTTGGCTGATTCTCGTTGGCGTTTTCCTCGCTGGTCGTCTCCGAGCGGACCACCTGTCCGTCGGGGTCGAAGGTCTCCTCCTGAATGGTGACCTGGGACAGGTCGAGTTCGGCGGTGACGTTGACCCGAGCCTTGCCCTGGCCGACCACGCCTTCGACCATGGTCTTCACCGTCTTGGCGATGCGCGCCTCGACGGCGGACTTTCGACCATCCGCCGCCATGGCCTCGCCTTCGGCGCCGCCCGAGAGGGTCTTGGCGTGCTGGTCGACCACTGTGACCCGCTCCGGCTTCATGTTCGGCACGGCGCCGGCCACGAGGTTCTGGATGGCGCGAACCTGTTCCGGTGACGGCTCGCGTGCGCCGACGGCGATGCTGACCGAGGCGGATGGCTGCTGAATTTCGTCTTCAAACAGTTCCTTCTTGGGAAGGACAAGGTGAACCCGGGCGGAGGTGACGCCGTCGAGGCTCTGAATGGTGCGGGCGAGTTCGCCTTCCAGAGCCCGCTGGCGGTTGAGCTGCTGGACGAAGTCTGTCTGCCCGACCACGCTGGACTGGTCGAAAATCTCGTAACCGACGGATCCCGCAGTAGGCAGCCCCCTGCCCGAAAGAAGCAGGCGGGTCGAGGCGACCTGGTCCCGGGAGACCATGATGGTTGAACCGTCTCCCTTGGCCTCGTAGCGGATGTTGGCCTGGTCCAGCGCTTGGGTGATCTCCCCCGCTTCCTTGAGGTCCAGGTTCGAGTAGAGCAGGGCGTTGGGCTGGTCCAAGTTCATGAACACGGCGGCGAGTACGGCGACGACGCCCACGCCGATACCCGCGAAGGCGGCGAGGCGGCCCAGGCCGAATCTCTGCAGGGCGGCTAAGATCCCGTTCACGATCCGCAGTCTCCCCCCGCCGGCTACAAGGTGTGCAGTTCCTGCCGACGTCTCGGCAGGAATTACCCAGTAGTTGGTAAACGAGACGTTTACACGTGCCTTTGCAGCGAGGTCGCCGGCCTCAGCCGGCCCAAGGTGACAGGCCTCCCCAGAGGCCAAGCAGAAGGCTGAAAGCCAACGAGACGACTGCGGTCACCGCGAACCCGGCGCGCCGCAGCGCCGTCCAGCTGTCGACCCTTCGGCCGCTGCGGAGCACCAGGGGCAACAGGGCGGCGCAGGCCACCGTCAGGAAGGTCGCCACGATCGCGCAGGCCGAAGCGGCCAGCAGGAGCAGGCCTGGCCAGTCGAAGATCACGTCGCTCTCCGGCGTTAGGGCGCCCCAGGCCACGCCGAGGGCGATCGCCGAAAGCCAGAGAATGGACTGAAGTCCCTGGAGTAACCCGGCGCGGGCCTGAATGGCGGTCTGTCGAAAATCCCGGCGGCTCCGGAAGATGGCGAAGGCGAGCGTCAGGAGGGCGGCCAACCCGGTCGCCCCGGCGGCTCCAGCCAACAGGTCCTTCCGGCTCCAGAAGGGCGCCCGTTCATAGACCTGGGTATTGAGAGAGGTCAGGATCTGGCTCGTTCGACCGTCCTCAAGGATGAAGATGCGCCGCTCCCACCCGGTGTCTGAAATGAAGCGCCCCGCGTTCGCGGGTCCTTCCGGGACCCAGGTCTGAAGGCGCCCGCCTTCCCGGGTGACCAGCCTGCCCTCGGGCGTCACTTCCACCCGAAGCTCCCCTGTCAGCCGCTCCAGCATTCCCTCGAGTCCGGAGTAAGCCCTTCGGGTCCCAAGGTATCGGCCCTCGTAGAGTCGCCGGTAGGCGTAGAGCTGGGCGGAGGGCGCCCGAGGCCAGGCGGTCGGTCGCCCGACGATCTCCTCCACCACCCGCGAAGCCAGCCTCTGGGTCAGGGCCCGGCCCGTGCTGGTGTTGGTGCTGACGAAGATCCCGAGACCCAACTCTGGGACGAGAGTCATGTTGGTCATGAAGGTCAGTGTCGCACCGTCATGGCCAAATCCCGAAAGACCGCCCGGCAGGGCGTAGGCGATGAAGCCGTGGCGCCATCCATTCACCCCGGTCGGGGTGAGACGCAGCGGGGTCTGCAGGGCCCGCGCTGTACGTTCGCCGTACACCCGGGTCTCACCAACTCGGCCGCCGTCGAGAAGCGCGATCATGTAGCGCGCCATGTCGTCAGCTGTGGAAGAGGCCGACCCCGCTGGCGCGATCTGGCCGATGTATTCGAACGACTCAGGCCTGAAGGCGTAACCATTCCAGGTGAAACCCTGCGAAAGGTCGGCGGCCAGGCTTGGCGCCATGGGCGCCGAAAGGTCCGCCCGAAACGGCCGAGGTTCGCGGAAGGTGGTGCGTTGCATCCCGAGGGGCTGAAAAAGGATGTCCTCAGCCAGGCGCTCAAAGGGCTTGCCAGAGGCCCAGGCCGCGGTCTCCCCAGCCAGCGCAGCGCCGTAGTTGGAGTAGCTGGAGAGCTGCCCGACAGGATGCACCCGCCGGGGCCGTTCCTGTCGCAAGTAGATGACAAGCGGTCGAATGCGCGCCGGGTCACGCTCGAAGAGGTGTCCCAGGGCGCGATCCTCGAAACCGCCGGAGTGCGACATCAGGCTCCGCAGGGTCACCGGCTCGGGGAAACCCTGGTCGCGGACCTGTACGGTCTCCGGCAGGAAGAGGTTGATGGGTGCGTCAAGGCGAAGTCGTCCCGCCTCCGCTTCCTTGAGCACCGTGAGCCAGGTGAACGTCTTCGAGACTGAACCCAGGCGGAAGAGGGTCCTGTCCGGATCTACGGGGCGCCAGGGAGAAAGGCTGGCCGCGCCATAGCCCTTCTTGAGCAGGACCCGGCCGTCCTGAACGATGGCGACAGTGGCCCCGACGATGTGATCCTGGATGAGGGAGTCGCGGACAATCCCGTCGACATAGGCCTCCAGTTCAGCAGTCGGCGGGGTCGAGCGCTGGATCACAGGCAGGTCAGTCGCCGCCTTTGCCGACACCGGCGGACCCTGAGCAAACGCGGGAGCCGGTGGCGCCAGGGCGGTCATCGCCAGCAGGCAGGCCTTCAGGGCGAGGTTTCGCAGCCAGCTCATGGTGGGGATCTTGCCGGAAAGGCATAAAGAGGCAGCAGCGGCCGAATCTGCGGGCCTATGAACACCTGAGGCTCGGACGGCGGCCGGACTCCTTCCCTGATCTCGCGCGCGGCTACGCAGGTACGAACCTGGTTCGCCAGCCCGGCGAAGTCCTGAGCGGAGCCCGTGCTCTGCAGGAAGCACTCGTCGAAGAAAGGATAACGGTTGGATTCTCCGCATCCGAACGAGGTCCGGTCCGGGCGGGCGGCGGTCAACACCATGCGGTTGGCGGCGCCCAGGTCGGGTACGAATACGCCGGAGAAGCAGGCCGAGATCACCGCGACGGTCGGACGCGCGCCGCAGGTCCTGTCCAGTATGGCCGCCAGGATTCCGGGTGCAAGGATTGACTGATCCACAACGGCGCCCTGGGGGGTCCCGTGGGTGGTCAGGTAGACAAGGCAACCCTCGGGGTTCTGCGCCATGAGTTGGTTCATGCCTTCGAAAATCGCCCGTATGTCCGACTTGGCCAGTCGCTCCTTCCCGTAGCGCTCAGGCCGGACCGAGTACTGCAGAATCTTGCCGGACTCGAACCCCAGACGGATCAGCTCTGCTGTGATGTCCCGGCGGGCATTGTCGAAAGCCTCGGTCGGCCCGCCGCCCGAGCCCTTCCAGTCGCCGGCGATGACCGTTGCGCCCCAGTTCCGGAACGGCGAGTCCGCCAACGCCCCCCCTGCCAGCAACTGGAGGAGCCCAATCAGGACGAAGACGGGAAGGGTCCGCCTGAGCATTTAGCTTTTGTAGGACTTGAACGGCGTGGGCACTGCGGTTCCCGTTGCCTTGGCCAGCAGCCGACCCTCGGGGTCGTAAAGTTCGCCCTCGGTAAAGGCCAGGGTCCGCCCCCACTTCAGGACCCGTCCTACCCCCCGGATCGGACCAGGTTGGGCAGGTCGGAAAAAGGAGGTCTTCATCTCGGCTGTTGGGGCCACGTGTGTCATCCCCGACGCCACCATGCAGGCGACAGACATGCATTCGTCCAGCATGGCGCAGAGATACCCGCCCTGGATCTGCTTCATCGGGTTCAGGAGGAGATCCGCCCGCGCCTCGAAGGCGACCTCGACGGACTTCTGAGCCTGGCTCACAGCGGTGATCCGAAAGCCCAGGGTCTGGGAGCCGGTCGGCTGGTTCTTTGTCCTCTGAAAACGGGCGAGGATCGCTTCGTCCGTCAGGGCTTCCGGAGCATCATCGGACAAGGCGGCCTCACTTCTTTCGGAAATGGTCAAGGGAAACGACGTTCGGCGCCTCGGTATCCGAGCTTTCTGCCGGCGGTGCGGGCGGCAGGCTCCGAGAATCCGTCTCGCCCGGGGACGCCGGAGACTGCTCGGCGTCGAACTGCAGCAGGAACTGTACGCTGGGATCGTAGAAGCGGGTCAGGGCGGCGTAGGGGACCACAAGCGACTGTGGACGTCCTCCGAACTTCAGCGTCACGCCGAAGGTCTGTTCGCCAACGTCAAGATCCCAGAACTGGTGCTGCAGCACGATCGTCATCTCGTCCGGATACCGGGACAGGAGCTCCTCCGGTCCCTCGACGCCTGCGGCTCCGGTCTTGAAGGTCAGGTAGAAATGATGGGCGCCGGGCAGGCCCCCGGGGGCGTTCGCACGCCGCAGGGCGGTCCGGACCACACCTCTCAGAGCTTCCTGGGCCATGGCCTCATAATGCATGAGGTCCTGAGCGGGCGGTTCCTGGGCCATTTGGGTCCTGTCGGGATCAGATACCGGGTCAAACTAACGCCCCGGGAGCATCACGCAAGTTTCCATGGCGAGGCTTTCGCCAACGGAAGGTCACTTGGGAAGAACGGTGGCGAGAGAAGGTGGAGGGGTTCTGTTGCCAGGCCCCCTCCCGGCCCCGCCTGACGCTGCTAAGACGCCAGGACTTTAGGTCGAAACCCGTCGGGTCGCTTACGCGGCCAGACGAACTTCTTCAGCGAAGTTATCGTTCGCAGTTAGTTTAAAGCCCGAAACGGTGGGCCAGGCCGGGAGAAAGCAACACCTTTACACGTCTGTCGATGCTGATCGGCCCCGCATCTCCCCGCCTGAGCGAGGGAAGAGATTTGGTGGAGCCGCCGGGAATCGCACCCGGGTCCAGTCCGCTTATTTCGTGCGCGTTTATCCCCATAGTCCGGCGAACCGGACGGTTGAAAGATAGTCCGGGTAGGGCCTGTTCTCAATCCCCGGGAACCCATTTCGGGCGAAAGCGCCGAGGACAGGATGAATTGGCTATTCACCCAGGTCGAGAATTCGTCCAGCTTGGACGGATAAAGGGAGGGTGAAATGTCAAAACTTATCGCTGAATTCGTCGGTACGCTTACGCTTGTGCTGTTCGGCTGCGGGGCGGCCGTCCTAGGTGGCGACAATGTCGGCCAGCTCGGCATCTCCATCGCCTTCGGCGGCGCCATCGTCGCCATGGCCTACGGCATCGGTTCCATTTCGGGGTGTCACGTCAACCCCGCCGTGAGCCTCGCGGCCTTTGTCGCCGGGCGGATGACGCTCAAGGACATGCTGGTCTACTGGATCGCCCAGTTCGCCGGGGCCCTTGCCGGCGCTGCGCTCCTGGCCCTGATCGCCGGATCGACCGCCAGCCTTGGCCAGAATGGATGGGGCCCCGGGTACCTGGGCGAGTACAGTCTGCAGTCCGCCCTGGTCTTCGAGATCGTCATGACCGCCATCTTCGTAGTCGTGATCCTCGGCTCGACGTCGGAAAAGGCGCCGGCGGGCTTTGCCGGGCTGGCCATCGGCGTGACCCTGGCCATCATCCACATCGTTGGCATCCAGGTCACGGGGGTCTCGGTCAACCCGGCCCGCAGCTTCGGCCCGGCGGTTCTTGCCGGAGGCCAGGCCCTGTCCCAGCTCTGGCTATTCTTTGTCGCGCCTGCGGTCGGAGCGGTGATAGGCGCGGCCGTTTACAGGTTCCGCCTGCTGTCCTGAGGCTGGCGGCGTTCCCGGCCCGGGTCGTTGAGGCCCGGGCCGACCTGCGCTTCAGGCGGCCTCGACGCCTCGGGTGATCGACAGCACCCCCGTCCGGGCCAGTTCCACCAGGCCGAGGGGCCGCATGAGGTCGATGAACTTGTCGATCTTGGAGGAGGCTCCGGTCACCTCGAAGATGAAGCTGTCGATCGCAGTGTCCAGGACCCGCGCCCGGAAGATCTCGCTGATGCGCAGCGCCTCGACGCGATCTGCGCCGACGCCCTTGACCTTAACCAGGGCCAGTTCCCGTTCCAGGCCGTTCGGATCCCGAGTGACGTCCTGGACGTGCCGGGTCGCCACCATTTTCTGCAACTGGGCCTCGATCTGCGTCAGGACCTGCGGCGCCCCCCGAGTGACGATGGTGACCCGGCTCGTATGGGCGTTCCGGTCTGTTTCGGCCACTGTCAGGCTCTCGATGTTGTAACCCCTTGCCGCGAAGAGACCGACGAGCCGGTGCAGGACGCCGGGCTCGTTGTCGACCAGGATGGCGAAGGTGGCGAGGCTTTCGACCTGGCCCTCATGGGCAAGGTCGTAGACGGAGGCGGGCTGGGGGTCGGTCATGGCGTTCTCGCAGGATGCTTCCGGCGAGGTGTCACAAGCCCGGCGGCTGGGCAAGGCCCCTCATTCTCCGAGATCAAGCACCCCTTGCGTTGGGACCGCGACTCTGCGGGAGTCTCTCTCTTGCGTCGCCGTCCGGAGCCGGAATGAATCCTCGGGTGTCCAGTCAGGGTCGGGGCCGTCGTCGTCCGGCGGTGTCCGGTGCTCAGCGCCTGACCCAGTACGCCGCCCTGGCCTGGCGGCGGCCCGGGGGAGGGGCGGTCGAGATCCTGCTCATCACGTCACGTGAGACGCGCCGCTGGGTGATCCCGAAAGGGTGGCCCATCAAGGGCCTTAAGCCCCACCAGGCCGCCGCCCGTGAAGCCTGGGAGGAAGCCGGGGTGGAAGGACGCGCCGGCGCCCGCAAGATCGGATCCTTCGACTATGACAAGCGCCTGTCGGGCGGACAGCTGCAGCCCGTCAGGGTGGAGGTCTATCCCCTCCAGGTCCTCCAGGAGTATGACGACTGGCCCGAGGCGCACCAGCGGGAGCGCCGGTGGGCGTCGGCGGCCGAGGCCGGATCCCTTGTCGATGAACCCGGGCTGGCCCAGCTTCTTGGCGCCTTTCCGGGTCGGGACGCCTGAGCCTCAGGCCCTCCGGGCGGTGATGGGCAGGGGGTTGCGCAGCATCTCGCCCTTCATCACCCCGACACCCGCCGTGGGTGAGACTGGCTGGGCGAGGATCTTGTGGACTGTTTCCATTCCCTCGATCACATAGCCGAAGCAGGCGAAGCCAAGGTTGTCCCCCTGGGCTGTGGGATCGGCGTCGAGGTAGGCCTGCTCTCCCGCACAGATAAAGAAGTCCGATGTGGCCGAGCCAGGCGCCCTCCGGCCCATGGAAATGGCGCCGTCCGTATGTTTCAGGCCAGTCCGGCTGGTCGGTTCGTGGCGGACGGGCGGCAGGACCCAGGCCGGGTTATTCTGCAGACCCCCCTGGATCACACCGTAGTCAAACGTCTCCGCGCCGGGCGGCAGGGAGCGACGGTAGAAAACGCCCTTGTCCATGCGTCTTTCATCGACGTAGCGCAGGAAGTTCGCCGTTGTCGCCGGGGCCTTGTCACCCCTCAACTCCAGAAGGATGTCACCCAGACGAGTCGCGAGCTTGACCCTGACGATCCCGGGCGCACTGGCGGCGAAGGCGGGTCCCGCGGCGGTTGCCGCCGCGGCGGCCAGAAGATCGCGACGACGGATCATGGTCTCCCCCTGACAGATTTCATCCTAGACCGGCGAAGGAGACCTTGAAACCCGGCTTCAGGTCAGGGGTGCGTCTCGACGCTCTCCGCCTGCACCCTGACACCGGCCCAGCGGTTGATTGTGGCGATCAGACGGGCGGGAATGATGGGTTTTCCGATGTGGTCATTCATCCCCGCACGCTCAGCTTCAGCCACATGTTCCGGCAGGACGTTGGCGGAAAGCGCCACAATGGGCGTGGTTCCGTTCTCGGGAGAGAGTTGCCGGATCGCCCGCGTCGTCGCAAAACCGTCCATTCCGGGCATCTGGAGGTCCATCAGGATCAGGTCGAAGGTCTGGCGCATAGCCAGTGAGACGGCCTCCTGGCCGCCGGAGGCTTCCTCGACCTGCTGGCCCACCGCCTCCAGAAGGGCGCGAACGATCTCCCGGTTGGCCTCAACGTCATCGACGACGAGAATTCGAAGGCTATCCTGGGCCTCTTCAAGCGCATCGGCGGGTACGGCGGGAGCCACGTCTCCTGCAGGAGGGGCGACAAGGTCGAAGGTGAAGGTCGATCCTGCCCCCGGCTTTGATCGCGCCGAGATCGCGCCCCCCATCAGTTCGGTCAACTGCCGGCAGATGGACAGGCCGAGGCCGCTTCCGCCGAACCTGCGGCTGATCGAACCATCCGCCTGGGTAAACCTCTGAAAGAGCTTTTCGATGAGCCCATCAGGGACCCCCACACCCGTATCGGTCACTGAGATCTCCAGGGCGGATCTGTTCCAGTGATATCGGGCCTCGACCCGGATCGAGCCTTCTTCGGTGAACTTGAGGGCGTTGCTCAGCAGGTTGACCAGCACCTGCTGTATGCGGGAGCGGTCCGCGAAGAGATACTCCGGCGACGGGTCGGAGAGCTGCAACTCCAGCCGAAGTCCCTTGGCGTCGGCCTGCGCCGCGAAGAGGTCGATGACCTCGTCCAGGAAGTCCCGGAGGTGGAAGGGCCCAGGGTCCAGGTCGACCTGTCCGGCCTCCAGCTTGGAGAAGTCCAGGATGTCGTTCACAACAGCGAGCAGCGTCTCACCGCTGGCGATCACCTTCCGGATGTAGGTTTCGGCGAGGGCGGGCAGGCCTGGAACCTGCGCCAACAGGGACGAGAAGCCAATCACGCCAGTCAGGGGCGTACGGATCTCGTGGCTCATGTTGGCCAGGAATTCGCTCTTGGCCTGCGCCCCCGCCTCAGCGTGGGTCTTTGCATATCGCAGGTCTTCTTCGAGCGTCCGGCGTTCCGTCACGTCCCGGAAATTGATGACGGCGGAGCGAGGGCGTCCCTCCGGATCGCGGATGGCGTTAGCGTAGCCCTCCAGCCAGACCAGCTCGTCAGGACGGTGACGAATGAGAAAGCGGAATTCGCCGGTCAGCTTGAGATCCCCGTTTTCCTCCTCGAAGACGCGGTTGAGGAGTTGGGTCGCGGGGGCGCGGTCCTCGGGATGGATGAAGTCGATCAAGGGGCGATGGACCAGGGACTCTGGCGTGTAGCCGAGCATCTGCGCCGATGGCGAGGCGTAGAGGATACGTCCGCCTGCGCTGATCCAGATCACGATATCCGAGACGTTATCGGCCAGCAGCCGTAACCGGGCTTCGCTTTCCGAGAGGGCGGTCTCCCGTCGGCGGGCATCTGTCGTATCCATCGATACGCCGACGATCCCGGTCACCTCTCCGGCGTCGTCGAGTTCGGGGTTGCATTGGGTAAGGACGTACTTGACCCGACCGTCAGTGAGTTTGCATCGAACCTCCAGCCTGACGGGCCTTCGGGTCCGGACCACCTCCAGGAACATCTCCTGGATCCGGGCCTGGTCGGTCGGGTCGTGCAGCTTGATAATCTCGCCATAGGCGTCGCCATTCCTGGCGGGGTCGATTTCGTACAGTTCCATAAGCCCGGTGGACCGGCTGACCGCGAGGGTCCGCTGGTCAATCCGGAAGTGCCCCGAGCCCGCCAGGTGCTCCGCAAGTTCTGCAACCCTTTGGGCATCCTCGAGTTGGCGCGTTTTCGTCATCCCCTCCCACAGGATACGATCGAAGGTCCGGCGTCGCTCCGTCAGCGTCATGAAGACCACAGTGAAGACCGCCAGCAGCAGGATCAGAAGCGACAGGTCGGCGGCCGCCAGCTGGGGTTCACCTGCCCTGAAATGCTCAATTGCGACTCCGATCTGCCGGAAGGTTCCAACCGCCACCGGCGGGCCGACCTGGTACCAGAGCTGTCGCGGTCTTCGATAATCAACGACCGTGGCCCGAACCACCATGGCGCCCCATACACTCAGGCCGGCGACCGCAGCGTTGGGGTCTGGAACGGAGATGAGAGCCAGACCCATGCCCGCACCGGCCAGGCTGCGGATCAGGATAGCGATGTCCGCGAGGCCAGTGCGCTCGTGACCGGCGCGACGCGTCGGGGCCTCCAGCGCGGCCGTCGCCAGGATGAAGGCCAGCCAGAGGGATGCAGGTTGGAGGCCTAGAAAAGGGACTGCAGCGATGGCGATCGCTACGCCGGCGAAGGCGTCCTGGACGGCGCCGCTGGAGAAGAACCTCCAGATCCTGAGACGCCTGAGATCGCTTCCCCCGGGGTATCCCGGTCCTCGGCTATCCAGCTTCATTGCCCTTGCGTCCAGAATCACTCCGACCGGAGCTCGCGGTCTGATCTGGACAAGGTGCTCGCCAACCGTGAAGAAAAGCTTGTAGCGCCGTTGGGCGGCTTGCCAGCCTTCAGCTCTTCGGTCACTTGAGCGGCTCTGGTAAAGGAAACGAACACATGGCGATTTCACTCTACGATGTCAGCGTGCGCTCCATGCTTCAGACTGTGGGCGCGGTTTCGGCCTTCGTCGAGAAGGGGCGCGTCTGGTGCTCCGAGGCCGGCGTGAACCCCGACGACGTGGTCGAGATGCGACTGGCCGCGGACATGTTCCCATTTCGCTTCCAGCTTCTCTCGGTGGTCCACCATTCCATCAACGCCATGGAGGCCGCCCGGACCGGGGTCTTCGGCCCGCCTGCGCCGCAGGAGCTAGACTACGCCGGCCTCCAGGCCCTTGTCGCGGACGCCCACACCCGGCTCAAGGCCCTGTCCGAGGATGAGGTCAACGTTCTTGAGGGGCGCGAGGTGATCTTCAAGCTCGGACAGACCCAGATTCCCTTCACCGCCGAGGGTTTTCTGATGTCCTTCTCCCTGCCAAACCTGCATTTCCACGCGGCGACCGCCTACGACATCCTGCGGCAGAAGGGCGCGCCGCTGGGCAAGCGCGATTATCTCGGGGCGATGAGAATCCGCTCCTGACCGGAAACCGGCGGACGGACCCGGTCCAACGGCCTTCCCACCCGGACATGGGGCCTCAGGCCCCCCGGGTGTCGGCGTTGTCTGGAGTCTGGAGGCGGACGCCCGACCATCGGTTAAGGGTGGCGAAGAGACGGGCTGGAACAATGGGCTTACCCACATGGTCATTCATGCCAGCCTCTCGGGCCTCATCGACGTGCTCGGCCAGCACATTCGCCGATAGGGCGATGATCGGGGTCGCAGCGTTTTCCTTCGAGAGTTGGCGGATTGCGCGCGCGGCGGCGAAGCCATCCATCCCCGGCATCTGCAGATCCATGAGAATGATGTCGTAGGGCTGGCGCATCGCCATGGAGATCGCCTCAGGACCACTTGAGGCTTCCTCCATCCCGTGCTGGCCAGCCGCGAGCAGCAGGGCCCGGAGCAGTTCCCGGTTGGCTTCCAGGTCATCGACCACCAGGATCCTGGACATCTCATCCGCCATCGCGGCGCCCATCGGTGACGCGCCCGAATCCATGACTGCGTCAACGACCGCGTCAGCGGGCGGCGCCAGGATCGTGAAGGTAAAGGTCGAGCCCGCCCCGGGGGCCGAGATGACCTCAATGCCGCCCCCCATCAACTCGGTCAGCTGGCGGCAGATGGACAGGCCGAGCCCCGTACCGCCGTACCGGCGGCTGATGGACCCGTCCGCCTGGGTGAACCTCTGGAAGAGCCGTCCTGCCGCGTCAGGGTGAATCCCGACTCCCGAATCGCTGACCGCGACCTCCAGTTTCTGCTGAACCTGGTCATACCGGGCCTGGATCCGGATGACGCCCTTCTCGGTGAACTTGATGGCGTTGCTGAGCAGATTGGCGAGCACCTGCTGCAGGCGCGCCCGATCGGCCATGAGATGCTGCGGCGCATCCTCGGCGACCTTGATCTCTAAACGGAGGCCCCTCGCCTCGACCTGGGCCGAGAAAAGGCCGGCGACGTCCTCGAGGAAGCCGCGCAGGGGAAAGGGCGCCGGGTCCAGTTCTAGCTGTCCGGCTTCGAGCTTCGAGAAGTCGAGGATGTCGTTCACGACGGTCAGGAGAGCCTCGCCGCTGGCGATGACCTTGCGAATGTAAAGGTGCGCCTGAGCCGGCAGGTCCGGCGTCTCCGACAGCAGGGTGGAGAAGCCGATCACCCCGGTCAGCGGGGTGCGCACCTCGTGGCTCATATTGGCCAGGAACTCGCTCTTGGCCTGGGCCGCCGCCTCGGCCCGGGCCTTGGCAAGACGCAGGTCGGCTTCCAGTTCCCGACGCCGGGTGACGTCCCGGAAGTTGAAGACGGCGGAGCGGGTCAAGGCCTTCGGATCCCGGACGGAACTTGCCAGGCCCTCCATCCAGACCTCCCGGCCTGCGGCGCTGCGGGTCCGGAACCGGAACTCTCCGGTCACTTCCCCATCCGGCGCCTTATCGCCGAAGACCTGGCGCAGCAGCTGCTGCGCCGCCCCCGCATCCGCAGGTTCGACAAAACTCGAGAGTTGGTGGCCCAGAAGGTCCTCGGGTTCGAAACCCAGCGCTTGTACGGAAGGGGAGGCGTAAAGGATTCTGCCACCCTCGGTGATCCACAGGATCACATCGGTCACGTGATCGGTCAGCATACGGATGCGGGCTTCGCTCTCCATGAGCGCCTCTTCCCGCAACCGGGCCTCCGTGATGTCCATGGCGACGCCCAGGATCGCAGTCACCTGCCCCGTCAGTGAAACTTCCGGGCTGGTCTGGCAGAGTATGATGCGTTCCCGGCCGTCGCGTCTCCGGAAGCGGGCTTCAGCGCGGTTGGGCGTGCATGTCCGAACAGTCTCATGGATCAGGCGGGTCAGCTTCTCGCGATCGGACTCATTGTAAAGGTTGAACAGATCCTGGACGCTGGGCTTCTCGACCCCGTGATCAAAGCCGTGGATCGCGTACATGCCGTCGGAAAAGTCTGCAGTCGCCAGATTGTCGCTGAACCGGAAATGACCGGTTCCGGCGAGCTGCTCGGCAAGAAGGGCGATCTTGTGCGCTTCGCGTGCGCGGAGCGCATTGGCTCTGATCTCCGAATTCACCCGGTTCCAGCCGGTGCGCCGACGAATGATGGCCGCCCGGACGATCAGGACGATCAGAATGATCAGGACAAGAGTCCCGAGGTTGGTCACCATCAGGTCCGTTTGGCCCCCCTGGGCGTTCTTGATCGCCTTGCTCAACTCGAAGGCGCTCGCGGACAGGGTCGGTGGGATCACATTGATCCAGAAACGCACCGGCGGCAGGGTCTCAACCACCAGTTTCAGGGCCAACATGAAGGCAATAGTCGCCATTCCCAGGGTCTGAGCAGGTCCGTCGAAGCCCATCAGCAGGCGCAGGCCGAGCAGGCAGAAGGACGAAACGATCAGAAACTCGAAAACAGGCTTCGCAACGACACGCGGACGTCCGGTCAGTGTCCTCGAGAGGACGCCATCAATGACCAGAAGGAGAACAATCCAGCAGAACCAGACTAGCGCGCCGGCGAGGGTCAAGTAAGGCGAGGCCGCAATCGCGACGACCAGGGCGAAGGCGAGCTGAATCGCTGGCGTGGGACTTCTGATCCCCAGTCGATCCATGAAGGTGGAGCCTGGTAACCGTGGAGCCCGCGGGGACGGTTTCGGGTCATCACTCTGGATCGACATCGTGTATCCGGCGCCCGCTGAATCTGGATCGATCCGGGGTAGTTTATGGCGATTAAGGAACTCTTGCACTTTCTGCGACGCAGGGCGCCCGGTCACCGCCCGGCTGAGCCCCTTTTCCCGTCGGATCGGCTCCGCCGCCCACCTTTCTTGACCCACCAGCAGGGCCGGCGCAGCCTCGGCGGTGCAGGGCGGAGCTGGAGGTCCGAGGTGGTCGCAAGCAGGAAGAGCGAGCAGGATCGCAGCGGGCGACGCCGCCGCTCTCATCGCTCCGCCTGCGCCCCATTCCGCCGCAAACTTATCCGCCGCCGTGTGTAACGAGTATCAGCTTCGCGCCCGGCGCGCTGACTATGACGCCGCCTTCCGGGCGGTCGGCGCGGATGTTCTATGGCTCGCCCCCGAGCCTAACCGGCCTCTCGACGGCGCCTTCCGGCCGACGGACCGGGCGCCCATTCTGCGCCGGTCCCCGGAGGGTCGGATTGAAGGAATTGAGGCGCGTTGGTGGCTCGTCCCGGCCTTTCACCGGGGTCCGGTGTCCGACTGGAAGGCCATGTGCACCAATGCCCGCATCGAAACCGCCGCAACGACGGCCTCCTTCCGGGACGCCGTGCGCACCGGCCGCTGCCTCGCGCCCGTCACCGCCGTCTTCGAGTACGATGCGCCGCCCGGGTGGCGGAAGGGGCGACCCAAGCGGCGCTGGGAGGTCTCCTGGCCTGCGGACGATGCATCCGGTCCGGTCCGCTTCATGGCCGGCCTGTGCGCCCGGTCCCGGCCCGCGGATCTGCCGGAAGAACTGGACAGCTTCGCCGTGATTACGCGCCCTGCCGGGGCGGACATGGCCCGCATCCATGACCGACAGCCGGTCATCCTGACCCTCGACGAGGGGCTGGACTGGCTGGAGCGGGGTGGATTGGAGTCGCTCCCGGCCCCGGGACCGGAGGGCTCGCTGACACTCCGGGAAGCGCCCCGCTAGACCAGCCGCTTACCCGCGTCGTCGATGATCGAGCCCAGGTCGCGGGTCTCTTCGGCCAGGATCATGTCATTGTGCGCCTTGCCCGAGGGGATCATCGGGAAGCAGTTCTCTTCCTTGGTGACGCAGCAATCGAAGATGACCGGGCCGGGATAGTCGATCATCTGCCGGATGGCGTCGTCCAGCTCCGCCGGCGTCCGCGCCCGCAGGCCCAGGCACCCAAAGGCCTCCGCCATCTTCACGAAGTCCGGCAGGCTGGCCGAGTAGGAGTGCGAATAGCGTTCGCCGTGCAGCAGCTGCTGCCACTGGCGGACCATGCCCATCCACTCGTTGTTCAGGATGAAGATCTTGATCGGCAGGCCGTACTGGATGGCGGTCGACATCTCCTGCATGGTCATCTGCACGCTGGCGTCGCCACCGATGTCGATGACCAGGCTCCCGGGGTGGGCCAGCTGCACGCCCACCGCCGCCGGCAGGCCATAGCCCATGGTTCCCAGCCCGCCGGAGGTCATCCAGCGGTTGGGCTCCTCGAAGTGGAAGAACTGCGCCGCCCACATCTGGTGCTGACCCACCTCTGTGGTGATGTAGACGTCCTTGTCGCGGGTCAGGGCGTAGAGCCGCTCGATGGCGTACTGCGGCTTGATGCTGTCGGCCGAGGGCGCATAGCGGAAGGAATTCCGTGCGCGCCAGGCCTCGATCTGCCGCCACCATTCGGACAGGGCGGCGCCGTCGCAGGAGAGGCCGCGCGCCTTCCAGACGGCGATCATGTCTTCCAGAACGCTGGCCGCGTCGCCGACAATGCCGATGTCGGCCCGGACGTTCTTGGAGATCGAGGACGGGTCGATGTCGATGTGGATCTTGCGCGAGCCCGGCGAGAAGGCGTCGAGCTTGCCCGTCACCCGGTCGTCGAAGCGCGCGCCGATGGCCACCATGACGTCGCAGTCGTGCATGGCGTTGTTGGCCTCGAAGCTGCCGTGCATGCCCAGCATGCCCAGCCACTTGTCATCGGAGGCCGGGAAGGCGCCCAGGCCCATCAGGGTCGAGGTCACCGGGGCCCCGGTCAGGGCGGCGAACTCGCGCAGCAGGGCCGAGGCCCGGGGGCCGGCGTTGATGACCCCGCCCCCGGTGTAGAGGATGGGCCGGCGGGCGCCGGCGATCATCTGCACCGCCTCGGCGATGCGCGCCGGGTCGCCCTGGGTCCGCGGCCGGTAGTCGTGCGCGTGCACCACCTCCCGGGGCCCCTGATAGGCGGCCCGGCCGAACTGCACGTCCTTCGGAATGTCGATGACCACGGGCCCCGGGCGTCCCGAAGTGGCGATGTGGAAGGCCTCGTGCATGATGCGGGGCAGGTCCGCGGTATCCTTGACCAGATAGTTGTGCTTGGTGATCGGGCGGGTGATGCCGATGGTGTCGCACTCCTGGAAGGCGTCCGTGCCGATCAGATGGGTCGCGACCTGGCCCGTGATGACCACCAGGGGAATGGAGTCCATCAGGGCATCGACGATGCCCGTGACGGCGTTGGTGGCGCCCGGCCCGGACGTCACCAGAACGACCCCCGGCTTGCCTGTCGAGCGGGCGTAGCCCTCGGCGGCGTGGGTCGCCCCCTGCTCGTGGCGAACCAGGACGTGCTGAAGGCGCGGCTCGTTGAAAAGGGCGTCATAGATCGGCAGGACCGCCCCTCCGGGATATCCGAAAAGCGCCTCCACCCCCTGGTCCACCAGGGCGCGCACGACGATCTCCGCGCCCGTCAGGGTTTCGGTCTCGGTAGCGGCGGGGGTCAGGGTCTGGGTGCTCATGGCGGTGGGGTCCGGGGGTGTTGGGCAACAAAAAGGGCCCTCAAGGGGCCCGGGCGTATGCGACCAGTCGCGGCTGACGGGGTCAGTCCGCGGCGGGCCGCCTGGCGACTACGAGGATGCGACGCATGTGTCGTCTCCGGAAACAGTGTGTAAGGCTAGTGCCATGCCCCTTTCAGGCCGTCAAGTCGGGGTTCAGCGCAAGAAATGACCTCCACTGGGCTTCGGGATCGATGTCGGTGATCGCCGGCCAGTCCGCCATCCGGCCCCTGAGCCACACCTCCTGGCGCTTGACGTAGTTGCGGGTCGCCCTCTGCCCGGCTGCGATGGCCTCCTCCAGCGTCATCCGCCCGTCGAGAAAGGCCAGAAGCGGGCGAAGCCCGACGGCCTTGCAGGCGGGCAGGGCGGGGTCCAGCCCGCGCGCGGCGAGCCTCCGGGCCTCCTCGAGCGCGCCGGCGCGGACCATGGCGGCGAACCGGGCGTCACAGCGGCGATAAAGTTCCTCGCGCGGAGGCATGAGCCTTACGCCGCGCCAGCCGCCGGCGGGCAGTCCCCCCTGCGTTTCCGCCTGCCAGTCGCTGAGCGACCGACCCGTGTCTGCAAACACTTCCCAGGCCCGGCAGAGGCGCTGGCGGTCTCCGGGCAGGATCCGGGCGGCGGCGGCAGGATCGACTTCGGCCAGCCGTTCCCGAAAGGCGAGCTCTCCGAGAGCCTCGAACTCCGCCGCGGCGCGGGCGCGGGCGTCGGCGGACACCGCCGGCGCGGTGGCGAGCCCCCTCACAAGGGCCTCGAAGTACAGGCCAGTGCCCCCCGCCACGACCACGTCGGTTCCCCGCCGGCCGAGGGTGTCGATCACCTCGCGCGCCGCTTCAAGCCAGCGTCCGGCGGACCAGGCCTGCCCTGCATCCACGGTCCCGACCAGGTGATGCCGGACGGCTGCAAGGTCGTCCGGCCCCGGCGATGCGGTCAGCACCGGCAGGTCGCGATAAATCTGGAGGGCGTCGGCGCCGATGATCTCTGCGCCCACCTTCCGCGCGAGGCGGAGGGCCAGTGCGGACTTGCCGCTTGCCGTAGGGCCGGCGATGAGCCAGATGCGGGACGTCATGCAGATCGCGCTTACCCTTGTGGGACTGGACCCGGCTGCGGCGGACGCCGCGGCGGGCCGCATCGCCGAAGCGCTCGCAGCCCGGGGGCGCCCCGTCAAGCCGGCGCCGTCGCCGGGCCCGGCCGCACGGGAGTTCCAGCTGGACCCCGCCGACCTGCAGGACCTGCGCCGGGCCGCACTTGCCGCCGCGTCGGGTCTGCCGGTCGACCTCTGCGTCCAGCCCCTCGAGGGCCGCCGAAAGCGCCTGCTGCTGGCCGACATGGACAGCACCATCATCGCCTGCGAGTGCCTGGACGAGCTGGCCGACTTCGCCGGCCGCAAGGCCGAGGTGGCCGCCATCACGGAGCGTGCCATGCGCGGCGAGCTGGAGTTCGAGGGCGCCCTGCGCGAACGGGTGGCCATGCTGGCGGGCCTGCCGGAATCCCAGCTCGAACGCGCCTACGCCGAGAGGGTCCGTCTCAATCCCGGCGCCCGGACCTTCGTGCGCACCCTGGCCGTCTCGGGCGCCCACTGCGTCCTCGTGTCCGGCGGCTTTGATTTCTTCACCCGACGGGTCGCCATCCAGGCCGGATTCCACGAGGACCGGGCCAACCGGTTCGTCGTGTCAGAGGGTCACCTCACCGGCGCCGTCGAAACCCCGATCCTCGGTCGTGAAGCCAAGCTCGCCACCCTTGTCTCCGAGGCCGAACGGTTGGGCCTGGACCTGTCCCAGGCGGCCGCCATCGGCGATGGCGCCAATGACCTGGCCATGATCGGGGCTGCGGGCCTGGGGCTGGCCTACCGCGCCAAGCCGGTCGTCGCCGCCGAGGCCGACGCCCAGATCGACCATGCCGACCTGACGGCGGCCCTCTATTTCATGGGCTTCACCGAAGCCGAGTTCGTCCGCGACTGACGCTCAGGACGACAGGCGGAGCCTCAGCAGGTCCGCCGCGGCGTGCAGGTCCTCCACGATCCGGGCGCAGAGGGCGTCCATCTCCTCCGTGGGCGCCAGGAGGTCGGGGATCATGACGGTCATCATGCCGGCGGCCGCCGCCGACCGGACGCCGTTGTGACTGTCCTCCAGGGCAAGACAATCGACCGGGTCGACCTCGAGACGCCGCGCAGCGACCAGGAACGGATCAGGATGGGGCTTGCCGCGCGGATAGTCTCCCTTCGCCGAGACGGCGTGGAAGCGGCCTTCCAGCCCGTGCCGGCCGAGGTTGAAGGCGACGTCCTCGTGCCGGGAAGAGGTGGCGATGGCCCGGGGCAGGGCGAGGTCGTCCAGCAGGTCGAGGAACTCGCGCACCCCCGCCTTCAGGAAGTCCTGCCCCCTGGCGAGGGCGTGGAAATGCTCCGCTGACGCATCCCACAGGCCGTCGACGTCGAAGTCTTCGCCGAAATGGTCCAGCAGAAGGCGGCGGCTGGCTTCGCCCGGCAGGCCGATCAGGCTGTGGAAGACCGGCTCGGGCATGTCATGGCCCATTCCCCCGGCGGCGGCGGCCAGGGCGTCGCGGTAGAGGGACTCGGTGTCGAACAGGAGCCCGTCCATGTCGAAGACGACGGCGCGGGGCGGGCGGAGCAGGGCCATGGCGGCCTTATCGATCCTCGTCCTCCTTCCAGCAAGGGTCCTCGCCCCTTGTCATCCTCGCCCGCCGACCGGATATGGGGGCCTGAGCCGTTGAGAGACCCCCGATGACCGCCGACGCCCCCATCGACCGCGCCGCCCTGCTCGCCGCCCTCGACGGGATCCTGGACCCGAAGTCCGGCAAGGGCCTCAATGCGGCGGGGCTGGTGCGCGGCCTGATCCTGGCGCCGGGCCGGGCGGGCTTCATGCTGGAGGTTCCGGCCGGCGAGGTGGAGACCTACCAGCCTGTGCGCGACGCCGCCGAGGCCCTGATCGCCGGCCTGCCCGGGGTGGTCCGCGCCCAGGTCGTGCTGACCGCAGAGGCGCCCGCCGGACGCCCCTCGGCGACCGTCACGCCGGTCGGCGCAGCGCCCCAGCGCCGCACCGCCGCGCGGGTCTCGGAGGATCCCGCCGCCCGGCCAGCCCCCTCCGGCGAGGCGGTTCGGCCCGATCATGTGCGCCGGGTCATCGCGGTGGCCAGCGGCAAGGGCGGGGTCGGCAAGTCCACCATCTCCGTCAACCTTGCCGCGGCTCTCGCCGCGCGGGGGCTCTCGGTCGGCCTGCTGGATGCGGACGTCTATGGCCCTTCGGCCCCCAGAATGATGGGGCTGGACTCCCGTCCCGCCTTCAACGCCGACAAGAAGCTGGTGCCGCTTGAGGCCTGGGGCGTGAAGGTCATGTCCATCGGCTTTCTGGTGGACGAGGGCTCGCCCATGATCTGGCGCGGCCCGATGGCCTCGTCCGCCGCCCGCCAGATGGTGCAGGACGTGCTTTGGGGAACGGCGGAGTCGCCGCTGGACGTCCTCGTCGTCGACCTTCCGCCCGGCACGGGCGACATCCAGTTGACCCTCGTTCAGAAGCTGAAGATCGACGGGGTCCTCATCGTCTCCACCCCTCAGGAGATCGCTCTCATTGACGCCCGCCGGGCGGCGGCGATGTTCCGCAAGACAGAGACTCCCTTGCTGGGCGTGGTCGAAAACATGGCTTGGTTCGAGGAGCCGTCCACCGGGGCCCGGATTCCGATTTTCGGCGAGGGCGGAGCCCGGGCCGAGGCCGTTCGCCTGGGCATCCCCCTGCTGGCCGAGATTCCCCTCGAGACGCCCCTGCGCGCCGCCTGCGACGAGGGCCGGCCGGGCGTGCTCTCACACCCTCAGAGTGCGTCCTCCCGGGCCTTTGCCAGCCTCGCGGCGGCGGTGGCCTGAGATAGAAAGGACGCCAGCCGTCAGCGGCGGTCCACCGTTGCCTGACCGGGCTCGGCCGTCAGTCCCTCCAGGACGGCGGCCTCGTCATAGTTGACCGAAACCCCGTCGCGTTCATCCAGCTGTCTCCGGATTTCGGCGTGGGTCTTGGCGTCGAGCTTGTAGCCGATGAAGCAGGCCCCCGCGAGCATGACGAAGATGATCGGCCCGATGATAAACGCCAGGTCCAGAACCAGGAGCTGCTCCGGCGTGTTGGCGGCTCCCCCCCTGGGGTCGTAGCCGAACAGGGCCAGCAAGTTGAAGGTCAGGGCGATCGAGAACGCCCCCGCCAGCTTGCTGGTGGCGGCCGTGAGCGAATAGAGCAGGCCGATCTGCTCGCGCCCGCCCTCCAGGCGAAGCTCGTCGCCGATGTCCGCCGTGATGGCCCGGATCATGACGCCGAAGCCCGCAGCGAGGGCGCCTTCAATGGCCATGGCGGGGACAAACCAGGCGAAGTTTCCCTTTGGCAGGAACAACAGCAGGCCCAGGCCCACCGAGTACAGGGTGGTTGTCAGCATCAGCGCCCGGTGCTTGCTGATGCGGTTGGCCAGGGCCGCAGTGAGAGGTGCGCCCACAAAGCCGGCGACGATATAGACCATCAGGAGCAAGCTGGCGCCCGTCTGGGTGAAGCCCCGGGAATTCATGAAGAAGAACATGTAGAGGGCCGCCATCCAGCCTGGGCCCAGGGTCACGAAGAGGTCTGCCGCAAGGACGCGGATCACGTTCCCCCGGGCGAACAGCCTAGCGTAGTCGGAGAACTTGAAGTGCGCCCCGTCGTCGCGGCTGATGGTCTCCGGGGTCGGGATCACCGCAATCAGGAGGGTGATGGGGATCATGACCATGACGAACCAGCCTATGGCCTGGATCGGGTTGACGTCCTTGACGCCCGTCTGCTCCAGCAGGATCGGGATGGCGAGGGCCGTTAGGGATCCGATCACGCCCACGGCGGTCAGAATCCCGAAAATCTTTGATCTCTGCTCGTAGGTCTTGGCGAGGACGGCGGCCCAGGCGGAGTGCGAGAGCCCCATGATCGACTGGCCGAGGTACATGGCCAGCAGCCAGATCACCAGATAGGCGAGCGTGGCGCCCTTGGGCGCATTGTAGAGCATGTAGACGGAGACGATCAGCACCGGCGCGCCGGCCATCATCCAGACCCTGTACCGCCCGAACCGGGTTCGCGTGCGGTCCATGCCAAGGCCGATCACCGGATCCAGCCAGATGTCCATCAGCCTCACAAGGCCGAAGGCTCCGCCGACGACGGCGAGGCTCACGCCGAGCTGGCTGGCGAAGTAGGGGGGGAGCTGGACTCCCACGGACAGGCCGAGCGCGGCGAGGGGAAGGCTGATGGCGGCGAAGGCGAGGGAGGCGGACAGACTGAGCCGGCCGCCCGCTGGCGCCTGTTTGACTTGCGACACGCTATCACTCCTCCCCGTTCGCCCGGTGTCCCCGGGTCGTGCGGAAGGATAGGCCGCGCGCCCCCTGTCAGCGCAAGGGAAATCGAGGCCCAGATGTGGCGTCAGCCGCCCTGCATCTTGCGGAAGAACTTCCCGCTCTGCTCGCCGCCGTTGACATAGGCCTTCTGGCCGGCCGGGTCGGTGATGCGGGCGAAGTTGTCCCGAACCTCCTCAACCGACAGCCCGCCCTCGCCAAGATAGACGCCTTCGGTCTCGTAAATCCGGGCCTGGGCGAAGGCGCCGGCGCCCGCCGTCAGGATCACGCCGGTCGGCGCCTCTTCTGAGACCAGGTAAACCACCGCCGGGGTCACATACTCCGGCTTCAGCTTTTCCAGGACCTCTGCGGGCATCAGGTTCTCGGTCATCCGGGTGGCGGCCACCGGGCTGATGGCGTTGACGTGGATGTTGTTCTTCTGGCCCTCGAGCTTCATCGTGTTCATGAAGCCGATCAGGGCCAGCTTGGCCGCGCCGTAATTGGCCTGGCCGAAGTTGCCATACAGGCCCGTGGACGAGGTGGTCACCAGGATCCGGCCGTAGTTCTGGGCCTTCATGATCTCCCAGACCGCCTTGGCCGGCTTCACCGTGCCCATGACGTGGACGTTCATCACCGCCTCGAAGTCGGACATCTCCATCTTCGAGAACGACTTGTCCCGCAGGATGCCAGCGTTGGCGACCAGGATATCGATGCGGCCCCAGGCGTCCATGGCCTGCTTCACCATGTTGGCGACACCGGCGTCGTCGGTCACCGAGCTGCCGTTGGCGATGGCCTCGCCGCCGAAGGCCTTGATCTCGGCCACCACGGCGTCGGCCGCGGCCGAGGAGCCGCCCGAGCCGTCTACGGAGCCGCCCAGGTCGTTGACCACCACCTTCGCCCCGCGCCGGGCGAGCTCAAGGGCGTGCTGCCGACCGAGGCCGCCGCCTGCGCCCGTGACGATCGCCACCTTACCGTCAAACCGGATGTCCGCCATCTGAAGGCTCCCTGCCCAAGTTGAATTCGGGCGGGTTTGTGCGGCGGGGGAGGGCGGGCGTCAAGCCGCGCGTCAGGCGCCGCCCTTCAAGAACCGCACCAGCACCCGCTGGCCGATCAGAAAGGGGGCGTCGCCTGCGCTGACCACCACCTCCACCACCCGTTCGTCCTTGCGTTCGGACGGATCGTCCGACTGCAGTCGCCGGGCGCCGAACACCGCCGAGATCCTCAGGACCTGGCCGGGATAGCTTTTTCCCGGCTCGCCCTCAGGGCTGATCTCTACCGCCTGGCCCACGGTCACCGCAGGCAGAGAGCCTTCCGTCATCTCCGCCCGGACGATACGCGGCGTCCTCGGCTCCAGGTCGAAAAGGGTCGAGACGTTCAGGGTCGAGGCGCCGGCTCCCGGGTTCGCGTAGCGGCGGGCGATCCGACCATCGACAGGGGCGCGGACGATCGTCAGTTCAAGCTCATACTGGGCCTGGGCCAGGGCCGCTCGGGCGGTGTCCACCGCCGCATGTCCGGACGCCAGATCGGCCTCGGCCTGCCGAACCTGGTCGTCCGCCTGGTCGAGCTTCTGGGCGGCGACGAAGTTAGATCCGACCAGACCCTGGAGCCGTTCACGCTCGCGCCGGGCGGTCGACACGGCCACCTCCAGACCGGCGAGGCGCGCCCGGGCCTCCCCGAGCGCCGCCGAGGCGCGCGCCGCCGCCAGGCGGGGCTCATCGTCCTCCTGGCGAGCCAACACCTGGCCTTGTGTCACTACGTCGCCCTCGTTCACCAGGACGTCGCGGATGATACCCGCCCGGCGGGCGGCGACCGGGATCATGCCGCCTTCGACGTCGACCTTGCCGTTTGCGGCTGCGGCGTAGGGCGAGACGGCCGGCGCGGTTGCGGGCTCAGGCTCCGGGATGGCCAGCATCCTCCAGGCCGCTAGGCCGGCTCCAGCCGCCACCAGCAGGATGAGCCCCCAGACCAGGGGTTTGCGCAACAGGCCCGTCATGTGGTCTCCGCCTCCATTCCGGCGATCCGGCCATCCTCGATATGGATGACCCGATCGGCCCAGGCTTCAAGTCTGTGGTCGTGAGTGACGCAGATCACTGCAGCGTCATGCTCGCGCGCCGCACGCTGCAGGAGGCCGACCACCCTCTGTCCGTTTTCCCCGTCCAGGGCGGAGGTGGGTTCATCTGCAAAGATCAGCTCCGGCTGCTTCGCCAGGGCCCGGGCGATGGCCACCCTTTGTTTCTCTCCGCCCGAGAGCTCCGCCGGGCGAAGGGAGAGGCGCGGCGTCAGTCCCACCTCCTCCAGCGCTTCGGCCGCCCGGCGCCGGGCCTCGCCCCGGGGACGACCTGCAAAGGTCAGGACCTGGGCGACCTGGTCCAGGGCGGTGAGGGCCGGGAACAGGTTGAACCCCTGGAAAATGAAGCCGCAGTGATCCATCCGGAACCGGTCGATCGCCTCGGGCCTCTGCTGCCAAAGGTCTGTCCCCAGGGCGTTCACGGTTCCGCTGTCCGGGCGCAGCAGGCCGGACAGGACCGCCACCAGGGTCGACTTGCCGGACCCTGAGGGACCCATGACGAGCGTGATCTCGCCCCGGCGGGCGTTGAAGTCGACGGCGTCCAGAACGGTTATGCTCGCCCCACCGGAGGCGTAGCGCTTGGTCAGGCCCCGCGCGACAATGGCGACATCGCCGCTCATCTCAGCAGCTCCGCAGGCTGGCTGCGGGCCAGGGCGCCCAGGGACAGGAAGCCTGAGACCATGGCGATCAGCATCAGCAGGCCGGCAATGAGCGCGACGAAGGGGGGGCTCACGGCCATCGTGACATTCGTGACTCTGGCGAGGCCCAGCACGCCCGCCATAAGACCGGCGGTGGCGATCAGGCCTGCGACTCCGACCCAGAAAGATAGCTCCAGAACCACGCCCCTCAACGCGGACATCGAGACCCCCAGGGCGCGGAGGCTGGCGAACTCGCGGATGTTGGAGGCGATCGCGCCACGCAGGGTCTGCGAGGTGATACCCAGTCCGATCAGCACCGACAGAATGAAGGAGAACCCCAGGACGATGCCGACGATCTGTTCCTCCATGAAGGCTTTCTCGTTGGCTTTTGCGAGATCCCCCGGCAGCCAGGCTCGATAACTCCCGTTCGCCCGGGCGTTAAGCGCATCCCTCGCCCTGACGGCCGCCGCAGGATTCTCAAGCCGTACAAGCAAAGGACCGGTCTTGTCGCCGCGCGTCATCAGGCCCAATCGGATCATGCTGTCCCTGGAGACGAACACCTGCGGAGACTGCACATTCGCATAGCCCTCGACCGCGCCCCGGACGACGATGGTCTGTCCGTTGACAATGGCCATATCGCCGACCTGGACGCCCAGAACACTGAGGCCCGACCGGTCCACCACGGCTGAGAGCGGCGTCTGAAGCGCAGTCATTGTAGTCTGGCCGAAGTCGCGGGGCAGGGTGACGGCGTTGGGCACGGGGTCCACCATCGCGACCAGGACAAAGACCTGCCGCTGGGCTTCTCCCGGACCTGGGATGTTCCTCCAGGTGGCGCCGCTCATTTCCCAGGGGCTCAGGTCGCGGACATCCGGCGACAGATAGATCTGCGGAGCGATCCGGCTGGGTAGCTCAATGGCGGTGGGACCGAAAACACTCTCCACCTTGGGGGGCATGATGATCAGGTCCGCCCGGCTCCGGTCCAGGGTCGCGGTGATGGAGCGGACCAGCCCGGTGATCAGCCCAAAGAGCGAGAGGATCAGCACGCCCGAGAAGGCCAGCGCGATCACCGCCGCCTGATAACGGCGCCATTCATGGATGAGCGTGGCCAAGGCGAGGGACATGGATGCTCCAGTGGACTCTCCGGGACCAGCATCCCACCCGCCGCATTAATCGAAGGTAAGGCTGCGTGGCGTCAACCCCATCCGGCGCCGGGGTGGTCACCCGCGGCGCGCGCCGCTAGAACCGCTCTATGACCGCCTGCTCGGGGCGAGAACGGATGAAGACATGAACCTGAAACTCGCCGGCGCCCTGGCCGCGGCCGCCCTCACCCTGCCCGCCTCCGCGCTCGCCGACGAGGGCATGTGGACCTTTGACGCCTTCCCCGCCGCACGGGTGGAGCAATCCCTCGGGGTCAGGATCGACCAGAAATGGCTCGACCGCATCCAGGCCGCCTCGGTGCGCCTGACCAGCGGCTGCTCGGCCTCCCTCGTCTCGCCCGACGGCCTTGTCCTGACGAACCACCACTGCGTGGTCGACTGCGCTCAGAACCTGTCCAGCGGCGGAAGCGATTACGTGAAGAACAGCTTCCTCGCCCGGATCCGCGCCGAGGAGCGCACCTGCCCGGGTGTTCAGGCCGAGATCCTTCTCTCCATCACGGATGTCTCCGCCGACATCGCCAAGGCGACCAGCGGCCTTTCGGGCGACGACTGCAACAAGGCCCGGAACGCAGCCTATTCCCGCCTGGAAAGCGAGGGCTGCGGCAAGGATCCCCAGACCCGTTGCCAAGTCATCAGCTTCTATCGCGGCGGCCAGCACAAGCTGTATCGCTACCGGAAATACTCCGATGTGCGCCTGGTCTTTGCTCCGGAAATCAGCGCCGCCTTCTTCGGAGGCGATCCGGACAATTTCAACTTCCCGCGCTACGCCCTCGATGTCAGCTTCCTGCGGCTCTACGAGAACGGCAAGGCCGTCCGAACCCCGCAGCACCTCACCTGGAAGGCCCGGGCGCCCCTGCCGGGTGAGGCGACCTTCGTCTCGGGTAACCCCGGCTCCACCAACCGCCTGCTCACCGTCGCTCAGCTGGAGACCCAGCGCGACCTCATCCTTCCCATTGGTCAGCTGCAGCGCGCGGAGCTCCGCGGCCGCCTGATCGAGTTCTCCCGCCGCGATGCCGAGAGCCGCCGGATCGCTACGGACTCTCTCTTCGGCGTCGAGAACAGCTTCAAGGCCTTGTTCGGCCAGCAGTCCGCCCTCAACAGTCCGTCCCTGATGGACGCCAAGCGGGTGGAGGAAGCCGAACTGCGGGCCCGGGTCGCCGCCGACCCGGCTCTGGCCACCCGGATCGGGGACCCCTGGTCGGAGATCGCCGCCCTCCAGCAGGTCACCGCCGACCAATTCCTCCGGTACCGCCAGCTGGAGGCGGCTTCAGGCGGAAACTCCGAGCTTTTCGACTACGCCCAGATCCTCGTCCGGGCGGCCCGCGAGCGCACCCTGCCCAGCTCCGAGCGTCTGCCTGCATTCGCCGACGCCCGTCTGCCCCTGCTGGAGAAGCAGCTCCTCGACGCCGCGCCCGTGGATCCGGCCCTCGAGCAGCTGGAGCTGGAGTTCTGGCTGCTCAAGACTCGTGAGTACCTGACCGCCGATGACCCGGTCACCAGGCTGCTCCTGGGCCGCGAGAGTCCCGAGGCCTTGTCTCAGGCCCTGGTCGCGGGCTCGAGACTGGGCGATCCGGCGGTGCGCAAGGCGCTCTGGGACGGCGGGGAGGCGGCTGTCGCGGCCTCCGACGACCCCATGATCCGCTACGCCCTGAAGATCGACGCCGAGGCCCGCGCCGTGCGCAAGGCCTGGGAGACCCAGGTTTCGGCCCCGACCGAGGCCGCCGCCGCCCGGATCGCCAGCGCTCGCTTCGCGGTCTATGGCGACAAGGTCTACCCAGACGCCACCTTCTCCCTGCGCCTGTCCTACGGAAAAGTCGCGGGTTGGACCTGGCGGGGGAGAGAGGTCCCCCCGACCACGACGCTAGCGGGCCTCTACGAGCGCGCCACCGGCGCCGAGCCCTTCCGCGTCGCCGACCGCTGGCTGGCCGCCCGGGACCGGATGAACCTGGACGCCGTCTTGAACTTCGTCACCACCAACGACATCGTCGGCGGCAACTCCGGCTCGCCG
>NZ_JADBZL010000045.1:0-8843 GCF_020402505.1 Phenylobacterium sp. | reverse complement strand
TCCTGCAGGGCGAAGACGCCCTCGTTGGGACGGTCGGCGTCCGGCAGGAACTTGCCCAGGGCGTCGGCGTACTCGAGGGCGCCGGTGTCGAGGGCCTCGAAGCCGTAGCGCTCGTAGACTTCGGAAACGCGGGCGAGGATCCGGCGCTCGGCGGCCAGGTCGCGGGCGCGGCGATCAACGAATCCTCGCGGCGCGCGGGCCTCCGGACGGGCCGTCTCCCCGTCAGTAGCAGCATCAGTCTTTGGGGTGGTCATTTCCTATCCCTTGGGTCTGCCAGGGACGGAGCCGCCGACCGGCCCCGTCCGCATTGCGCGGGGGCCGGCGCCGGAGGTTCGATCAGGCCGAACGCACCCGCCCGCTCCCGCTTTCGCAGGTCGGATGGTGGGGGCCGTGATGGTGAACCTGACGGAACATGGGCCGGGTCCCTAGCCCATCGACGCCGGGTCGTCCAGTCCCGGACCCGGCGCTGGCGGGCGTCAGGGCAGGAGGTCAAGGTCCGGGGTGCGGTAGTCCATGCCCTTGAGGGCCTGGCTTCGGTCGGCGGAATCGAACCCTTCCATGATCCGGCCGAAGCGCAGCTGGACGAAGGGCCGCATGTCCGGATGGGTGAAGATGTAGAGGTCGCCAGCCTGCAGGGCCTCGAGCACCCGGGCGCCGACCCGGGCCGGGTCGATCCCGTTGGCCACCCGGTCGTCGGGGACGATCTCGCGCACCTGGGGGCCGCCGAACTTGGCCGGGCGGTTGCGGCCGGACTGGTTGATGCGGGTGCGGACAAAGCCCGGGCACAGCACCTGGACCTGGATGTTCTCGGGCGCCAGCTGGGCGGCCCAGCCCTCGGTGAGGGCGACGACGGCGAACTTGGAGGCGCTGTAGGCCTCCATGCCGGGAGGCGACATGTGGCCCGCCATGGAGGCGGTGTTGATGATGGCGCCGCCCTCCCCGTGGGCCCGGATGTGCGGCAGGAAGGCCTCGAAGCCGTAGATCACCCCCATCAGGTTGACCTGGAAGGTCCAGTCCCAGTCGGCGGGCTTCATCTCGTCGACCGGGCCGCCGGCGCCGACGCCGGCGTTGTTGCACAGGACGTGGACCTTGCCGAAGGCCGCGACGGTCTCGCGGGCCGCCGCCACCAGGGCCGCGCGGTCGGTGACGTCGCACTGGACGGCGGCGACCCTCACCTGCCGGGCCTCCAGCTCGGCCACGGCCCGGGCCAGGGGCTCGGTCTCGATGTCGGCGAGCATGACGTTCATGCCGGCGGCGCCGAAGGCGTGGGCCATGGCGAGGCCGAGCCCCGAGGCCCCGCCGGTGATGAAGGCGGTCTTTCCCGCGAGGTCCTGCATGGTGTTCCTTCCCGTCCTGTTCAGATCTTCCGGTCGCCCTGCCAGTAGGCGTCCCGGAGGATGCGCTTGTAGAGCTTGCCCGTGGGCAGGCGCGGCATCTCCGCGATGAAGTCGATGGAGCGCGGCGCCATGTAGTGGGCCAGGTGCTCGCGGGCGTAGTGCATGAGCTCGGCGGCGAGCTCCTCGTCGGGGGCGACGCCGGGGGCGGGCTCGATCACCGCCTTCACCGCCTCGCCCATCTCCGGGTCCGGCACGCCGAAGACCGCCACGTCGGCGACCTTGGGATGGGTGATCAGGGCGTCCTCGATGGCCTGGGGATAGATGTTCACCCCGCCGGAGATGATCATGAAGGCCTTGCGGTCGGTGAGGTAGAGATAGCCCTCCTCGTCCAGGTAGCCGACGTCGCCGAGGGCGTTCCAGTTGGGATGCTTCGGGTGCCGGGACGCCCGGGTCTTCTCCGGGTCGTTGTGGTACTCGAAGGTCGGGATCTCCCGCTCGAAGTAGATCAGGCCCGTCTCGCCGGGGGGCAGTTCGTTCCCCTCCTCGTCGCAGACATGCAGGACGCCCACCGCCGCGCGACCCACCGACCCCGGATGCTTCAGCCAGTCATGGCTGTCGATGAAGGTCGACCCCGAGCCTTCGGTGCCGGCGTAGTACTCGTAGAGGACCGGGCCCCACCACTCGATCATCTGGCGCTTGACCTCCACCGGGCACGGGGCGGCGGCATGGATGGCGACCCTCAGGCTGGAGACGTCGAAGGCCCGGCGGACCTCCTCGGGCAGCTTCAGCATGCGCACGAACATGGTGGGCACCCACTGGGAGTGCGTGACCCGGTAGTCCTGGATCAGCTCCAGGGACTTCTCGGCGTCGAACCGCTCCATCATCACCACCGTCCCGCCGAAGGACTGGACCGTGACGACATAGGCCAGGGGAGCGGCGTGGTAGAGGGGCGCGGGCGACAGGTAGACCGTGTCCGGGCCGAACTCATAGCGGTTGGCCTGCTGGCGCAGGGCGAAGGCCTCGGCGGGGCTGACCTCCGGCAGGGGCCGCAGGATGCCCTTCGGCCGCCCGGTCGTGCCGGAGCTGTAGAGCATGGAATCGCCCATCCACTCGCGGTCGAGGGGCGCGGGCGAGGCGCCGTCGCGGGCGGCCTCGTAGGCTTCCCAGCCCGGAATGACGCCGTCGACCATCAGGCGGATCGGGCAGGCGGGGATCAGGTCGGCCAGGCCCTCGCAGGTCTCGCGCTTGGCGTGCGAGCTGATCAGCACCTTCGCGCCGCAGTCGTTGACGATGTAGGCGGCCTCGTCCGGCGGCAGGTAGCGGTTGATGGTGGTGATGTAGAGCCCGGAGCGGAAGCAGGCCCAGACCGCATCCATGAAGGCGAGGTTGTTCTCCATGAGGAGGGCGACATGGTCGCCGCGCTTCAGGCCCCGCTCGCGGAACAGGTTGGCCATCCGCAGCGAGCGCTCGTCCAGCTGGGCGAAGGTCACGACCTTGCCGGTGTCGGCCGAGATCAGGGCCGGCTTGTCGGGGGTCAGGCGCGCGTGGTCGGCGAGGTGCATGGCCCCTGGGTCTCCTCCGGGCGGGGGCGCTTGCGGCCTCCTTGCCTCATTCTAGCCGGGGCCGGGCGGGCGTAAACCCGTCGCAGGGCTTAAGGGACGCGGAGGCGGGCGATCAGTGCGGCCGTGGAGGCGTCGTGGGGGCCGGCTGGGCCGCCTTCCAGCTCGGGCAGGATCCGCGCGGCCAGGACCTTGCCCAGCTCCACGCCCCACTGGTCGAAGCTGTTGATCCCCCACACGACCCCCTCGACGAAGACCTTGTGCTCGAAGAGGGCCAGGAGGGCGCCGAGGGCGGGTGGGTCCAGGCGCTCCAGGAGGAGGAAGCCCGAGGGCCGGTCGCCGGGAAAGGCCTTCTGGGCGGCGAGGACGGGATCGCCCCCGGCGGCCTCGAGGGCCTCCGCCTCTGTCCGCCCCGCCATCAGGGCCTCGGCCTGGGCGATGGCGTTGGCCAGCAGGGCGCGGTGGGCGGCGGGATCCCCCTCCACGGGCTGGCGCACAGCGAGGATGTCGAGCGGGATGACATCCGTCCCCTGGTGCAGGGCCTGGAAGAAGGCGTGCTGGCCGTTGGTGCCCGCATCGCCGAAGACGACGCCGGCCGTGGGCCGCGGAACGGGCCGGCCGTCGCGCCCCACACGCTTGCCGTTGGACTCCATCTCCAGCTGCTGGAGGAAGGCCGGCAGGAGCCGCAGCCGGCGGGCGTAGGGAACCACCGCGCGCGCGGGCCGGCCGAGGAGGTCACGGTTCAGGATGTGGGACAGGGCCAGGACTACGGGCAGGTTCTGCTCCGGGGGCGCCCCGAGGAAGTGCGCGTCCATCTCCGCCGCGCCCCGCAGCAGGCCCTCGAAGACCTCGGGGCCCAGGGCGACGGCGCAGGACAGGCCGACGGCCGACCACAGGGAGAAGCGGCCGCCGACCCATTCGGCGAAGGGGAAGATGCGGGCGGCGTCGACCCCGAAGGCTTCGGCGGCCTGCGGTGCGGCCGTGACCGCGACGAGCCGGTCCGCGGCGCCGGGCGCCTGCTCCAGCCAGGCCAGGGCGGCCCGGGCGTTGAACAGGGTCTCCTGGGTGGTGAAGGTCTTGGAGACGATCACCACCAGGGTCCGGGCGGGGTCCAGGCCCGAGAGGGCGGCGGTGATCTCGGACGGATCGACATTGGCGGCGAAGCGCAGGTCGATCCTGGGCGCGACGGGGGCCAGGGCCTCCCAGACCAGGCGGGGGCCGAGGTCCGACCCACCGATGCCGATGTGCAGGACGGCGTCGATATCGCCCGCCGTCCGGACCTCGCCGGCGAAGGCCAGCATCCGCTCGAGCCCGGCCGCCACGCCCTCCGCCACGGGCTGGCCCGCGGCGCGCCAGTTCCTCGCGCCCGGCGCCCGAAGGGCCATGTGCAGGGCCGCCCGGCCCTCTGAGGCGTTTACGACCTCGCCGGCGAAGAGGGCCTCGCGGGCGACCTCCAGACCTGCGGCGCGGGCGAGGTCGAGGGCGTTGACGAAGCTGGCGGCGGACCAGGGCTGCTTGGACAGGTCGAGGGTGAGGCTGCAGGCCTCGAAGTTCAGGCGCGTCGCCCGGTCGGGCTCAAGCTCGAACAACCGCCGCAGGGGCGGGTCGGCCCGAACGGCGGCCTCGAGGGGCGCCCAGGCGTCTGCGGCGCGGCTCATCCCTCGGCTGCGGCCTTGACCGCCTGCACGACCATGCCCGGCGTCAGGAGCTGGGGCAGGATCTCAGGATCGCCGCCGCCGGCGGGATAGACGAGGTAAAGCGGCACCCCGGCTCGTCCGAAACGGGCCAGGTCTTCGGCGATCACGGCGTCCCGCCGGGTCCAGTCCGCCTTGAGGTAGACCGTTCCAGTCCCGGCAAAAGCCTCGGCCGCGGTGCGGGTGGAAAAGGCGACGCGCTCGTTCACCTGGCAGGTCACGCACCAGGCGGCTGTATAGTTGACGAAGACCGCCCGGCCCTCCGCCCGCAGGGCGGCGAGACGCTCGGGCGTATAGGCCTCGTAGGCCAGGCCCGAGGCGTCCGTTCCCGCCCCCGTCGATCCTTCCGCCACAGCCTGGGCGGGGGTCGGCCAGACCGCCGCAGCGACGGAGAGGACGGCGACGCCCAGGGCGGCGAGGCCAAGGACACGGGCCGGCTGTCCGAGGAGGGCGCGCCTCTGGGCCAGGCCCGCCAGCCAGCAGGCGAAGGCCAGGGCGACGCCGGCGGCGAGGAGCCGGGCGAGGAGGTCCGGGCCGGCCTGCACGGCGAGCACCCAGGCCAGCCAGGCGGCGGCTCCATACATCGGGAAGGCCAGGACCTTGCGGAAGGTGTCCATCCAGGGCCCGGGCCGGGGCAGGCGCGACAGGACGCCGGGCGCCAGGGCGGCCAGGGTGAAGGGGGCGGCGAAGCCCAGGCCGAGGCCGGCGAAGACGGCCAGCGACAGGGCCGCCGGCTGGGTCATCGCCCAGCCGAGGGCGGGCGCCATGAAGGGTGCGGTGCAGGGCGCCGCGACGACGACGGCGAGGGCGCCGGTCAGAAAGGCGCCAAGGGTCCCGCCCCGGGCGGCGGCGCCCGAGCCGAAGCCCTGAAGAGAGGCGCCGATCTCGAACAGGCCGGACAGGTTGAGACCCACCGTCAGCATTAGCAGGGCGAGGCCCGCAACCATCGGCGGCGACTGCAGCTGGAACCCCCAACCCACTGCGGCTCCACCGGCCCTCACAGCCAGCAGCAGGGCGGCAAGCCCGAGGAAGGTGGCCATCACGCCGGCAAGGAAGGCGAGACCCTGCGCGCGAGCGGCGGCGCGGTCATGGCCGTGGCCGGCAAGTGAGGCCGCCTTCATGGCCAGAACCGGAAAGACGCAGGGCATGAGGTTCAGGATCACGCCGCCCAGGAAGGCGAAAAGGAGCGCGCCGGCCAGACCGCCAGCCCCGTCCAGGGACACGGGCTGGGGGGGCGGAGGCCCCAGGCCTGAGGCGCCAGCGGGCGCGGCGCCGGGGACGGCCTCGATCTCGTAGACCCGACCATCGACGGCGAGCACCCCCTTCAGGGAGGCGGGCGTTGAGACGCCCGGGGCGGGCTTGACCGTCAGGGTCAGGCCCTCAGGCCCTCGATCCAGGGTCTGGGGTGCGGCGTGATCAATGACTGCAGGCGCGTAGGGAAAGAAATAGGCGTCGCGAGCGGCTCCGCCGGAAACACCGGGGCCGGAGACGGCGATCTTCAGGCCCGCGGGGCCCGAGTTCAGGACCGCCTGTACCTGCCCCGGTCTGGGAGCGGCGTCGAGGGCAGCCTGGATCCGGGGCCCCCAGGTGGCGTCGGGCGCCGGATCCCCTGCCACCACCCTCACATCGAGGGAGAGATCCGCGTCCTCCGGAATGCAGATGTCGGAACAGACCAGGAAGGCGGCCTTGACCCTGAGCGTGACCGTCTGGCCAGCCGGCGCCGAGTCGGGAACCCGGACAGCGACCGGCAGAAGCACCTCGCCCGAATAGCCGTAATTCATCAGCGGCCCGATGGGCTTGCGCGATGGCGGCGCCCAGACGATCTCGCCCGCGGTCCAGCCGGCGGGCAGGGTCCAGATCAACTCCGTCGGAGCGCCGGAGTCGCCGGAGTTCCGCCAGTAGGTGTGCCAGCCCTTGTCGATGGCCTGCCGCAGGGCGAGCTGAACCTCGCCGCCGGCGCGCGCGCCTTGTGTGGCTGCGACCAGCTCGGCGGTCAGGTTCCCTGTCCGGACAGGCCCGGCGACCGCGGACGCGGGCGGCGACATGACCCCGAGGGCGACCAGGGCCGCCAGGCCGGCGAGCAGTCTCTTGAGCATGCGTTCCCCAGATGGCCTTCCAGACAGTCGCACGGACCGGGAGCGCGCCTAATATGACCCCAGGGGGGCGCAAGGCAATCGGCCTGGACATGACGCGGGGGCTCGATTTAGGGCGCGGTCCGCCTCATGATCGTCAGGGGCGGAAACCGAGAAAGGGAGACCCGCGCGTGCCGGGCAGGTTTGACGAGATCGAGATCGGGCAGGTGACGACGCTTGGAGAGGTGAGGGTCGACGCTCGCGCCCTCGAGGCCTTCACCGAGTCCTTCGCTCCGGGCTGGCCCGTCGAACGGGGGGCGCCGGACTCCATGGTCTTCGCGATATGGAGCCGCCTGGACGCCATTTCCGCCGTAGGCTGGCCACAGACCAAGCGGCTGGGCGTTGACGCCCTGCGCTGGGTCCGCAACCCGCCCGCCGGAGAGGTCCTGCGGGGGCGCATGACCATCATGGGCAAGGACCCCGTAGGCGACGGCAAGGGCATCATCATCGCCCAGCATGACCTGCTGGACGAAGCGGGCCGGCTGGTCTTCTCCTGCCTGACCCGCAGCGTCTTCTCACGCTAAGGGACCCTCGGCGGAACCTCAGCCCGCTGCGGCCGCGTTCGCCTGGGCTTCCGAGAGCTTGTAGATCTGCAGCGCGATCAGGCGGTCCCAGCCAAAGAGGCTGATGAGGTGGGCGTAGATCTGCTGCAGAGCCCCATTGTCGCGAAGTTCCGCCAGCTTGTCGTGGGGAAGGGCGTTCAGCTTTTCCTCCGAGACGCCGAAATACTCGGCGATCTGCTGGGGCTCGCCCGCCGTGCCGTCGGGATTGACCGGCGTGTGGGTTGCGCGCTTGACCTCGAACAGGTCGAGGTCCTTGAGCAGCTGGACGAAGGCCAGGGTCTTCTGACGTTCGACCTCGTAGTTGTTGCAGAACTCGATGCAGTTCTGGGTGTACTCGCTGGGCGAGCCATCCTCGTTGAAGAAGGGCAGGTCGCCGCCCTCGACAATGAACTCGGCCGAACGGTCGATGCAGAGGATCGATTGCTTGGCCACGTCGTCATTGGCGAAGACGAAGGGATAGCGACGGATGTAGGCCGGAACGTAGATCCCGGGATCGAACAGGCCGTCCTCCCGCAGGAACATGTTCTGCTCGGCGTTCAGGCCCATGATCGCCAGAGGGGTCTTGTCCTCGCCGACGAAGATGATCGGGAAGGTCAGGCAGGCGATGCTGAACTCCGTCACCGTCAGCGGCACGGCGTGACCAGTCCGGGCGAAGCCAAAGGGGCCGTCCAGGCGATTGACGCCCATTCCCTTGTGCAGCTCGGGCGAAAGCGGCTCCGGCTGGTTGTAGAACAGGACGGTGCCGGAGATCTGGCCGCCGCGGTTGATCTGGGTGGGGGTCGCCATGGAGTGCCTTGGGTCTGGAGGGCGAAGGTCGGAAACGCCCGGCGGCAGGGGCCGCCGGAACGAAGGTCGCCGCTTCTAACCGATTGCAGGATGGGCGGCAAATCGGACTGTCGGCGGCTTGCGCCCGAGGAAGCGAGCCGCTTCAATCGCTCCATAACGAGGGGCGGCCTGACCGCCTTTGGAGAGGAAACGATTTCATGGCCATCTTTTATCCGGACATCCTTCAGCAGCGCACCGCACCGCGGACCTTCTCTTACGGCGACAAGGACGTGATGCTTTACGCCCTCGGCATCGGCCTGGGTCAGGATCCGATGAACGAGACTGAGCTCGCCTTTGTCTACGAGAAGGGCCTGAAGGTCGTCCCGACCGCCGCCACCGTCCTGGCCGCCGCCCTCCGCGGGGCCTCCGGGCCCGCCCCCGAGATGCCGCCCGGCCACCGCCCCAGCCAGATCAACTTCCTGATGGTCGTGCACGGCGAGCAGAAGGTCGAGTTGCACAAGCCCCTTCCCACCAGCGGGACCTTCACCGCCGAGGGCCGCACGATCGGGGCCTACGACAAGGGCGAGGGCAAGGGCGCGGTGATCATCAACGAGACGGTCTGGACCGACGAGAGGGGCGAGAAGGTCGCCACCCTGACCGGTTCCACCTTCGCCCGGGGCGATGGCGGCTTCGGCGGCCCGTCAGAGGGCGCGCCTGAGCCTCACCTGGTCCCCAGCCGGGCGCCGGACATCTCGGTCGACTTCGCCACGCGAGAGGACCAGGCCCTGCTCTA
>NZ_JADBZL010000044.1:0-7119 GCF_020402505.1 Phenylobacterium sp. | reverse complement strand
TCGCCGGCGACCTCGCGCACGGCGGGGTGGTCGCGCAGCACGGCGAGCCCCTCTGACGGCAGGCTGCGGAGGAGCCGCCGGAAGGGCGCCTCATACTCGGCGAAGGTCGGAAAGACGTTGACGTGGTCATGCACCAGAGAGGTCAGGAGCAGCCGCCGGGGGTGGTAGAGGGCGAACTTGGACCGGCGGTCGTTCGGCCCGACGATGTACTCGTCGCCCTCCAGGATCATCTCCGGCGAGCGGCCCCAGCGCCCGGTCGCCGGCAGGGAGGGCGAGATGGCGCCCACCAGCCACCCGGCGTCGACCCCGCAGGACCTCAGGACGTAGGCCGCCAGGGCCGCGCAGGTAGACTTGCCGAAGCTGCCGGCCACCACGGTGTTGATGCGGTTCCGGGTCGCCTCGCCCACCAGTTCGGGGAAGGTCGTGACCCTGACGCCCCGCTCCCGGGCGGCGCGGGCCTCGACATTGTCGTCGCCCCCCAGCTTGGCGCTGGCGCCCTGGACAAGGACATCCAGGTCCGCGGGCAGGTTGGCGGCGTCCAGGCGCCAGGCGACCGGCAAGCCCAGTCCCTCAACGAAGGTGGACATGGGCGGGAAGACGTCGTGGTCGGAGCCCGAGACCGCGTGGCCGGCGTCCTGCATCATCTGGGCGACAGCGGCCATGCCCGCCCCGGCGATTCCGGTGAAGTGGATATTCATGCAGCCTTCCCTGAAGCCGGGGACGTTAAGGGGCGATTAACCATACCGGGTGAGCCTGTACCCGTCTTCTTCGAAGACATCCCATCACCACCATCACCTTGCGCCCGGCTTCGGCCGGGCGTCCTTTTTTCGGGCCTTGGAGAGTCCCCGTCGAGGTGGTGTAGTGCCCCGAAAGACCGATGGGAGGACAGCCATGGCCAGGGCCGCAGCCGGCTTCAAGACCCGCCTGGAGCCGCAGGACGAGTTCCCGCACGATCCGGGGACCTTCAAGAACTACAACGAAAGCATGTACTTCAACGTGTTCGACCCGGCCCGGAAGGCGGGGGGCTGGTTCCGGATCGGCAACCGGCCGAACGAGCACTACGCCGAGATGACGGTCTGCCTCTACCTGCCGGACGGACGGGTCGCCTTCATGTTCGGCCGGCCAACCATCGAGGGGAACACCGAGATGAACGCCGGCGGCCTGAAGGTCGAGGTGGTCGAGCCCTTCAAGCGCCTGCGGGTGACCTATTCGGGCAAGGCCCTGCTCCTCGAACGTCCCTACGAGATGGCCGATCCCAAGCGCGCCTTCCGCGAGAACCCGTCGGTCCCCTGCACGGTGGAACTCGACTACGAGGGCGTTTCGCCCATGTACGGCGGCGAGACCGTCCGCGAGGACGGGACCCCGATCGAGATCGACCCCGAGAAATCCTTCGCCAAGGCCCACTACGAGCAGCACTGCGCGGCCAGCGGCAGGTTCACCGTGGGCGACGAGATCTTCGAGATCAACGGCCATGGCCTGAGGGACAAGTCCTGGGGCCCGCGCCACTGGCAGGCCATCGACTGGTACCGGTGGTGCCCGATGAACTTCGGCCGTGACTTCGGGATGATGCTGTCGGTCATCGGCGACGGAAAGGGCGGCGCCCGGCAGGGCGGCATGGTCTTCCGCGACGGGATCTACGACCTCATCAAGGAATGCCGGATCGAGAGCGACTGGGACGCGCACGGCTACCAGACCCAGCTGCGCGCCGAGGTGAAGACCGAGGCCGGCAAGACCTATTCCGTGACGGGCCGGGTCATGTCGCTGATACCGCTCCGCAACCGGCGGACGACCCCCGACGGGGTCGAACTGCAGACCCGGATCACCGAGGGCATGACCGAGTACCGGTGCGGCGACCTGGTGGGCTACGGCCTTTCGGAATACCTGGACCAGATCATCGACGGCCAGCCCAACGGCAAGGCCGCCGGCTACTGAGGCCCCAGGGCGACGGACCCGCTTGCGCGGGTGGGCGGCGCGGTCTATAGCCGCGGTCCTTCCAGGTGATCCCCGATAGCTCAGCTGGTAGAGCAGTCGGCTGTTAACCGACTTGTCGCAGGTTCGAGTCCTGCTCGGGGAGCCATCCTCTTCCATCCCTTTCCGCCTTGCGGGCGGTCGTGTCAGGTGGCGCCATGGAAGTCTTCTACGATAATCTCGCCGACTGGTGGCCCGTGATCTCCCCCCTTTCCGACTATACCGGAGAGTGCGCGGAAATCCGCCGGGTCCTGAAGGCCCTCCGGCCCGAGGCGCGGACCCTGCTGGAGCTGGGCAGCGGCGGCGGACATGTCGCCTTCCACCTGAAGGCGGATTTCGACTGCACCCTGACCGACCTCAGCCCCGCCATGCTGGAGGTCTCCCGGCGCCTGAACCCCGGCTGCCGCCATATCCGGGGCGACATGCGCACCCTGGACCTCGACCGGCGCTTCGACATCGTCCTTGCCCACGACGCCATCGCCTACATGACCTCGGAGGCCGACCTGCGGGCCGCCTTCGCCACCGCCCGTCGCCACCTCGCGCCCGGCGGGCTGGCCATGTTCATTCCTGACGAGGTCCTTGAGACCTTCGAACCCGGCGCGTCCGATCTGTTTGGCGGCGAGGCGCCGGATGGAAGGTCCGCCCGGGCTCTGGAGTGGTGCGGCGAACTGGCGGCGGACGGGACCACGGCCGTCCACTACGCCTTTCTCCTGAAGGACGCAGACGGCCAGGTGACGACCGCTGGCGAGACCCACCATGTCGGCGTCTTCGCCCGCACCGACTGGGCGCGTTGGCTTGAGGCGGAGGGATTCACGGTGGAGACCCTGGTGGAGCAGACGGACGAGGACCGCACGCCGCGGTTCCTCTTCATTGGGACCCGGACCTGAGAGAGCGGCGACTAGGAGTCCGTCCCGGAGGCGCGACCGCCTGCACCGAAGCTGAAGACCAGCTTGATGATCAAGACCACGAGCAACAGACCCGCCGCCGGGGACAGGCCCGGCGCCAGGTGGACAGCCGCCACCCCTGCGAGGGCCAGCGCCATGGCGGAGGCGTCGCCCCGGGCCGCACCCCTGGACAGGATGAGGAAGGCGCCAGCGCCCAACACCCAGCCCCAGGCCAGAAGCGCCGCCGGACCTGAGCCAGAAAAGACGAAGGCCACGGCCGCCGCATGGACCCCATGGACCGCAAGGAAGGTCATCCGCAGGCTGGCGGGCCTTGAACGCCAGTAGGCCCGGGTTCCCGGGGACAGGTTAGCGATCGCGCCCCCGGCCAGATCGAGCGCGGCGAGGACCAGGACGCCGAGCCTGAGGGGATCCAGTGGGGCTGTATCCTGGCGGAAAGCGACAAGGAAGCCTCCGGTGAAGGCCAAGGCGCCCATGTAGACCCACGCGAGTTCCCGGGGCGTCGCGTGGTCGCCGTGCAGCAACTGCAGGGGCGCCGGCATTCCAAGCGCCCGATCCCGCCAGGGGGTCATGACCAGCTCCTCTCCTCCCCGGGCGGTGAGACCGCCCGGTCGCTGAGAGGTTAGGTCATCCGCACGCTTCCCTCCACCCGCCGTCTGTGGTCAGGGAAGGAGGTTGGAAACGGGGGTCCTGATGGCCTGGACGGCGGTCTTCGACGGTGAGGCGCCCGAGCGGGTGAACCGCTGGCTGGCGCACAGGGGCGTCTGCTCCCGGCGGGAGGCCGAGGCGCTGATCGCGGCGGGCCGGGTGCGGATCGACGGGGCCGAAGTCGCGGACCCGGGTCGCAAGATTCTTCCGGGACAGACCCTCGAAGTCCAGGACGGCGAGGTGGCTGCAGAGGCCGTGACCATCCTGGTCAACAAGCCACCGGGCCTGGTCAGCGCCCATCCGGAACCGGGACAATCCGAGGCCCGCAGTCTCCTCACCGGCGAACGCGCCCAGGGCGGAGAGCCCCCTCCCCCTGACGACCTCAGCCTCCCGCCGGCGGGCCGACTCGACCGCGAGTCCCGGGGCCTGCTGGTCCTCAGCTCCGACGGGGTGGTGGCGAGGGCCATCATCTCGCCCGCGTCGAGCCTGAAGAAGGAGTACCAGGTGCGGGTCGACGGCGCCCTGACGCCGGACCGGATCGCCCGGCTTCGCCACGGCCTTTCGCTGGATGGACGACCGCTCAAACCTGCGGGGGTCTTTCGCAAAGGCGAGGACCGTCTCCGCTTCATCCTGACCGAGGGCCGCAACCGGCAGATCCGGCGAATGTGCGAGCTGGTGGGCCTGCGCGTGACCGACCTGCAGAGGACCCGCATCGGGCCGCTGTCTCTTGACGGACTGCCGGAAGGTCGCTGGCGGCGCCTCACGGTGACGGAGCGGCGGGACCTGCTGGCGGCGGGCGACCCTTCCCTAGGTCCCGGATCCGGCCCATATCCCGAAGTGACCTGACGGGGACGGCGCGCCATGACCTCAACCACCCGACCGAACTGGCGCCGCCGAGCGGCCCTCATCCTCGGCGGGCTGGTCCTTCTGGGCCTGGTGGGCTTTGCGTTCCGCAGCTGCCGGTCCGAGCCGGAGGCGCCGCCCTACCGGACCGGGCAGGTGGAATCCGGAGCCCTCGTTCAGACGGTGTCGGCCTCCGGGGTCGTCGAGGCCATGGTCACAGTGGAGGTCGGATCGCAGATCTCGGGCCAGATCCAGGCGATCATGGTGGACTTCAATGATCGGGTGAAGGCGGGCCAGGTCCTGGCCGAACTCGACCCCCAGACCTACCAGTCCCGGCTCCGGCTCGGACAGGCCGACGTCGCCGCTGGCGAGGCCGCCGTGAAGCAGGCCGACGCCCAGGCCCAGCAGGCCCGCCAGGAACTGGCCCGACGCAAGTCCCTGGCGGCCCAGGGCTACTATTCCCCGGCGGCCCTTGAGGCGGCCGAGGCGCAGGCCCGGACCAGCGCCGCCGCCCTGGAGGCCGCCCGCGCCAGGGTGCAGCAGAGCCGCGCCAGCCTGCGGACCACAGAGGTGGACCTTTCGCGGACACGCATCGTTTCGCCCATCGATGGGGTGGTGGTCCTGCGGGCCATAGAGCCGGGCCAGACGGTCGCCGCCAGCTTCCAGGCCCCGGTCCTGTTCCGCATCGCCCGGGACTTCGACCGGGTGAAGGTGAAGATCTCCGTCGACGAGGCCGACATCGGCGGCGTGAAGGAAGGCCAGGTGGTGACGTTCTCCGTGGACGCCTTCCCGGACCAGATGTTCGAGGGGATCGTGACCCAGGTCCGCAAGCAGCCCGTGACCGAGCAGAATGTCGTGGCCTACACGGTCATGGCCGAGGCGGCGAATACCGGCGGCCGCCTTCTGCCTGGCATGACCGCGAACGCGGACATCGTGATCCAGCGCCGGGACGGCGTGCTCAAGGTTCCGGTGGCCGCCCTGAGGTGGGCGCCGCCGGCCCAGGTCCAGGCCGCCCCCCGAGGCCCGCCGGGCACGCCGATCCGCAATGACTCCGGCCCCGCCTATCCGGGCTCCGTCCCGGTGCAGAAGGTGGTTGGCCAGCTCGGGCTCGATCCCAAGCAGAAGAAGGCCTGGTCCGACATCCAGGCGGACCTTCGGGTGCAGGCCACCGCCGCCGCGGGAGCCGGCGCAGATCGCGAGGCAGGCCGCAGGGCCGTCGCCGTCGCCGTGGACCGCGGCCTGGGCCGGCTGGAAGCGACCCTGACCCCGGCCCAGAAGGCCAGGCTGAAGGTCCTGCGCCCGCTGGCCTTCGACGTCGGCCCGGACCCTGACGGATTCGTGGCCGGGGTGGTCTACCGGCCGGGACCGGAAGGACCTGAGCCCGTCGTCCTGCGGGTCGGGCCGAGCGACGGTTCGATGACCGAGGTGAGGGGCGCGCTCAAGGCGGGTGAAGCCGTGATCCTGGGCGGTGGCCCCAAGGCCAGAATGCGCGTCGTCGTGAACTGACCGGACATGGCCGAGCCCGCGATGATCCGGATCGAGGATCTGACAAAGACCTACGTCATGGGCGAGGAAACCGTCACCGCCCTCGACGGGGTCAGCCTTTCGATCGCCCGCGGCGAGAGCATCGCGATCATCGGGCCATCCGGATCGGGGAAGTCGACCCTCATGAACATTCTCGGCGGGCTCGACCGGCCCAGCCGGGGCCGCTACCGGTTCGAGGGGGAAGAGGTGGCGCGTTTCTCGGATGACCAGCTGGCCGACTTCCGGAACCGCCGGATCGGCTTTGTCTTCCAGTCCTTCCAGCTGCTTCCCCGACTCTCCGCCTTGCAGAATGTCGAGCTGCCCATGGTCTACGCCGGCGCCTCGCCCCGGGCCCGCAGGGAGCGCGCAGCCGAGCTTCTGGAGAGGGTGGGCCTGGGGTCCCGCATGCGACACCGGCCCAACCAGCTGTCGGGCGGCCAGCAGCAACGCGTCGCCATCGCCCGCTCGCTGGCGAACCAGCCGGACCTCCTGCTGGCCGACGAGCCCACCGGCGCCCTCGACAGCGCTACGGGGGTGGAAGTGCTGGGCCTCTTCCAGAAACTCAATACCGAGGGGCTGACGGTCGTCCTCGTCACGCACGACCGGGGGGTCGCCGACGCCGCGCGCCGCCGGATCGCCTTCCGGGACGGCCGGGTGACCGAGGATGTGCGGTCGTGAGCGGCGCCAGCCCCGCCGAGATCGTTCGCTTCGCCGCCGGCGCCATCATCGCCCATCCGCTCCGCTCGGGCCTCACCTCTTTGGGGGTGGTCATCGGCGTCGCCGCCGTGGTCATGATGACCTCCATCGGCCTGGGTGCGCAGAAGCGGGTCACGGACACGATTTCCGGCCTGGGCTCAAACCTCATCATCGTCACCCCCCTCCAGCCCCGGACGGCGGGCGGGGTCATGGGCGGAGCGGGGTCCGGCCAGAGCCTGTCTGACGCTGACACTGTCGCCATCCAACGCCAGGTCCAAGGGGCCGCGGCGGTGGCGCCCTCGGTCACCGGAATGGCCCAGGTCACGGCGGACGGCGCCAACTGGAACACCTCGATCGTCGGCGTGACCCCCGAATATCTCGAGGCCCGGGACCTGACGGTCGCCTCGGGGCGCATGTTCGACGACCGGGACGCCCGGCAGGGCCGCAAGGTGGCCGTTCTTGGCCCCACGGTGGTCACTCAGCTCTGGGGCGAGGCCGATCCGATCGGCAAGCGGATCCGAATCCGGGGGGCGCCCTT
>NZ_JADBZL010000043.1:0-15485 GCF_020402505.1 Phenylobacterium sp. | reverse complement strand
AATTGCTCCCCCTCCCAGGGGGAGCTCCCCGCGAAGCGGGGTGAGGGGGTTCCGGCCGGGTCGCCTGCAGGCTAGGAGGAGGCCATGAGCAGCGATCCCTGGTCCCCCGCCTTTTCCGCCTCCGCCGGCCGCCGCGGCCTGTTCCGGGAGGTCGAGCCCTTCGCCCGCGGGCGGATGGCCACCGAGGGCGTCCACGAGATCTATTACGAGGAGTGCGGCCGCCGGGACGGACGGCCCTGCGTCATCCTGCACGGCGGCCCCGGCGGGGCGATCAATCCCACCATGCGGCGCTTCTTCGACCCCGACCGCTGGCGGATGGTGCTGTTCGACCAGCGCGGCTGCGGCCTGTCCACCCCCAACGCCAGCCTGGAGGAGAACACCACCTGGCGGCTGATCGAGGACATGGAGCGGCTGCGGGTCCAGCTGGGGATCGAGAAGTGGACCGTGTTCGGCGGCTCCTGGGGTTCGACCCTGGCCCTCGCCTACGCCATCACCCACCCCGAGCGGGTCGAGGCCCTGGTCCTGCGCGGCGTCTTCACCCTGACCGAGCGCGAGGTGCGCTGGTTCTACCAGGACGGCGCCTCGGCCCTCTTTCCTGACGCCTGGGCGCGCTATCTGGCCCCCATCCCGCCGGAGGAGCGCGGAGACCTCCTGCATGCCTACCACCGCCGCCTGACCGGAAGCGACGAGGCCGCCAAGGCCATTGCCGCCACCGCCTGGAGCCAGTGGGAGGGGGACACCATCTCCATCCGCGGTCCCGAGGGCCGGCCGGCCAAGTTCGCAGAGATGGACTTCGCCATCGCCTTCGCCCGGATCGAGTGCCACTACTTCGTCAACCGGGGCTTCTTCCCCGAGGACGGCTGGATCCTGAAGAACGCCCACGTCCTGGCCGACATCCCCGGCTGGATCGTCCAGGGCCGCTACGACGTGGTCACGCCCCTGGAGACCGCCTGGGCCCTGAAGACGGCCTGGCCGAAGGCGAATTTCGAGATCGTCTGGGACGCCGGCCACGCCTCCACCGAGCCCGGCATCATCGATGGCCTGGTCCGGGCCTCGGACGCCGCCCTGAGGGTCTGAGGCTCAGAGCGACTTCAGCCAGGGGATCAGCCGGGCGTTGACCTCGGCGGGGCGCTCCTGCTGGGTCCAGTGGCCGCAGCCGTCCAGCACCTCGGCCACCTGAAGGTTGGGAACCTGGGCGCGCATCAGCTCGATCGGGTCGCCGCGCCCCAGCATGTTGAAGGCCAGGTCCCGGTTGCCGGCCATGAAGAAGGCGGGCTGCTCGATCTTGCGGTCGCGGTAGGCCTGCTGCCAGGCGAAGTCGCGGTCGTGGTTGCGGTAGCGGTTGATCGGCCCGCGCAGGCCCGAGGCCTTGAACTCGGCGGTGTAGTAGTCGAGGTCAGCCTCGGTCATCCAGGCGGGGAAGGGATCGGGATCGACCAGCCCCTCCAGCAGGGTGGCCTCGGCGGTCTTGTTGTTCGGCCAGGTCCCGTCCGGCGCATCGCCCGAGATGGCGTAGTAGAACTTGCGCAGGAAGTCGCGGACATTGGCCTCGGCCTCGGCCTCCGCCACCCCCTCCTTCTGGAAGTAGGCCTGGTAGAAGAACTTGTTCCGCGCCGTGAAGACCTCGTTGAAGACGTCGGAGAAGGACCTCTGCCCCACCCCGGTCCAGGGCACGGACAGGGCGCCGACGGCGGAGAACCGGTCCGGCCGCGACAGGGCCGAGTTCCAGACGATGGGCGCGCCCCAGTCGTGGCCCAGCAGGATGGCGGGCGTGCCCGGCGACAGGGCGTCGGCCACGCCGACCAGGTCATTGACCATGTGCGGCATGGCGTAGTCGGCCACCGGGTGCGGCTTGTCCGAGCCGCCATAGCCGCGCACGTCTATGGCGCAGGCGGTGAAGCCGGCCTCGGCCACCGGCCCGATCTGGTGGCGCCAGGAATACCAGCTCTCCGGAAAGCCATGGACCATGATGACCAGGGGGCCCTGCCCCTGCACCACGGCGCGCAGCTTCACCTCGCCGGCGTCGATCATCGTGAATTCGGTCATGGGGTCCTCCCTCGAAGCCGCCAAGAGACCCCGCCCCGCCGCCGGAGGCAAGCGCCGCGCGCAGGCCCCTGGCCGGAGCCCCCGGATTCCGGGCTGGCGCCGGACCACCGGTCGAATAGGATCAGCCCTTGAGGTCGCCGCCCCCTTCGGAACCCGCCTGAGCCTGAGGATCCCGCCCCAATGTCCGCCCGCGACGCGACAGGATCGGGACCGACAGGCGCATCCTCCGGCGCGCCGACCGGCTTTTCCTACTATCTCGTCACCCAGGCCGCCTGGTTCCTGGCCTTCGGCCTGCAGATGGTCCTGTTTCCCTACCTTGTCCGGGTGGTCCTCCAGGAGGATGAGATCCGCTTCGGTCTCGCCCAGATGGCCCTGCAGCTGCCGACCGTCCTGCTGATCCTGCTGGGCGGCTACATGGCCGACCGCGTCGACACCCTCAGGGCGGTCCTGGTGGGCTGCGGCCTCTGCGCCCTCAGCTTCCTCGCCCTCGGCGTCTTCGTGGCCGGGGGCCGACTGACCTACGCGACCGTCATTCTCTACGCCCTCGGCATCGGAACCATCGGCGCCTTCGTGACCCCGGCCCGGGACGCCCTCCTCAGCCGCGTGGCGCCGGGCGGGGTGCAGCAAGCGGTCGGCATGGCCTCCCTCGCCCAGTTCGGCGGGCAGATCGCCGGCATGGCCGCCGCGACGGCGGCCCCGGTCGTCGGGCTGACGGCCCTTCTGTTCGGTCAGGCCGCGATGATGACGATGGCGGCTGGCGCGGCCCTGAAGATCCGGCCGCGGCCGGCGGGACCGCCCCGGACCCGGGAGGGCGGCGCCCTGGGATTCATCTTCGGCGAGATTCGCGGGGGCTTCCGCGCTGCGGCCGCCTCGCCGGTCATCGCCCCGGTGATCCTGTGCGCGGCGGGCATGGGCGTGTGCTTCATGGGCGCCTTTTCCGTCCTGCTCCCCCTGATCGTCGAAAGCTATTTTCCGGGCGACCTGACAGGGCCGGGCCAGGCGCGGATCGCCACCGCCCTCGGCGTCTTCAGCATCACCTTCTGGATCGGCTCGATCCTCTCGACGACCGTGCTGATCCGCTTCGGCGACCTCCGGCGCAAGGGACGGGCCTATCTGGCGGCCCTGGTCTCAGGCGCGATGGTCCTGATCCTTTGCAGCCTGCCGATGCCGTTCTGGATGCTGTGCGGGCTGAACTTCATCTGGGGCCTCGGCGGCGGCGTGGCCATGACCCTCGGCCGCGGGCTGGTGCAGCGCTTCGCCCCTCCGGACAAGATGGCCCGCATCCTGTCGATCTTCACCCTCGCCAACCTCGGCGGCGCCCCCGCCGGCGCCGTCCTCTACGGCGTCCTCGCCCACGCCATCGGCCCACGCGCGGCGATCCTGTTTCCCGGCCTCGGCATGATGGCGATTGTGGCGGCGGTGGCGCTCCGCTCCGAGCTCTGGCGCCTGGAGGAGAGCGGGCCGGTCGCCACGCCGGGCGCCTAGAAAAGCGAGCTTTTGGAGGCGGTGACCTCTGAGTAACGGTGCACCCGCACCGACTGGACGAGGCCGAAGCCGATCATGACGGTCAGCATGACCGAGCCGCCGTAGGACAGAAGCGGCATGGGCACCCCCACCACGGGGGCCATACCCATCACCATGGCCCCGTTGATCAGAACGTAGAGGGCGAAGGTCGAGGTGACCCCGGCGGCGGTCAGCCGGCCGAAGTGCGAGTGGGCCAGCGAGGCGGTGCGCAGGGCCATGAAGATCACCGCGGCGTAGAGCAGGAGGATGGCCGCGCAGCCGAGGAAGCCGAACTCTTCGGCCAGGGTGGCGAAGATGAAGTCCGTCTGCTTCTCAGGCAGGAAGTTCAGCTGGCTCTGCGAGCCCAGCCCGTACCCCTTGCCCAGAAGGCCGCCGGAACCGAGGGCGATCTTGGACTGGAGGATGTGGTAGCCGGACCCGGAGGGGTCGCTCTCCGGGTTGATGAAGGTCAGGATGCGCTGGCGCTGGTAGTCGTGCAGGACGAAAAAGAAGAAGGGCGGCAGAGCGGCGAGAACCAGGCCGGCGCCGGCGAAAATCACCTTCCAGGACAGGCCCGCAAGGATCACGACGGTCAGCCCCGTCAAGGCCAGAAGGACGGCGGTCCCGAGGTCCGGCTGGTGCGCCACCAGGAGAGTCGGCGCGCCGATCATGACCGCAGGGATGAGGAGCTGCCACGACAGCCGGGCCCGCTCCGCCGAGAGGCCGTGAAAAAATCGTCCGAGGGCCAGGACCAGGCCCAGCTTCATGATCTCGGAGGGCTGGAAGCTGCCGAGGGGACCCAGATCCAGCCACCTCTGTGCGCCCAGGCGGACATCGCCGACCAGTTCAACGGCGATCAAGAGGATGAGGCTCACGGCGTAGAGCGGATAGGCGATGGCCGCCCAGACCCTCAGGTCGATCACGGCCAGCACCACCATGAGAACGAAGGCCACGCCGAACCGTGTGATGTGGTTGGCCGCCCAGGGCTCCCAACTGGAGCCGGCGATGGAGAACATCATCAGGGCGCCCGCCCCGGCGATCAGGATGAGGGCCAGGCAGAAGACGCCGTCGATCTGGGCGAGCTTGTCGATCAGCCGGCCGCGCTCGGCGCGGGAGGTGAGGCGGGCGAAACTCACGCCGGGCCGCCTTCTACCGGGCCGCGGCTGTCCGCGACAGCGACCGGCGGCGCCGGGGGGCGCTCGATCCGGCTGCGGAGCTCAGGATCCTTCAGAAGAGCCAGCCGCATCAGGTCCCGGGCGCGCGGCGCGGCGGCCTGGGCGCCAAAGCCGCCGTGCTCCACAAGCACTGCGATGGCGTATCGCGGCGTGTCGTGAGGCGCAAATCCGGTAAACCAGGCGTGGTCGCGAAGATGCCAGGGCCCGGCGGTCCCGTGGACACCGCGGCCACCATTGTAGTTGTAGCCCTGGGCGGTCCCCGTCTTTCCGGACATCCGGACATCGCCCAGGCCGATCTGACCGGTGCGCGCGGCGGTGCCCCGTGTGGTCACAGACCCCATGGCCTCCCGGACAAGGGCCAGGTGGGCGGGATCGAAGTCCAGGTCCGGGGCTGCGGAGGCGTCAGGCCTGGCGACGCCGCCCACCGAACGGATCAGGCGCGGGACCAGGGCCTTTCGGCCGTTCGCCATCCGCGCCGCCGCCACGCACTGCTGCAGGGCTGTGACCAGGGTATAGCCCTGCCCGATCCCGAAGCTCGGGGTTTCGCCCGGATGCCAGACCGGATCCCGCGGAAAGGCGCGGCGCTTGTAGGCCGTATCCGGGATCAGGCCCTTCTTCTGCCCTGGAATCCCGATGTCGAAGGCCTGCCCCAGCCCGAAACGCCGCGCGGTGTCGGCGATCCGGTCCGGACCCAGCTTGAGCGAGATGGTGTAGAAATAGGTGTCGCAGGAGGTGGCGATGGCGTCATGCATGTTCGTCGCGCCATGCACGGCGTCGCAGCGCCAGCGCCTTCCGCCAAAGTTCCAGTGGCCCGGGCAGTTGATCGTCATGTCGGCGCTGAACCCCGCCTCCAGGGCGGCGACGGCGACCAGGGTCTTGAAGGTCGAGCCCGGCGGATAGGTGGCGGTCAGCGCCTTGTTGAACAGCGGTTTGTGATCGTACTCCGCCAGCGCCTTGTACTCGGCTCCGCTGAGGCCCCTTACGAACCGGTTGGCGTCGAAGCTGGGGGCCGAGACCATGGCCAGGATGTCGCCGGACCGGCAGTCCATCAGCACCGCCGCGCCGCTCTCCTCGCCGAACAGCTCCAGGCCCCGGAGCTGGAGGTCCATGTCGAGGCTCAGCTGGACTTCCTTGCCGGGGGTCGCCGGGACATCGCCGCCGGGGGCGAGCCTGACCTGCCGGCCCCGGGCGTCGACCTCGACCTTCTGGGCGCCCGGACGACCCCGCAGCTCCAGGTCCAGGGCCTTCTCCAGTCCTTGCCGACCGATCCGGAACCCCGGATGCAGCATGATGGACTCGGCGTTGGGACCGGTCTCGGTAATGTCCTCCTTGTTCACCTTCGCCACGTAGCCGATGACGTGGGCGAAGGCGCCGCCATGGGGATAGACCCGGACCTCACCCATATCGGCCGTCACGCCCGGCAGCTCCGTCCCCCGGATGCTGACGGCGGAAAACTGCTCCCAGGTGATGTCCTCCATGATGGCCACCGGGGTGTTCCGAGGCGCGTTACCCAGATCCTTCAGGATTCGCTGCTGGCGGGCCTCGTCCATGGGCACGTAGGCGGCCAGGGTGGAGATCACGGTCTCCGGGTCCTGATCCTTCTGGCGGGCGTAAAGCAGCCGGAAATTGGGTCGGTTGGTGGCCAGGATGGCGCCGTTGCGGTCCGTGATCAGGCCCCGGGGCGGCGGCACCAGGCGGAAGTTGAACTGGTTCGAGGTCGACAGCTTGGCGTAGCGCGCGTTCTCCACCAGCTGGAGGTAGCCCAGCCGCCCGCCCAGGGCGGCGATTCCCGCTGCAATGCCGCCCCCGAGCAGGAAGGCGCGGCGGTGAAAGACGCTTTGCCGGGCGTTGACGTCGGAGAGGATGATCGACGGCTGGGTCATGGCGGTCAGCGGAACCGAACATCCGCGTCGCGGAAGCGCTCGATGAGCAGGGCGGCGAGCGGGAAGAGGAGAACGGTGGCCAACCACTGAAGCCCGGCGGCGGCGAGGGACGGCGGCGCCCCGGCGATCCAGGCGCTGATCAACCAGCCGACCAGCTGGGCCAGCAGACAGGCGAGGCCGTACCAGGCCCAGAGCACGACCGGCGACTGTGCGGCCAGGATGTTCCGCAGGACCAGAATCGGCAGGTAGGCCGCCAGCAGGGAAATCGCCCAGAGACCGGCGGGGGCGCCCCAGAGACCTTCCAGGGCCAGTCCCCCCAGCAGGAGCGCAAAGGCGGGCGCGGCGGCGGGTCGGATCATGGCCCAGGCGAAAGCCGGGACCATCAGGGTCACCGGCTCAGGCAGGGGCAGGCCCAGGAGGCGGATAGGGGCCGCCAGCAGCAGGCTGACGGCCAGGGCGGTCAACAGGGGGCCCCCGACCCAGCGCGAGACCCGAAGGGGTTGGGCGAGGGTGGTCATGGGGCGGCGCCCCGGGACTTCTGGGCGGGCGCGACGGCGGCGGCGGGCGGGTCTGTCGGGGGCGCCGGTGTGGGCGGCGGCGGCGGCGCGGGTCGCTCCAGGGCCCGCAGGTCCTCCAGCTTCACGAAGTCCTCGAACAGCAGGATCCGGACGAAATCGATGGGCGCAGAATCCGAGGCCAGCTGAACCCGCCAGTCGCCGTCCACGCCGCGGACGACGCGCCCCACCGTGATCCCCCTTGGCAGGACCCCGCCGTCCCCCGAGGTCAGGACCAGGTCGCCGACCCGGGCCGGGTCCCGACCCCGCAGGTAGGCGAGCCCAGGCGCCCAGCCGCCGTCGCCGGTCAGAATGGCCCGGGCGCGGGTGCGCTGAATCATCACCGGCGTCCGGGAAGCGGTGTCCGTCAGCATCAGGATGCGGCTGACCCGCGACGAGACGCCGATCACCCGGCCCACCAATCCATTCTCGCTGAGCACGGGGTGCCCGACCCGGACCCCCTGGGCCGCACCGACGTTGACCAGGCGGGTGTTGGCGTAGGGACCGCGGCTCTCGCTCACCGTCCGGCCTGTGACCATGGGAACCGGGGGGTCCACGGCGAGACCCAGCAGGGCGCGGTAGCGGGCGTTCTCGTCGGCCAGGGCGATCGCCCGCTCGCGCCAGACGCGGGCGGCGGCCAGCTCGGCCTTGAGGCGACGGTTCTCCGAGGCGGCGAAGAAGTAGCCGCCGATCCCCTCGGCCACCCCGCCGGCCCAGCGGACCGGGGCGGCCACGGCGCCCGTCACCGGCGCCACGACGACGTCGGAGGCCTTGCGCAGGGCGTTGTAGGCGCCCGTCTGGTAGGTCTGCCGCCGGTCGACCATCAGGAGGGCGAAGGCCACGACCAGGGCCACGACGCAGGCGGCCACGGCGCCCAGCAGAAGGGGCAGCCTCACCTCGCCGAAGGGGTTATCCCTGAAAGACACGGACCCGACGATCTCCCGGGCCCCCAAGCGGACGGAAGCCCCTCATTCGCGCTGCCGATCAGCCCCGCCTAGTGTTCCCAGTCCTGCGATTCCCGCCAGAGCCTGCCTCAGGCCCCGCCGGCGTCCATCACGCTCTTCATCCAGGCCGGATGCTCAAGCACCTTACCGCAGCCCAGAGCCACACAGGAGAGGGGATCGTCCGCCACTGTCACCGGCAGGCCGGTGTGCTCGCGGATCTCAGCGTCCAGTCCCCGAAGAAGCGCCCCGCCGCCCGTCAGCATGATGCCCTTGTCGGCGATGTCGGACGCCAGTTCGGGAGGGGTGGACTCCAGCGCCATTCTCACCGCGTCGATAATCTGCGAGACCGGTTCCTTGAGGGCCTCGGCAGCCTGCTTCTCGGCGATGAGGACCTCCCGAGGGACGCCCTGCATCAGGTCGCGGCCCTTGACGTCGATGGCCAGGCCGTCGCCCTCCTCGGGGGCGCGGGCGGTGCCGATCTCCTTCTTGATCCGCTCGGCCGTCGTCTCGCCGATGAGCAGGTTGTAGGTCCGGCGCATGTAGGAAATGATCGCCTCGTCCATCGTGTCGCCGCCGACCCGGACAGAACGGGAATAGACCACGCCGGACAGGGACAGGACGGCGACCTCAGTGGTGCCCCCGCCGATGTCCACCACCATGGAGCCCGTGGCTTCGTGGATGGGCAGGCCCGCGCCGATGGCCGCCGCCATGGGTTCGTCCATCAGGGCCACCCGGCGCGCGCCGGCGTTCAGGCAGCTGTCCTTGATCGCCCGCCGCTCCACCGCCGTGGCGCCCGACGGCACGCAGACGATGACCTTGGGATTCACGAAGCCCTTGTGGTTGTGAACCTTGCGGATGAAGTACTTGATCATCTCCTCGGCCACTTCGAAGTCGGCGATGACTCCGTCGCGAAGGGGGCGGATGGCTTCCATGTGACCCGGAGTGCGGCCCAGCATCTGCTTGGCCTCGAGACCGACAGCGTAGGTCTCCTTCCGCCCGCCGACGGTGCGCAGGGCCACTACCGAGGGCTCGTTCAGCACGATCCCGCGGCCCTTCATGTAGATCAGGGTGTTGGCGGTGCCGAGGTCGATGGCGATGTCCTTGGTGACAGAGCCGAAAAGAGACGAAAACATGCAGTTTCCCGGGGGCGGAGGACAGCTTCGGAGGGGCCTGGCGAAGGACGGGATCCGCAGTCGGAGTCGCCGTCTTTGGCGCGCACCGTCGGACCCTGCCCCCGCAGAACGGATCAAACCGTCTCCTGCCCTGCCACCGGGGTGAATTCAAGGTGAATCCTTCGTCCTTCGGACAGTCCCGGGGTGGAATCGGCCTGCGCCCCGCCGTCAGGACCGCTCCACCGGGGCCAACCAGCCCGGTTCCAGCGCTTTGCGGGGGTGAGAGCCGGTCACATGGCCCATGAAAGGGGACCAGACCTCATAGCCGAGCAGGGCCTGGAGGCGTGGCGACAGGGCCGCCGCCCGGGCGGGCGGGACGCCCAGAAAGAAGTTCTCCTGGGGTCGCGCCCAGGGCTGGCAGTACTGGCTCGTCACCGCCAGTCGGGGGGCTGCGCTGCGGTTGGCGCCGCCCCGGTGGATGAGGTTGCCCTGCAGGACGATGGCCGCCCCGGCCGGCATGACGGCAGGCCTCAGGCCGGCCCCGCCCCCCGCCGCGATGGCCTCCGCCGCCCGGGCCTCGTCCCAGAGGTGGGAGCCGGGAAGGATGTCCGTGGCCCCATTCTCCCCGGTGAAGGCATCGATGGCCGCAATGAGGGTCAGGCTGACCGCCGGGCGCGGCCGCGGAAGGCGGTAGAAACTGTCATCGATATGCAGGGCCTGGGCCGCCTCACCGGGATGGATGCGGATCGACTGGCTGGCGGTCAGCAGGTAGCCCGGCAGGAGGAAGCGGTCGAGCAGGGCCAGAAGCCGGGCGTCCTCGGTCACCCGCTCGAAGACGGGCCCTCGGGCGACCAGGGTGTAGATCCTTTCGGTGGCGTAGCCTTCGAAGGCGTTCCGGCCGCGGTGCTGGTCCGACAGGGCGTCGATCCGCTCACGGGCCTCGACCAGGTCGGCGGGCGACAGGAAGTCCTCGATGAGGGTGAAGCCATCCCGGGCCAGCCGTCCGGCGTGCCCGTCGACGTCAAATCCGGCGTGGTCCATCCTGTGCGCCCTCCCCGACTGGTCCGGCCATCCTGCGCCTTCAGCTGAGCGCCGTCACCACCACGCCGAGGGCCGTGGCCGCTCCCGCGACGAGCTGCAGGGGCGTGAGCCGCTCCCGGAAGAGGGTCCGGCCGGCCAGGGCGGCGATGGGCGCCTCGATGACGCCTACCGCGCGGACGGGCCCCGGCGGCGACATGGCCAGGGCCGAGAACCAGAGGGCCGAGGCCCCCGCTCCGCAGGCGCCCGCTCCAAGAGAGGATCGCCAGGAGGCGAAGACCGCCCGGAGGGCGTCGGGCCGCAGGACCGCGAGGATCCCGCCGAGGACCGAGGACTGGATCGCCTGGGCCGCCACTACAGCCCCGATCCCGGCGTAGACCGGATGCCGGGGCTCCAGCGCCAGGCCCGCCTGCCGGTAGCCGTTCATGGAGACCGCGAAGAAGGCTGCCGCGGCCAGGCCCAGGAGGGCGCCGGCGTCCATCTTGCGAAAGCCCGCCTTCGGCCAGGAGAGGATGAAGAGGCCGGCGCAGGTCACCCCCACCCCCAGCCACTGCAACGGGCGCATCGCGTCGCCAAAGACCACCCAGCCGAGCAGGGCCCCGAAGGGAAGCGCCGCCTGCTGCAGAAAGGTGGCCACCGCGAAGCCGGCGCGCTGCATGGCGACCAGAAGGCAGGCGGTGGCGCCGATCTGGGCCAGCCCGCCCGTCCCTACGGTGACGAAGAAGCGCAGGTCCGGGTTCGGCCGGGCGTCCGGGGTCAGGAGGATCGCCAGGGTCAGCAGCACCAGGGAGAAGGGCAGGCCGAACAGAAACCGGACCAGGGTCGCGCCCCAGGGGCCCGCCTCGCCGATCATGCCCCGCTGGAAGGCGTTGCGGGCCACCTGCAGCGGAGCGGCGGCCGCTGCAAGCAGGACCCACAACATCCGTCAGAAGCCGCTGGCGAGCCGGGCGCCGGGGGCGGTCTTTTCCCGCCGGGCGATGAGGTTGTTGAGGGCGTTGACATAGGCCTTGGCCGAGGCGGTCAGGGTGTCGGTGTCCGCCGCCTGCCCGGTGGCGATGCGGCCGTCCTCCTCCAGTCGCACCGAGACCTGAGCCTGGGCGTCCGTGCCCTCGGTCACGGCATGGACCTGGAACAGCCGCAGGTCGGACTCGTGCGGCACGGCCTGCCGGATGGCGTGGAAGACCGCGTCCACCGGTCCGTCGCCGGTGGCGGCGGCGACCCTTTCCTCGCCGTCGACGGTCAGCACCAGATCGGCGGTCTGCGGCCCCTGGGTGCCGGCGACCACGCGCAGGCTCTTGACCTGAATCCGGTCCGCCCCCGAGGCCAGGGCGTCGTCGACCAGGGCGACGATGTCGTCGTCGTAGACGTCCTTCTTCTTGTCGGCGAGGTCCTTGAAGCGCTGGAAGGCCTCGTTCAGGGCGTTCTGGCCCAGCTCGTAGCCCAGCCCCTTCAGCTTCTCGCGGAAGGCGTGGCGGCCGGAATGCTTGCCCATGACGAGGTTGGTGCCGCCCTGACCCACGTCCTCCGGACGCATGATCTCGTAGGTCTCGGCGTTCTTGAGCATGCCGTCCTGATGGATGCCGCTCTCGTGGGCGAAGGCGTTCTTGCCGACGATGGCCTTGTTGTACTGCACCGGGAAGCCGGTGATGGCCGAGACGTAGCGGCTGGCCCGGGTGATGTGCTGGGTCTGGACGCCGGTCTGGTAGAGCAGCCGGTCCCCGCGCACCTTCAGGGCCATGACCACTTCCTCCAGGGCGGCGTTGCCGGCCCGCTCGCCCATGCCGTTCACGGCGACCTCGACCTGCCGGGCCCCGCCCTGCACGCCGGCCAGGCTGTTGGCCACCGCCAGGCCCAGGTCGTTGTGGCAGTGGGTGGAGAAGATCACCCCGTCAGCGCCGGGGACGTTCTCGATCAGGTCGCGGAACACAACCTCGTACTCGGACGGGTAGGTGTAGCCCACCGTATCCGGGATGTTGATGGTGGTCGCCCCGGCGCGGATGGCGGCCTCCACGCAGCGGCGCAGGAAGTCGCGCTCCGTGCGGGTGGCGTCCTCGGCCGACCACTCCACGTCGCCGCAGAGGTTGCGGGCGTGAGAGACCGACTTGGTCACCATCTCCAGCACCGCCTCGGGCTCCATCTGCAGCTTCCACTTCATGTGGACCGGGCTGGTGGAGATGAAGGTGTGGATCCGGCCCCGCTTTGCCGGCCGGATGGCCTCGGCGCAGCGCTCGATGTCCGCCTGCCCGGCCCGGGCCAGGCCGCAGACCGTGCTCTCGGTGACGATCTCGGAGATGCGGCGGACGGACTCGAAATCGCCGTTGGAGGCGATGGGGAAGCCCGCCTCGATGACGTCGACCCTCATGTCCTCGAGGATCTTGGCCAGCTCCAGCTTCTCGTCGAGGGACATGGAGGCGCCGGGCGACTGCTCGCCGTCGCGCATGGTGGTGTCGAAGACGATGACGCGGTCCTTGGCGTCAGCAGACGGGGCCGCAGCGGGGGCGTTGGAAGGGATGGCGTTCATTGTGAGAAACTCGCAGTTCGCGGGGCGTCGGATCAGGTCGGGTGTGAGGGTCATCCCCTGAAACGCCCGGCCGCGAAGGTGCGCAGCCTGAAGAGGCGCTCAGGGGCGACTAAGCCCCCGCAGAAGTCCAAGCCGGATGGCGACCGCGTTCATGAGCAGGCTCATAACGATCCGCCGAGTCTGGCGCAACAGTTTTGCGTGGAACCGGGTCGCAGGCGCCGGATCGGCAAGAAGCTTGCGCGAAAGGGCCAGGCGAGATCCCTCCCGCGCCGCCCTTCGACCGGGTCACGGCGCGGCGCGAGACCGCAGCCAGCGACGCGCGGCCAGGCCCAGGGCGATCCAGAGGACGAGCCCTGCGGCCAGGGCGGCCAGGCTCTCGGCGCCGCCGCCTGTCAGCACATGCAGGATCGACTTTCCGGCGAAGGCGGTCAGGGCGATCTTCGGGATGATGCCAAGGGCGGTCCCGGCGGCGAAGTCGAGGACGCGAATGGGCGTCACCCCCGCCGCCATGTTGACCACGATGAAGGGGGCGGAGGGCACGAGCCGCACCACCAGGCTGGCGAGGAAGCCGTTGCGGCCGACCAGGGCCATGAAGCGGTCCAGGCTCTCGCTGGAGAAGATCTGCAGGGTGCGGGCGCCGGCGGATCGCCCGAGCCAGAAACCGATCATCGCCGAGACCATCGTCCCGACCCAGCTGTAGATGGCCCCGTTCACGGGGCCGAAGGCGACCACGGCCGCCGCGATCAGCACAAACTGCGGGGCGCCCAGGAAGGCCAGTGCGGCGAAGGCCGCCACCGCCGCCGGCAGCGCCCAGGGGCCGTGGGCCGCACCGAGCCAGCCCCTCAGGGCGGTCTCGCTGTCGAAACCCATCAGCCGGGCCCCGAACAGGAAGACCAGACCCACCCCGCCGAACAGCAGGAAGGAGACAAAGAGACTCACCCAGGCCCGGGCGTCCATGTTGCTGACGATTTGGAGCAGACGGCGCATGTTCCTCGAGTCGCGCGGTCCGGACGCCGGGTCAAGCGGCGGCGATGCCTCGCCAGTGTTGCAGAGCCGGCCTATGCCGCAACCGGCGCTTCGGATACACCGCCGCTGCACAGTGAGTCCTCGCCGGGAGCCCCCCATGTCGCTCGAATCCGTCACCCTGTCCCGCGTCAAGCCGTCCGCCACCATGGCCACGGACCAGAAGGCCCGCGAGCTGAAGGCCCAGGGGCGCAACATCATCAGCCTCGGCGCCGGCGAGCCGGACTTCGACACCCCGGAGAACATCAAGGAGGCCGCGATCCGCGCCATCCGCGAGGGCAAGACCAAGTACACCACGGTCGACGGCATCCCCGAGCTGAAGGAGGCCATCGCCGCCAAGTTCGCCCGCGAGAACGGCCTCGCCTACAAGCCCTCCCAGGTGAACGTCTCGCCCGGCGGCAAGCCGGTCATCTTCAACGCCATGATGGCCACCCTGAATCCGGGGGACGAGGTCATCGTGCCGGCGCCCTACTGGGTCAGCTATCCCGACATGGTCCTGCTGGCCGGAGGAACCCCGGTCTTCGCCCCGACCACGGCGGCCAGCGGCTTCAAGCTGAAGCCCGCCGAACTGGAGGCCGTGATCACGCCGCGCACCCGCTGGCTGATCCTGAACTCGCCCTCCAACCCCTCGGGCGCGGCCTATACGAAGGAGGAGCTGAAGGGCCTGGCGGAGGTGCTGCTGCGCCACCCGCAGGTCTGGATCCTCACCGACGACATGTACGAACACCTGATGTTCGACGACATGACGTTCTGGACCATCGCCCAGGTCGAGCCCGCCCTCTACGAGCGCACCCTGACCATGAACGGGGTCTCCAAGGCCTACGCCATGACCGGCTGGCGGATCGGCTACGCCGCGGGCCCCGAGCCCCTGATCAAGCTGATGGCCAAGGTCATGAGCCAGTCCACCTCCAACCCCTGCTCGGTCTCGCAGTACGCCGCCGTCGAGGCCCTGAACGGGACCCAGGACTTCATCAAGCCCAACGCCGCCCTCTTCCAGAAGCGCCGGGACCTGGTGGTTTCCATGCTGAACCAGGCCTCGGGCCTGGAGTGCCCGACCCCGGAGGGGGCCTTCTACGTCTATCCGTCCTGCGAGAAGCTGATCGGCCGCACGGCCCCCTCGGGCCGGGTGATCGGCTCGGACCAGGACTTCGCCAACGAGCTCCTGGAGTCCGAGGGCGTGGCGGTGGTGTTCGGCGCAGCCTTCGGCCTGTCGCCCTTCTTCCGCATCAGCTACGCCACCTCCGAGGCCGTGCTGGAGGACGCCTGCGGCCGGATCCAGCGCTTCTGCGCTGCGGTGAAATAGGCCGTGACGGTCGTCAACCTGAACAAGGCCCGCAAGGCCCGGGACCGGGAAGCCGCGAAATCCCTCGCCGCAGAGAACCGCGTCGCCTTCGGCCGCACCAAGGCTGAAAAGGCCAAGGCCCAGGCGGAGACGACCCGCACCGCCCGCCAGCTCGACGGCAAGCGCCTGGAACCCTAGCCGCCGCAGACCCCCTCCGGCCCGCTGCGCGGTCCACCTCCCCCTCAAGAGGTGGAGGAATTACAGTATCTTAATTGCTCCCCCTCCCAGGGGGAGCTCCCCGCGAAGCGGGGTGAGGGGGCCTGCTGAGCCGCCGATAACCCCCTCCGGCCCGCTGCGCGGGTCACCTCCCCCTCATGAGGTGGAGGAATTACAGTATCTTAATT